>DATDHT010000090.1:0-23977 GCA_036521435.1 Roseiarcus sp.
TCGCTCACGTTCCGGGCGGGCTCGATTGCTTCCGATGGAAGCGTCACCATCGATCCCACGACGCGCCTGGCATCCGTGCCCCAGGTTGTGAATCGGGTTGCCGGTCCGGACGGCGACATCGTCGACGTTCTTTTCAAGGACGAGGACGACATCAGCGAGAGGGTGATTTTCCCGATCACGCTGGCTCAGGCGAACGGGATTGAGGATGCGCGGTTCCTGGCGTTCGAAGACGAAGGCCGGCGCACTTATTACGCGACCTACACCGCCTATAACGGAGCGGCGATCCGCTCCGAGCTTATCGAAACCAGCGACTTCCGGTCTTTTCGGATGACACCGCTAAGAGGCGCCGCTGCCGGCAACAAGGGAATGGGCCTTTTCCCTCGCAAGATCGACGGCCGCTACGCGATGATCGGGCGACAAGACAACGAGAATCTATACCTGATCTACTCAACCGACCTCTTCTCTTGGGACGGCGGCACGCCCATCCTCAAGCCAAAGTTTCCCTGGGAGTTCGTCCAGATCGGAACCTGCGGCGCTCCGATCGAGTTGGACGAGGGCTGGCTTCTGCTCGTCCACGGCGTTGGGCCCGTTCGCAAATATGCAATTGGCGCGGTGCTTCTCGACCTGACCGATCCATCCAAGGTCCTCGGACGGTCCTCAGAACCACTCGTTCGCCCTGAGCCGCACGAACGCGAAGGGTACGTGCCCAACGTCGTCTATACCTGTGGGGCTATGCGTCAGGGTTCGCGGCTTGTCGTGCCTTACGCCATCTCAGATACATTTTCGACCGTCGGGACGATCGAGATCAACGCGCTTTTGAGGACGCTCCAGAGCTGCTGAGCGCGCTGCGTTCATTCTCCTCGCAAACGTGTCAGCCGGCTGGAGGGCCTAAAGGACACGACACCTCGCCCTCGAGTTGAGGTGGCGCACTCACCGGCTAGAACTGCGGCCCTTTGCCTTTCCGCTTCTCCCATAAACGCCAAACTCCGGTCCCAAGCGGAAGTTCAAGTCCTCGTGGATGTTTTCTCTTGATTGCGGGCGCCGATCCTCCGCTACGCAATGTCCGTGTTCCGAAGTCGGTAGGGAGTTATCGCATTACATGACAAGAATCGATCAAGAGCGTCTCGGTTCGAGATGAAAATCCCAACGGTGCCAACCCGCAAGTCAATCACCCTGAACTTCATGATCTGTCTCGACGACGGCAAGCGATTCAAGTCTCTACGGCGTCATCTAACCGGCCTCGGCCTGTCGCCGCAGCAATACCGCGAGAAATGGAACTTGCCGTCCGACTACCGCACAGTTGCGCCGAACTACGCGGCACAGCGGTCCGCGTTGGCGAAACAGATCGGACTTGGCCAAATTCGACCGAAAACGGTGCCCCCAAGTTCGGCGGCGGGCCGAAAGTGGACAAGACCTAATCTCTCAGCGTCACACTTCCTTTCAACGGGTGCCCAAACTGCGGCTCACGTCAGCGATAGCTATATCCCCAACGAGAACAGAAAAAGAACTTGCGCACGAGAACAAACCATGCACATACTCCCCTCACAAGGGGGGCGCGCAAAACCGCGATTGCGGATCAGACGCTGCCCGTGAGAGAAGGACGATGGTTATGACTCAACCGAATCTTCGCCTCGTGGAAGGGACCAGCGTGGACAAGACCAAGGCGCTCGACGCCGCCCTGTCGCAGATCGAACGGGCGTTCGGCAAGGGTTCGATCATGCGCCTCGGCAAGCAGAAGGCGCTCGAGGTCGAGACCGTGCCGACGGGATCGCTCGGGCTCGACATCGCGCTTGGCGTCGGCGGCCTGCCGCGCGGCCGTGTCGTCGAGATTTATGGCCCCGAATCCTCGGGCAAGACGACGCTTACGCTGCATGTGATCGCGGAAGCGCAGAAAAAGGGCGGCGTTTGCGCCTTCGTCGACGCGGAACATGCGCTCGATCCTATTTATGCGCGCAAGCTCGGCGTCAATCTCAACGACCTCCTGATTTCCCAGCCCGACACCGGCGAGCAAGCGCTTGAAATCACCGACACGCTGGTGCGTTCAGGCGCGGTTGACGTCTTGGTCATCGACTCGGTTGCGGCGCTGACGCCGAGGGCCGAAATCGAAGGCGAAATGGGCGACTCACAGCCGGGATTGCAGGCGCGGCTCATGAGCCAGGCGTTGCGCAAGCTGACGGCGTCGATCTCCCGCTCCAACACCATGGTGATCTTCATCAATCAGATCCGCATGAAGATTGGAGTCATGTATGGCTCGCCCGAGACGACGTCGGGCGGCAATGCGCTCAAGTTCTACGCGTCCGTCCGCCTCGACATTCGCCGCATCGGCGCGATCAAGGAGCGCGAGCAGGTGGTCGGCAACCAGACGCGGGTCAAGGTGGTTAAGAACAAGGTCGCCCCGCCGTTCAAGCAGGTTGAGTTCGACATCATGTATGGCGAAGGCATTTCCAAGGTTGGCGAACTGATCGACCTTGGCGTCAAGGCCGGCGTGGTGGAGAAGTCGGGCGCCTGGTTTTCTTTCGACAGCGTACGGCTGGGCCAGGGCCGGGAAAACTCCAAAGCCTTCCTGAAAGCGAATCAGGAGATGGCCGACAAGATCGAGCACGCCATTCGAGAGAATTCTGGACTGATCGCCGAGCGGATCCTCGAAGAGGACCGCCAGCCCGAAGACGACGCCGAAGAAGCCTGAGCGGCTTCCTTTGGGCGCGTCTCGCGACCCACCGCGAACAAGCGCGTCCATCCGCTAAGGAAGCCCCTTTTGGTCTTCGCGCGTTCGGGGCGGGCGCGAGAGCGGTTCACCTCCCACCCGCTCTCGCGCCCCCGTTTTGACCGACAACCGGCAGAGCGGCTTTGATCCGCCGCGGACTTTGCACTGAAGCGGATCAGACTTTTCTCATTTGCGGGCTCGGGATGCGGACCTACGCTTTCGCCTCAGCTTCGTGATTTCAGCTCCGACCAGTCATGGTCCAGCAAATCGCCGATCCTCTCGATCGTCTTGTCGACCGACAGGCCGTCTCGCGGCGGCTCCTGAATCGCAAAGTGGCCCTGCCTCGGAAAGACGGTGGTGACTCGATCGCCCCAGGCTGCTTTCACGGCCGCGAGGATGCGCGTCTTGTCGTCAATGAGCACGTAATGAGCGGCTGGATACCGGCGTTCGACATCCTCGAGCTCTTTTTCTTTGTGAACATAGATGAGGACATCGCCCGCCAACGCCTTCCATAGGCCGGAGCGCGCAATCTTTCGCGGTTGAAGGACGGCGTCGCCGTCGGACAGAATGACGGCCGATCCCCACTGCCGCACATGGTCCACAGCATCAAGGGCCCTGGGGTAGAGGCGATCCGCGAATGGATAGTCCATGAGCCAATTCGCGGTGACGGGAAGCTCCCGATCGTAGCGATCCTCAAGTCGCAGGCGGGCAAGGGTCCCGAAATAGTCGGCGTAGCCCACAGCGCCCCATTGCTCCTGAAATATTTCCCAATATCGTGCGGCGACGCCATCGCCATGGGCGGCTTGAAGATGCTCGCGAAGGTCCGCCTGAATGCGATCGTTGTCGAGCAGCGTATTATCGACGTCGAACAGAAAGACGGTGTCGAGCGCAGCGCTCATCGCGATGTTCCCCGTCGGCGATTGCGAGAAGCTGTCACGGTCGATGATTGGCCGCCGCCCGGCGCACGCGAGCAACGCCCTTCACCGCGCCAAGTCAAGGCGAGGCGCTCATTTTCAATGAGGCGGCCGGGTCCGCTCAACAATGGGAAGCCTCTGCGTCCGATCGATCCAGACGGCAGGACGCGGTCCGATGACGTCGTCCTTGACGAAATCCGCCCTACGGCCGGCGACCCGCAGGAACAGGGCCAGGAACGGATGACCGTGAGGTCGACCGCCGAGAGGTCGCCGGTCAGATACTTGCCGGTCGCGGCGTCCTCCCATGGAGCGAATTCTCGCCGCGAGCGTTCAGCGGGCCCCTCGAGTCCTCGCCGCACGCCAAGGGCTGGCCAAGGTCGGCAAGATCGTCGTCAGCCTTGCGCACCATGCGCCGCTGGATCGCGCGCTGGCGCGGATCGCGGGCGAACAGGGCAGGCCCCGACCGCCAACGCTGCCCGATATATTCGACAATCGCCGCGGATTCGGCCAGCGCAAAATCGTCGTCGACCAGGACCGGCACACGGCGACACAGGTTGAGCGCTCCGAATTCCCCCATCTTCAAGTCGCCGGCGTCGAACGACAGCGCTCCTGCGATGATAGGGAATTCCCTTGTGCTCAAGCGCGAGCCAGACGCGCCACGCAAAGGGGGAGCCCGACCCGCAAGAAACGAACCGACAACCCGTCAGACCTTGACCGTCGAGGCCTCATAAATCTCATCGACGGCGTCGCCGAGTTCCTCGTCGAACTCGGCGTCGGACATCGAACGCTTGAGGCCCTCGGCGAGCGCGCGCGAGAAGCTGGCGATCATACCGTGATTTTTGGCAAGACGCTCGCAGGCGTCGTCCCTTGTATAACCGCCGGACAACGCGACGACGCGCACGACCCGCTTGTCCTTGATCAACGGCGCGTAAAAGTCAGGAACCTCGGGTATTGTCAGCTTCAGCATCACCTTGCGGCCGGCGGGCAAGGCGTCGAGCCCCTTGGTCAATTCGTCGAGCAGGATCCGCTCCGCGCCGGCCTTGTCAGGGCTCTTGATCGACACTTCCGGCTCGAGGATCGGGGTTAACCCATGGCTCGCGATCTGTTCGCCAAACTCGAACTGCTGCTTGGCGATTGCGGCGATGCCGGTTTTCGACGCGAGGTTGATGACCGAACGCATCTTGGTGCCGAACACGCCAAGCTTGCTCGCCCGGCCCAAAAGCTTGTCGAGGTCCGGCATCGGCTTCATCACGCTGACGCCATCCTTGTCTTCCGCGAGCCCCTTGTCGACCTTGACGATCGGAACGACGCCCCGCTCCTCCCACAGGTAGGTGGGGACCGGCTTGCCCTTCGCCTCGCCATCCATCGTGCGCTCAAACAGGATGGCGGCAATGACCTTGTCGCCGGAAAAAACGGGCGCGGTGATGATGCGCACCCGCATCTCATGCACGAGATCGTACATCTTGGCGTCGTCGCCCTTGTAGTCACTGTCCGGAATCCCGTAGAGCCGCAACGCGCCGGGGGTCGATCCGCCGCTTTGGTCGAGCGCGGCGATGAAGCCGGGCTTGCTCGACATCTGCGCCATCATCTTGTCGTTGGCCATGGCGATGATCCTCGCGTTCGATATTGTTGCGCCTCGGGAGCGCTGGCTCGTGCAATGGGCCGTACGGGGCGAGGACGTCAAGGCGGCAAAATGTCGCGCCCGCCGGTTCGCCTCAAACGAAACTGTTTTCGAGGCAGTGTAGCACCTAACGGCCGCCTGTCACGCGGCGCTAACTTTCCTTCTCGCGTCGCGGCGAGGGGGATTTCTACCGAGTCCGTGGGGATTGGCGGGACTGCCGTTTAACGGCCGGTCAGGTCCCAAAGCTTGAGCGTCTGGTCCCAACTGCCGGACAGCGCGCTGCGGCCGTCGGGTGAGAACGCCACCGAACTGACACCTCCGGTGTGACCGGTAAAGGTGCGAATGTTGTTTCCCGTCGCGACGTCCCAAAGCTTGAGGGTGTGGTCTTCGCTGCCAGACAGCTCGCTGCGCCCGTCGGGTGAGAACGCGACCGAAAAGACCCAGTTGGTATGCCCCGCGAAGGTTCGGATCTCTTTTCCCGTCGCCAGGTCCCAAAGCCTAAGGGTAGTGTCGAAGCTGCCGGAGAGGGCGGTTCGGCCGTCAGGTGAGAACGCCACCGAACTGACCCCTCCGGTGTGACCGGTAAAGGTGCGGATTTCTTTTCCTGTCGCGACGTCCCAAAGCTTGAGGGTCGTGTCGTCGCTGCCGGACAGCGCATTGCGGCCGTCGGGCGAGAACGCGACCGATACAACGTATTTGGCATGGCCGGCAAAGGCGCGGATCTCCTTTCCCGTCGCAGCGTCCCAGAGCTTGAGCGTCTTGTCGAGGCTGCCGGACAGCGCAGTACGGCCGTCGGGCGAGAACGCGACCGCAGCAACGTATGAAGTGTGCCCGCCAAAAGTTCGGATCTCCTTTCCCGTCGCGACGTCCCAGAGCTTGAAGGTGTAGTTTCCGTCGTCGGACAGCGCAGTACGGCCGTCGGGCGAGAATGCGACCGACGTGACGATCCCATCCCCGGCGAACGTGCGAATCCCCTCTCCCGTCGCGACGTCCCAGAGCCTGACGGTGTGATCGTTGCTGCCGGACTGCGCGTTGCGCCCATCGGGCGAGAATGCGACCGATCTGACCGCATCCGCATGCCCGGCGAATGTGCGGATCGATTGATCATAAAGCAGGCGCCAGAACAGGTTTCCCGGCCGGAATCCGAAGACAGCCAGACCGCCAAGCGCAGCCGCGCCAGCCCCGACGCCTAGCAGCCGTCGCCGCGATGGCCCTCCCTTGATTTCTCTGATCCGCGTGTGCGCCGCATTCGCATATTTGCCGTTTGGCCAATCTTGCCGAAAATCTTCGAGCGCGGCCACGGTCCCAGCGGCGCTGGCCGACGCCCATGCGTCCATCTCACGCTTCTCGCCCTCCGCCGCTTCGCGCGCCGCCGCCGCATGCGATTCCAGCTCGGCCAGATTCGCCGTCGCCTCGTTCGCATGGGTCCCGTTCGGAAACTCTGCCAGAAAGCCTTTCAGGGCGTCGGCGCCGGCTGGCTGGGATAGCCCCGCCCAGACGAGGGCCTCAAGTCTTTTCCGCGCCATGCGCTCGGTCACCCCTTGCGGGAAGCGGGCCAGGTGATCGCGGAATTCCTGGCTGCCTTCGCTGGCCTTGATGAAATCCCAGTTGGCCAGCTCTTCCGCCTTGGCGATCTGTTCCGGTGACAGGCCGGCGATGGCGTCAAGCCTCGCTCGCTCTTTTTCCGATCGCGCCGCTTCCTCCGCCTTGGCCGCATGTTCGGCGGCGCGCTGCTTTTCGGCGGCCGCGGCCTTGGACTCAGTTTGGCGCCGCGCGTCCTCCACTTCCGCCAGCGCGTCTTCGAGCGCCTTGATCAGCCCCTGCGCGTCAGCCTTGAAGCGCTCCTGCGTCAGCCCGACCGCGTTTCGCCGCGCGAGCGCCTTGAGCGGCTCGGGCAACGCGTCGGCGCGCGGCATTTCGGTCTTGTGCACAAGCACCGGGATCACGCGCTTGCCGAACTTGAGCGCCGATTCGACCTCGATGCGAACAAAATCCTCCGGATTTTCGAGGCGCCGTCGCCCCGCTTCATCGGTCACGGTCAGCCAATCGGGGCCGATCAGCACCAGCATCACATCGCAAAGGCTGACTTCATCCTCGATCACCCGAACGAAGTCCTGCCCCGCCCCGATGCCGCCCTCGACATCCATGAACAGGCGTTCTGAAGGAAATGATTGTTCAAGCCGGCCGAACAGGGCCAGCGCGAACCCTGCCGCGTCCTCCCTTCGATAGCTGAGGAAGATCTTGCCCGTCATCTGACCGCCAGCCTTGGCCACGCAAAGCATAGCGCGGGACGGCCGATCGGTCAGTGATTTTCGCGTCTGGACGAGGAGCAATTGGAGGTGCCGCTCATCGCCGTCGCCGACAAGGAGCAGAAGCCGATATTTGCCGCCGGCGACGTGGAACGAACGGTAGCCGTGTTCGCCGCGCTCAGCGACGCGCGGGGCCTGCTCGACGCGAAGACCCTTGCGCGTTCCTTCCGCCAGGGCGCTAAGGCTGAGCTCGCCATTGCCCGTGTTCTCGCCTCCCTGGCCCGTCTTGGTCACATTTACACGGCCGACGCCCGGGATTACGCGCTTCGCCGCCGGGCGTGACCAAAATTGATTTAACATATCGAAATGGTCAATAATTACTTAGGCAAGCTCGTTTTCGAGTTGCAGAAAAATGAGGTTAAGCGATTGAGAAGATTGAGGCGCGCGCAAAACTGAACCCCTGCGCGCATTGAGAATTCGGCTCGGTCAGCGGCCCTGCCGCCTTCGCGCTCACCCGCCCTTCACCAGCACGCCTTCGGGCAGGCGACCCGCGAGTTCGCGCCCCGCCTCCCGCCCGAGACGCTCGGCGTCTGCTGGCGCGCCTTCGACCGCGATGTCGAAGCGCTCCGAGCCGTCGGTGCGCAGCACCTCGCCCCGGAGCCTGAGCCGTGCCCCCGCGAGGCGGGCGAGGCCGGCGATCGGCGTGCGGCACGAGCCCTCGAGCTCGGCCAGGAAAGCGCGCTCGGCAGCCAGCGCTGCCGCAGTCTCGCGATCCGCGATCGCGTTCAACGCCTCGAGCGCGCGTGTGTCCCCCTGACGCGCCGTGATCGCGATCGCGCCTTGGCCGGGTGCAGGCAGGAACCTGTCAATGTCGAGCACGGCGCGGGCGCGATGGGCGAGGCCAAGTCGCTTGAGGCCGGCGAGCGCGAGCAGCGTAGCGCCGACCGCGCCCGACTCGGCCTTGTTGAGTCTCGTCTCGACATTGCCGCGCAGCAGCACAGGCTTGAGGTCCGGGCGAAGCCGCAAAGCCTGGGCCTGGCGGCGCAGCGAGGCGGCGCCGAACGTCGCCCCGCGCGGCAGGCCCTCGACCGTATCGGCCAGGGCGGAGATCAGCGCGTCGCGCACGTCTTCGCGCGGCAGATAGGCGGCAATGACCACGCCGTCGGGCATGATCGAGGGCAGGTCCTTGGCCGAGTGCGCCGCGGCGTCGATCGCGCCGGCGAGGAGCGCCGCGTCGATTTCCCTGGTGAACAGGCCCTTGCCGCCGGCGTCGGCGAGCGAGCGGTCCTGGATCGCGTCGCCGCTGGTGCGGATGACCTTGAGCGCGATCCTGTCAATCTCCCAGCCTTGCGCCTCGGCCAGGCGCCGCCGCGCCTCGTTCGCCTGGATGAGCGCCAGGGGCGAACCGCGCGTGCCAAGCGTGAACAGGGCAGGTGAGGTCATCCGAGCGACGTGGCCTTCGACAAAGGTCCTGTCAAGCTCAAGCCTTTTCGAAAATCACCCCGGGTTGCTGTTCGCGCAACGCGATGCCATCTGTGCTGGCCATGAAGAGCTCAATCCTCGCCTTCGTCGCCGCGCTGGCGGCGAGCCCCGCGCTCGCGGCAGACAGCGGATACCCTCCAGGCCTGTTCGAGCATTCGCCTGTCGTTCCGGGACCCAACGATCCTCCCGATTCTCAGGGACCTCCGCCAGACGCAGGCGATCAGCCCGGGGAGAACAGTTCGCTGGACGACTATTGCGCCAGCATCGCCTCCCGGACCTTCCACAGCCTGGCGGAAGTCAAGCGGGCGCATGCCCAATGCGATCAGGGCAATCCGGCCCCCGATCAGTGACCACGCGAAACCGGCGCCGCGCGCCCTAAGAAGCCGGCGGCAGATCCGCGCCGACAAAGCTGCACCCGCAAAGTCGCGCGCCAGTCGCTCAGAGGTTCGGCGGTTTGTTCGGCGCCGCTTTGACGTCGCGCGCCACCATATTCGGGGCCGGATTCGCGACATTCACCTTGTCGCCGGTCTGGGTGGATTCGAGTGGGCTGTCGACAAGCCGGTCAGCCAGCAAAAGGCCAGATTCGATCTGCACCCGGTTTCCGAAATTGCGTCCGACGACAACCGGCTTCAGGACGACCTTGTCGTCGCCGTCAAGCGCGGCGACCTGCATGCCCTTGGCGCCGAAGACGAGCGCGGTAAGCGGAACGGTGAGCGTGTTCGGGTCGGCGGGAATGTGGAAATGAACCTCGGCGAACGCGCCAGGCCAAAGCTTGCCGCCCGGGTTGTCCGCCTGGAGCTCGACCAGTGCGGTGCGCGAAGTCTCCGCCAGCGCGTTTGACGTGGAGACGAGCTGCGCTTCAAAGGTTTCCTTCTGGCTGGGCAGATGCAGTGTCGCCTTGATCCCCGGCGCAAGCTCGCCGAGGAACGCCTGGGGCACGTTCACAAAAATGCGCATCCGGTGGATGTCGGCGACTTGGTACAAGGCGCGTCCCGTATTGCCCCCGGCGTTAACAAGGTCGCCGATATCGAGGTTGCGCGCGGTCACGACGCCGTCGAACGGCGCTCTGATCTCCTCGAACGCCGTCAGCTCCTCAAGCCGTTTCACGGCCGACTGCTGAGCCGTCACATTCGCCTTCGCGACCGCGAGCCCTGCGGACTGCGCAGCAGCATTCAGGCGATCGTTATCGCCCTGTTGCTTGCTCTGCCACCCTTGAACGACGAGCTGCGAGGTCCGCTGATCCGTCGCGCGGCCTAGGTCCGCGTTGGCCTGCGCTTGTTGAACCGCCGCCTGCAGCTGAACGAGTTGCCCCCTAGCCTGTTCGAGCTGTTGATCGAGATCGGGGGCCGAGATCGTCGCGAGGATCTCACCCTTCGTCACACGAGCGCCAATATCCTTGCGCCACGCGGCGATGTAGCCGCTGGCGCGGGCGAAGAGCGAGCCGGTATTGAACGCAGCGACATTGCCGGGAAGAACCAGCTCTTGTTCTCCAGGACTTCGCTCAGGCTGAACGACGCGCACCGTCTCAATGATCTGGGCGTTGGTCCACGCCGCAACCTCCTGCCTGCTCTTGGCGCGATCCATGATGCCGGAGACGGCGAGGCCCGCTGCGCCGACTGCAAGCACGCAGAGGACAAGCAAGACGCGGCGCGCCTTGGATTTGGGTGGAGTGGCGGGAGATTCAGAGGACATGGAGGCTCCGGATCAGGCGTGAGAGGGCAGCCCGACGAGGGGCGCCGGCGCACTGGACTTGTCTTGGGCTTTGGCTTTGTTCGGATTGGCTCGGTGCGCGATCGAGAACACGGTCGGCACGAACAGGAGCGTCGCGAAGGTCGCAAACGTGAGCCCCCCGATCACGGCGCGTCCCAGTGGCGAGTTTTCGCCGGCCTCGATGGCCATCGGCGCCATGCCGATGATCATGGCGAGCGCGGTCATCAGCACCGGCCGAAAGCGCGTGGCGCCGGCCTCGAGCGCAGCATCGACCGCGCTCTTTCCTTCCGCGAGCTGTTCGCGCGCGAAGCTGACGACAAGGATGCTGTTCGCCGTCGCCACGCCCATGCACATGATCGCTCCGGTCAAGGCGGGAACCGACAGGCTGGTATGCGTCAGGAACAGCATCCAGACGATTCCGGCCAACGCCGCCGGAAGCGCCGTGATGATGACGAACGGGTCGAGCCAGGACTGGAAGTTGACGACAATCAAAAGGTAAATCAACACGGCGGAAAAGGCCAAGCCAATGAACAGCTGATAGTAAGCGCTCTGCATCGTCGCCACTTGCCCCCGTATCGTGACGGTGGCCCCTTTGGGCAGTTCGCCGCGCGCGTCGTCGACAATCTCTTGGACGTCCGAAGCGACGCCACCCAGATCCCGGTCCTGGGTCGTCGCATAGATATCGACAATGTTACGGATGTTGTAGTGCGAGTTAATCGCATTGAGCGGTTCGGGCGAAAAGCTCGCCAAGCCGCCGAGCAGCTGGGTCGAATCGTTGGTCCTCAGCGGCACGTATTTGAGGTCTCCAAGCGTATCGATGCGATATTGCGGGGTTTGGACCGAAACGCCGTAGGAGACGCCATTCGGGCTCAGCCAATAGGTCGGAGCGGTCTGAGTGCTGCCCGAGAGGGTCGTTTGGAGGCTGGTCGAGGCGTCATTCTCCGTGAGCCCGACGACGCCGGCGAACTCGCGGTTGAAGTCGACCTTCAGAGCGGGGTCCTGGAAAGCTTCCTGGATACGCGGATCGGCGATTCCGGGAACATGACGAATCTTCGCCAGGAGCTTGGTGGCGAAAGCGCGACTCGCGTTGAGGTCATTGCCGGCGATCTGGACGTCGAGCGGCGCGGGCGAGCCGAAGTTCAGAATCTGGCTGACAATATCCGCCGGAAGAAAAGAGAAGGTCGTGCCCGGAAAAGCCTTCGGGAGTTGCTCGCGCAAGGTCTTCACGTAAGCGTCGGTAGGTATCGGCCCCTCGCGCAAGCTCACGAGCACATCGGCGTCGAAGACGCCGATCGTTCCCGTGTTTTGGTACGAGAGGTTGATGCCGCTCACCGGCAGGCCGATGTTGTTGACGATGCTAGTCAGCCGGTCGGACGGGATAATCGAACGAATTTTCTGTTCGACCTGGTCGGTTAACCGCGTCGTTTCCTCGACTCGCGTTCCGGTCGGCGCCCTCAGGTGGATCTTGATTGCGTCGGAATCGATCGAAGGGAAAAAGTCCTGCCCAAGAAAGGGAGCAAGGCCGAGCGACAGCAAAGCGAAGCAGACAAACCCCCCGGCAAAGACGAAACGATGCCCAAGCGCCAGTCGCAAGAGGCTCAGGTACCCCTGCCGGAACCCTTCGAAATAATGCTCGAACCGTCGTTGGAAACGGCCAAAAAACCCGGCGTGGGGCGGCTCGGCCGAATCGCCGCCCGCTCCGTGGGGGTGCTGATTCTTAAGTAAAAAATGCGCCATCGTCGGCACGAGCGTGTAGGTGAGAATGTACGAGGCGATCATCGCGAAGACGACCGCCATCGCGAGCGGACGGAAGAGATAGCCCGCCACTCCGCCCAGCGCGAGCAGCGGAACAAAGGCGATGCAGATGCAAAACAAGGCGACCGTCGCCGGCGGCATGATTTCGTTCGCGCCTTTGGTTATGGCGGTCAAAATGTCCTCGCCATGCTCCATGTGACGATTGATGTTCTCGATCGTAACGGTCGCGTCGTCGACCAGGATGCCAACGGCAAGAGCAAGGCCGCCGAGCGTCATGACATTGATGGTCTGGCCAAGCAGGGAAAGCGCGGTCAACGAACTCAGAACCGCAAGCGGTATCGAAACCGTGATGATGAGGGTCGACCGCCAGCTGCCGAGAAAGATGAGGATCATGAACCCTGTGAGTGTGGCCGCGATCAGTCCCTCCCGCACGACGGCGCTGACGGAAGATCTGACGAAGTCGGACTGGTCAGCAACGAACTTGAGGTTGACGCCTGGAGGAAGCGTGGCTTCGATTGCGGGAAGGCGGGCCTTGATGGCAGAGATGATGTCGAGCGTGGACGCCGAGCCGATCTTAAGAACGGACATCAGAATGCCCTTGCGTCCGTCGAGTTGGACGACATTGGTCTGTGGCGGGGAACCGTCGTGGACGTAGGCGACGTCGCGCATGAACACGACCGTGCCGTTGACCACCTTGACCGGAAGATTGTTGAAGTCCGCTACCGCTTTGGGCGAATCATTGAGATCGACGGTGAATTCGTAGTTGCCGATTTTCTCCGTGCCGACCGGATTGATCTGGTTTTGCAACGCGAGCGCCGCGCCGATGTCCGTGGCTGAAAGATTGTGGGCGCGCAGCGCATTCTGGTCCAGATCGATCTGCACCTGGCGCGTCGCTCCGCCATAAGCGAACGGAAGCTGGGCGCCCGCGACTGTCGTGAGCTGTGGCCGAATGAAGTTCTGGGCGAGATCGAACAGCTCCACTTGGGAAAGAGAGTCGCTGGATAGCGCCAACTGGATGATCGGAACGCTCGATGCGTTGTAGGCCAGAATGATCGGCGGCGTGGCCCCCGCGGGAAGCTGTTTCAGAATGGTTTGCGAAATCGACGTGACTTGCGCCTGGGCGGCATTGATGTCGACGTTCGGCTGGAAGAAGATTTTGACAACGCCCATGCCGGGAAACGACTGCGATTCAATGTGTTCAATATCATTGACGGTGGTGGAAAGGACGCGCTCGTAAGGCGCGACGATCCGGCCGGCCATATCGTCGGGCGACAAGCCGGTGTAGCCCCACACGACCGAGATGACCGGAATCCCGATGTTAGGAAAGATATCGGTTGGCGTCCGAATGGCCGACAGCACGCCAAAAATCATCACCAGAATCGCCATCACGACGAAGGTGTAGGGGCGCGTGAGAGCTAACCGAACGACGGCTGTCATTAACCATAACCTGTCATTGAATCGTTGCCCCCATTATGTTGCTCCAGGTTGACGGCGAATCGCCATCGCGCTGGTAGGGGCTGTCAACGCCACCCAAGATATAATCGCGGATTGCTGCAGTGCGTCATCAATTTCTGTTGACCTCTCCAGGAAGTGACCGGGCGCGCGCTCATTGTCGGGCCCCGGCCGACGCAAGGCGCCGCCCACGGGAGGCATGAGCGGCCCGGGAGACACAAACGGTCGGATCGCGAGCCACAAGCGCAGATCGTGGAGCGGCCGGGTGATCCGTTACCGGGTGAGCCGGAGCGAGGCGACGTTCTCCGCGGTCAGGCGCGAACCCACGGCGCCAAACTGCGCCGTGACATAGTTGGCGGCGGCGGCGATCTCGGCGTCCGAATAGGCGTCGCCGAAGGCCGGCATCGCCATCCCCGCTTCGCCCGGCCGGCGCCCTCCGCCGACAAGATAACCTGGAACGGGAAGGGACGCGGCATGATGATGCCCCGATCTGCCGCGACGTGCTTGCCCGCGCGAACCGCCGGCCCGTCGCCCCGCCGTAGCCGCCCACCGCGAGCGGCCAAGCAAGAGACCTCAGACCTTGTTCCAGGGGCGTTGTCGACCTGGAGGCCGTCGCGGTTGACACGCACGCCGACGCCGATCGCGGCCGTGACGGGAAGCGATCGGCGCGCCCGCGTGACCCATTAGGCAGCCCTCAGAAGCACGGTTCGAACCGAGGGCCCGCTTGAACGGGCCTGAGCTGCGGGATTTATCGACAGGAGATGGAACCGGGGGATGAGACATTTCGTTTGGTTGCTGGTAGGCGTGTGGTCCTGCGCTTTGCAGCCGAGGAGGCAAATGCTGCGCCAGATCGTGGTTGAGGCTGAAACGATTGGCGACTCGCGGACAATGTTTCGTCTGCGTATCGACGCGAAGGTCATCGCCGAAGGCTTGACGGCGGCGCAGGCCCATCTGCTCGTCGGTGAAATTTTGGACCGTTTCACGTTGCCAAAGCATGATCAGCGGGCAAGCGCGCGTTCCGCGCCGTCCCGGTGGAAGGGCTTCGGTGTGAACAGCGGAAATGTTCCATAGCAGTCAAACCCGGTCGGACCTCGTCGCGCGTTTTTCTTGGCAACGGTCGGTACGCCTGCAGGGAATGATCCGTCGAAGTGGAACTTTACGGTTCGATCGCCGGTTTTGCAGACGTCTCAGGAGCGCCTTCATGACTGACCAGCGGGAAGACAACACGAGCATCACACGCGACCAACTCGCCGATCTTCTCAACGAGGATCTCGCCCGTGAATATCAAGCCATCATTGCCTATGTTGTGTATTCTCAGGTGCTTAAAGGCGCCCAATATATGAGCATCGCGGATCAGCTCGAGATCCATGCGCAGCAGGAATTAAAGCACGCAATCACCATCGCGCGCCAGATCGACTATTTGGGCAAAATGCCGGTCGTCGCGCCTAAGCCCGTTCGCACCTCCAAGGAAGCGAAGCAGATGCTGCGGTACGACCTGGACAATGAGAACGAGACGATCCGCAACTATCGCGCACGGGTGCGACAATGCGAGCAACTCGGGGAGTTCGCCCTCGCCGAGCAAATTCGCGAGATCCTCGTCGAGGAGCAAGATCATCAAATCGATCTGGCGACCGCCCTCGGCGAAGATGCGCCGGATGTGTCGAGCCCGCCAAGGTAACTTCGGCCCGTCATTTAGATCTGCGAAGCTCTTCCCGCCGTCTTCGCTTGCGCTCCGGATGAAGTTACGGTCAGGCGCATTGGCGCGCGTTGCGAAGGACGCCCGAACCCCAAGCTCACGCCTTGCGATGTCGCTGCCGATCCCGTAACTGGGCCCGATCTAGCGAACGGCCTCGCGCTCCGCGCGTGTCTCTTCCCTATCGTGAAGGCCGAATGACCTCAGGAATCCAACGCCGCCGCCTGACCAGCCCCGAGGATCTCGTTGAAGCTGGGCTGGCTGCCCCCGAACGGCTTCCAGAGCTCGAGGCGGTCGCCCGTCGCTATGCGATCGGCCTTACGCCGGCGCTCGCCGCCCTCGTCCGGCCCGAAGACCCGAGCGACCCGATCGCGCGCCAGTTCATGCCCGACCGGCATGAGCTCATCCGCGATCCCGCCGAGCGCGATGATCCGATCGGCGACGACGCCATGAGCCCCGCCGAGGGGCTGGTGCATCGCTACCCAGATCGGGTCTTGATCAAGTTGGTCGCGGTTTGCGCCGTGTATTGCCGTTTCTGCTTCCGCCGCGAGCAGGTGGGTCCCGGCTCGGGAACGCTGAGCGCGAACGACTTCGCCACAGCGGTTGAATACGTGCGCGCGCATGAAGGGGTTTGGGAGGTCATCCTGACCGGGGGCGATCCCTTGACGCTATCGCCGCGCCGCATCGCCGAGGTGACCCGGGCGCTCGCGGCAATCGCCCACGTCAAAGTGCTGCGCTGGCATACACGCCTGCCTGTGGCCGCGCCGGAGCGGGTGACAAAGGCGGTGGCGCGCGCACTGATGGCCGAAGGCAAGACGACGGTGGTGGCGGTGCACGCGAACCATGCGCGCGAGCTGACCGAAACCGCACGCTCAGCCTGCCGCCGCCTGGCGGCCGAAGGCGCGATGCTGGTCAGCCAGACCGTGCTTTTGAAGGGTGTCAACGACGACCCGGAAACGCTCATCGACCTGATGCGAGCCTTCGTCGAGGCGCGGGTGAAGCCTTACTACCTGCATCATGGCGACCTGGCGCCCGGCACCTCGCACTGGCGGGTGTCGATCGCCAGGGGGCAGGAACTGATGCGGCTTCTGCGCGCCCGTCTCTCGGGGCTGGCGACGCCGACCTACATGCTCGACATTCCGGGAGGCCATGGCAAAGCGCCGATCGGCCCGCAATGGATCCATGGCGGCGAGGATGGAGAGCACCTGGTTACCGACCCGCAGGGAATCCAACACGGCTACACCGATCGGCTGGGGGCAGACAGCTAGCGTCGGGTGGTCCAACACTAGGGGCGCTTTGGTTCCATTTCGGCGCCTCAATCCAAAAGCAGCTTGCCCTAGCCTCTCACGGCGCAACGCGCCGAGCCGTCAAGGGCCGACGAACGGCAACAGCGTCGGGTCGTTGCCTTCCGAGACGCTCTGCGCCACGCTGCTTGCGACAATGGGATAGAGGATTACGAACCCCGCGGTGTAGGCCAGCAAAGCGGCCAACAGGGCTACTGTTTTGATGGTCGGCGCGGCGGCCGCGGTGTGCGGGTAAGCGCTGACGAAATCGGCCGGTTGTTCGAAACGAGACATGACGCAACCTCCTCTTGAGCAGCTGGCGTATGCAACGCCAGCAGGGCGCCTCAGGGACAAGTAACGACGCGTTGGCGGGGAGATTAGTAACGGGTGGCGCAGCGCCACGCCGTGACGCGGCTCACAGTTCCAACGTCGCGCGCGACGCGAAGCTCTGGCGGGCAAATCGTTTGGGTCGCGCCGAGTTCAGCCGCCGGAAGCACTAACCGCTGGATGGCATATTTGCCGACAGCTCAGCGATGACCAGGTCGATGCCCTCGGGCGATATCCCGAACACCATTGAGTAGGGACGGCCGAATTCGAGAATGAGATAAATGGCGCTCGCCACCGCTGCGGCGCGCGTTGCCTCCTAAACGATCGCCAGCGCGTTGAAGGTCGTCGACGCCCCGATGCAGGTGAACAGCAGCGTCGCCCGGCAAACGACGCTGACGAGATGGGCGAGCCAAGCTAAACGTGTCGCGCAAGCTCCGTCTCCGCGGCGACCCGTCTTCAGCCGCAAGCGGGAAAGGCGTTGCGGCGGCGATCCGGGGCGGCGCGGGGCCCGGCGGCGGTTTGGCAAAGAACAGGGCCGGCAGGTGTACGATTCTGCGCACGACTCAATCTTTTCAAGCTCTTAGGTTCATTTTTCTGCAACTCGAACAAGGCGCGCGCGACTCAAGCCAAAATAACTATCTACAATTGTTATTAACCCTACATCAGCCCCGATATCGCGCCGGCCAGGGCTATCGACGGCCTTGACCGAAACGACTTGTCCTGCGCGGCGCCTCCGATATTCCCCCTCGAACTCGGTGCGAAGCGGCTCGGAAATCTCGACGCAAGAGATTGATATCGCTCAATCCGGACTCGGAACGCCGCTCGGCCGCGGCGGCATCAGAGCCCGCTGCCTTCGTGGTTGATTTTCGCCGTCGCCACGTCGTCCATCATGCCGAGAAGGGTCTGAGGGACCGGCATTGGCGTGCAGGCCTTGTCGCCATCGATGAAGAAAACGAGGCCGCCCGAATTACCGTCGACCCTGGCGAGCGCCGCCTTGTCGCCGTAGGGCAGCCCGGGCGGCGTCAGCGGGTTCATCGCGTATATCCCGCGAAGGAACTCCCACTGCTCCGACGTCAGTTGGATCCATTTGCCGTTGCGGGCTTCAATCGCGTGCTTCGGCACCGAAACGTCGACGCAAACCCCGGCTTCATCCGCACGCACAAACTGAGGCGCGATCGCCAGAACGGCGGCGAGCGCCAGTGAGGGCTTATTCAACATGAGGACCTCCTTAAGGTCGGAGCCCTCGCTGGTTGTTTTCCTCGCCTAACGTCCGTTTCGCCGACTGACGCGCCACAGAAGCCGCCAACATACCCGCGGCATGTTAAACAAGAATTATGCCACGCGGATCGGCGGCGCTTCTCATTCGCCCATGATGTGGGTCGCCGCTTCCGCAAATACGACAGGGCTCTCGGAATTGTGACGAGAGCATTGGCTGGCGACATTCGGCGTTGAATAGCGGTCTCTAAGCCCCAAGACCGACGCCGATGCGCTTGATTTCCCATTCGAGCTCAACCCCGCTCGTCTCGAGGACCCGGCGCCTGACTTCCTCGCCAAGCGCTTCGAGATCGGCGGCGGTCGCGGAGCCGAGATTGATGAGAAAATTGCAGTGCAGAGTCGACACCTGGGCGCCGCCAAGGGTTAACCCCCGGCATCCGGCTTTGTCGATGAGCTCCCACGCCTTCATGCCCGGCGGGTTCTTGAACGTCGAGCCGCCGGTCTTCTCGCGGATCGGCTGCGAGGCTTCGCGCGCGCGGGTGATGCGCTCCATCTCGGCTTCGATCGCACTGGGGTCGCCAGGGCGGCCCTGAAACGTTGCGCCGGTGAACACGATGTCGTCGGGCGCAAGGCTGTGGCGATACGAAAAACCCATTTTCGCGTTCGAAAGGACGCATTTGGCGCCCGTCCGGTCGAGCCCATGCGCTTCGATGAGCGCGTCCTTGATCTCGCCACCATGCGCGCCGGCGTTCATGACCAGAGCCCCGCCGATCGAGCCGGGCACGCCGCGCAGGAACGCCAGGCCATCGACGCCCGCGATTGCGGCGGCCTTGGCGACATATTGGTCCGGCGTCGCGGCTCCGACGACGACACGAGAGCCGTCCATGATCTCGACCGCGCCGAAGGCCCGGCCGCCGAGCCGAATGACGAGCCCGGCCACGCCGCCGTCACGCACGATGAGGTTCGAGCCGAGACCGATGGTCGTGACCGGGATCTCGTGCGGCAGAGCATACAGAACGTAGGCGAGATCGTCCTCGTCGGCAGGGGAAAACAGGGCCTCAGCCGGTCCGCCGACCCGAAACCAGGTGGCCTCGGCTATGGGAGCGCCTGCCGTGAGGCGTCCGCGCAGTTTGGGCGCGCGCGCCTTTATCTCGTCGACTAGAGCCGATTTCAATCGCAGTTCCATCGAATCGGGCCATTGTAGACGCGGTCGTTGACCGCGTCGCCGCGCTCCAAAGGGCGTTTGAAAGAACGCCCGTCTAATGACAGGCTATGGAGCGCGGTTACAATCCGCGCCAACCTAAACGCAATCTCCTCGGAGTCGGGAAAACGCATCTTTGAAAGGTCAGGCTTTGTCGAGCGCGGCGAGTTCAGCGGGCAGCGCATAGGCCCATTGCGTGATCGACCCGGCGCCGAGGCAAATGACATAATCGCCCGGCTTCGCCAGCGAATGCACCATGCCCGCCAGTTTCTCCGGCGAGGGCAGCATCAGGGCATGGCGATGGCCGTGGGCGGCGATCGCGGTCGCCAGCGCCGCCTTGTCGACGCCTTCGATTGGCGTTTCGCCAGCCGCGTAGACGTCTCCGACGATGACGGTGTCGGCGTCGTTGAAGCAGGTGGCGAAGGCGTCGAACAAAGACGCCAGCCGCGTGAAGCGATGCGGCTGCACGACCGCGATCACCTTGGCTTCGGTCGCGGCCCGCGCGGCTCTCAACACCGCGGCGATTTCGACCGGATGGTGCCCATAGTCGTCGTAGATGGCGACGCCGTTCCATGTCCCCGTGCGGGTGAAGCGCCGCCTCACGCCGCCAAACCCGGCGATGGCTTTGCGGATCACGTCGATCGGCGCGCCGCGCTCGTGCGCGACCGCGATCGCCGCCGTGGCGTTGAGCGCATTGTGCCGACCGGGCATCGGCAGCGCGAGGTCGTCGATAAAGGTGGCGCGGCCGGTCGCCCGATCACGGATCAGCGCCGAAAATCGCGTGACGCCGCCGGCGAGGTTGACGTCCATGAGACGCACGTCGGCCTGCGGATTCTCGCCGTAGGTCAGAATCCGGCGGTCTTCGACTTGGCCGACGAGTTCCTGCACAGTGGGGTGATCGAGGCACATGACGGCGAAGCCATAGAACGGCAGGTTCCCGATCAGCGCCAGAAAGGCGTCCTTGATGGCGTCGAAGGTCTTGAAATGGTCGAGGTGCTCGGGATCGATGTTGGTGATGACCGCGATGTCGGCGGGCAGCTTCAGGAACGTGCCGTCGCTCTCGTCGGCCTCGACCACCATCCAGCCGCCGGCGCCGAGCCGCGCGTTGGTTCCGTAAGCATTGATGATGCCCCCGTTGATCACCGTGGGATCAAGCCCAGCGGCGTCGAGCAGCGTCGCCACCAGCGACGTCGTCGTGGTCTTGCCGTGCGTGCCTGCCACGGCCACGCATTGCTTGAGCCGCATCAGCTCGGCCAGCATTTCGGCCCGGCGGACGACAGGAATGCGCTTCGCTCGCGCCGCGACGACCTCGGGATTGTCCCGCTTCACGGCGGATGAAATGACGACCACCGCCGCCGCGCCCAGGTTGGCCTTGTCGTGCCCGACAAAGACGGTCGCGCCCTGCTCGCGCAGGCGCTTGACGTTGGCGTTGTCGCTCAGGTCCGAGCCTTGAACCTGATGACCAAGGTTGAGGAGCACTTCGGCAATGCCCGACATGCCAATGCCGCCGATGCCGACGAAATGGATGGGGCCGATCTGGTTCGGCAGTTTCATGCTTTCAAACCCTCAGCGGGGCTCAAGCGCCCAAACAATGTTCGACCGCATAAGGCGATTCCATCGATTTGGGAAACAGAGGCGCGCGCTTCACGCTCACAGGGTCGAGCGGTCAATGGCCGTTTCCGCCTCCCCAATGCTCTCCGGCCGCCCGACATGCACCCAGAGGCCATCGAGGCGAACGCCGTAAAGCCGGCCCTTTGCCGCGGCGGCATGGAAGAAGGGGGCGAGGCGAAACACCTCCGCCGTCTCGCTTGCAAATAACTCAGGCTTGACGATCCCGACCCCGGTATAGACGAAGGGCGCGACATGGCGCGGCTCGCGAGCCTGAAGCCGCCCGTCATGGGTCATCACGAAATCGCCCGGCCAGTCGACGCCGACCGCCCCGGCGCCGGCCGCGACCAGCAGCTCAATGTCCATCGTCTCGGCATCGAAACTCCGAGCGAGGCGCGCAATATTCGAGCGCGGTCCCTCGATCCAGAAGGCGTCGGTGTTGCAGATCAGGAACGGATCCCCGCCGATCAGCGGCAGGGCGCGCCTGATCCCGCCGCCCTGATCGAGCAGCTTCGACCGTTCGTCCGAAATGATAATCTTCGGCGCGCGGCGCTTGGCGAGATGCGCCTCGATCTGGTGGCCTAGCCAATGCACGTTGACGATCGCCCGCTCGACGCCATTCTCCGCCAGGCGGTCGAGGCAATAATCGATGAGCGCTCGGCCGTGAATCTCAACCAGCGGCTTCGGCAGCGACTCGGTGATCGGCCGCATCCGCGCGCCCAGTCCGGCGGCGAACACCATGGCCGTCTTCGGAACGGGAAGGCTCATCGGGCCTCAGCAATCAATCTTCAGGGTCGGATTTGACCGGCGGTGGGCCCAGCGCCCGCGGAAGGTGGTTCCGATACCAGAGCGCGAGCGGTTGAAGCAACGGATGGGCGAGATTGCGGGCCAGATAGCGTTCGATCCGCGGCAGGTGGCGCAGGTACTCGGGCTTCTTGTCGCGCTTATCGAGGCGGGCGAACAAGCCAAGGATCTTGGTCGCGCGCTGGGCGCCCATAGCGGCATAGCCGGCGGCGAAGCGCTGGGTGTCAAAGGCGGCGTCCACCGCGGTCCTGCGGCGCATATAGAGCGCGGCCAGCCGCATCTCGAGATCTTCGGGCACGTCGACGCGGGCGTCCTGCAATAGCGAGGCGACATCGTAGGCAGGCGGGCCGATCACCGCGTCCTGAAAATCGATGAGGCCGATTCGCTTCAGCCCCTGCCGGTCCGCCAGCCAATGCAGGTTGGGGGAATGATAGTCGCGCAGCGTCCAGGTCCTGGGCTCGGCGAGGATCGGCGCCAGGAGCTCGCGCCAGACGCCCAGGAACTGCATGCGCGCGCCCGATGGCGGCGTCACCCGAGCAATCGCGGGCGCGTACCAGTCGAGCACGAGCTCGACCTCGACCAGCATGGCTTCGATGTCATAGAGGGGCAGTTCGTAGGGCTCCTCGCCGACCGACAAGCTCAGAGGCAAGTCGCGTCCGTGCAGATCGGCCAGAAGAGCGATCGCCGGCGCGTAGCGCGCGCCATCAGGAACGCCGTTTTGTGCGATGATGACTGAGTCGAAGTCTTCGATCAGCGCCAGGCCTTCGTCGACGCTGTAATCGATGAGCGCGGGCGCCGAGTAGCCGAGATCACGCAATCCCCCGGCCATGGCGATGAAAGCGCGGATGTCGGGCGACAGCTTGGCGATGGCCGCGTAGGGCTTGCCGAAGCGCAGGATGGGCCCGTCCCGCCGGGGCGGAGAGATCATCAAGATCGCAGTCTCGCCATTTGGCCTGGTCAGACGCTCATAGGCGCGAACGGATGCGTCGCCCTGCAGGAATTCGCGGCTTGCGTCACTCCAGCCGGAGCGCTCGAGCAGCCTCGCAACGCCAAGCGCCAGCGTCAGACGCGGGCGGATCGCCCCGAACCCGCGCAAGGTCAGCAAACGAAAATCGGGACCGCGTTTTGCATCAAACCGCATGTCGACCTCGAGCCGGTCCGTGGGCAGCGCTTGCGCGACCTTCTCCGGCCATTCGACGATCGCAATCGCGCCGTCGACAGCTTCCTCCCAGCCAAGATTGGCGAGCTCCGTTGGGCCGCGCAGCCGGTAGAAATCGGCGTGAACCACTGGCCCGCGCAGGGTCTCATAAACTTGCATCAAGGTGAAGGTCGGGCTCGGCGCCTCGAGCTCCGGCGCCTCAGCGAGGGCCCGGATAAGCCCGCGGGCGAAAGCGGTTTTGCCGGCTCCGAGATCGCCAGTAAGAGCAACGAAATCGCCAGGTTCGAGCCAGGCCGCCTGCGCCGCGGCGATGGCCAAAGTCGTCGCCTCGCCCGGCGCCTCGAAGCTCCAAACACCCGCTTCTTCCCTTACCCCGGCGAGACCGTTCATGCCCTCTACTGGACCGATTGCGTCTTGGGCGGCGCCATGAGTTGCGAGCTCGCCGCCGTCGCCCCTATTGGATCAACGGGAAAGATGCAGGTGACCGTTGTGCCCTCCCGGGGCGCCGTGTCGATCAGGACCCGACCCTGATGCAGTTCGACCATCGCTCTCACGATCGACAGGCCGAGCCCGGGTCCGCGATGCCGGGAGCCGTTGGCAAAGGTCTCGAATCGCTCGAATACGCGATCAATCATCTCGGGAGGAATGCCGCGTCCGCGATCGCTGACCTTGAACACGATCTCCGCCCCGCGCCGCATCGCCGCCAGCGTCACGGTCTGGCCCGCCTCCGAATAGTTGATCGCGTTGGACAGAAGATTGAACAGGATCTGGCGCACCCGCCGGCCGTCGGCGTGCAGCGA
>DATDHT010000091.1:0-10027 GCA_036521435.1 Roseiarcus sp.
TGGTCGACCACCGCGAGCGTGCTCGAAGACCTCGCCGCCGAAGGCCATCAACTGCCCGCGCGCGTGCTCGAGTGGCGACAGATCGCCAAGCTCAAGTCGACCTACACCGACGCCCTGCCGGGCTTCGTCAATCCCTCGACCGGGCGCGTCCACACCGCCTATGCGCTCGCCTCGACCACCACCGGGCGCCTGTCGTCGTCCGAACCCAATCTGCAGAACATTCCGATCCGCACCGAGGAGGGGCGCAAGATCCGGCGCGCCTTCGTCGCGCCCGAGGGACGCAAACTCATCTCGGCGGACTACAGTCAGATCGAATTACGCCTTCTCGCCCATCTCGCCGACATCCCGGCGCTTAAACGCGCCTTCGCCGACGAACTCGACATTCACGCCATGACCGCCTCGGAAATGTTCGGCGTCCCGATCGAAGGCATGCCGAGCGAAGTTCGGCGGCGCGCGAAAGCGATCAATTTCGGCATCATCTACGGCATCTCGGCCTTCGGCCTGGCGAACCAACTGAGCATCGCCCGCAACGAGGCCGGCGACTACATCAAGAAATATTTCGAGCGCTTCCCGGGCATTCGCGACTACATGGAAGCGACGAAAAAGATCGCGCGCGTCAACGGCTATGTGACCACGCTCTTTGGCCGCAAGTGCCACTATCCGCGCATCAGCGCGTCCAATCCTTCGGAACGGGCGTTCAACGAGCGCGCCGCCATCAATGCGCCCCTGCAGGGTACGGCCGCCGACATCATTCGCCGCGCAATGGTCCGCATGGACGACGCGCTTACGAAAGCGGGCTTGAGCGCGCAGATGCTGCTCACTGTCCACGACGAACTGGTGTTCGAAGCGCCCGACGAGGAGATCGAGGCGACGCTGCCAATCGTCGCCAAAGTGATGGTCGATGCGCCAGAGCCTGCCGTCCAGTTGCATGTGCCGCTGAGAGTCGACGCGCGCGCAGCGCAAAACTGGGAAGAGGCGCATTAGCTCTCCGAGTTCAATTAGCGTCACCCCTCTCCCTCGGCGAGAGGGGTTGGAGTGAGGGCTCGCTGCCAGCGCGAAGGCCCTCATCCGACCGGCAATAGCTCGTCCGGAAGGACGGGCGTCCTGTCGGACGCGCCTATGGCCGGCCACCTTCTCCCAGCGGGAGAAGGGGCGCGCCGTTGACCTCAATCGCCGAACGCTACCGCGTGCTCGTCTCCGAGCGCGGGTTCGAATCCGACGCCGCTCAGGCGAAGCTTGTCGACAAGCTCGACGCGCTCGCCGACAAGCTGAAAGGCTATCAGGCCGAGGCGAAGCCGAGCGGCCTCTCAAGGCTGTTCGGCATGAAGCCGCCCGAACCTCCGCGCGGCCTTTACATCCATGGGCCAGTCGGCCGCGGCAAGACGATGCTGATGGATATGTTCTTCGAGGCGGTCGAAGGCCCAAGCAAGCGCCGGGCGCATTTTCACGCCTTCATGGCCGATGTGCATGCGCGCCTCAATCAGTGGCGTCAGGCCCGGAAGCGCGGCGAAGTCGCCGGAGAAGACCCGATCGCGCCCGTTGCGGCGGATCTGGCGCGCGAGGCTTCGCTTCTTTGCTTCGACGAGTTTTCCGTGCGCGACATCGCCGATGCGATGATTTTGAGCCGGCTGTTCACCGCCCTCTTCGCCGCGGGCGTTGTCGTGGTCGCGACCTCGAATGTCGCTCCCGACGACCTTTACAAAGATGGACTCAACCGAGCGCTGTTCTTGCCGTTCATTGCGCTCATCGAAGATCGGCTCGATGTGATCAAGCTGGACGCCCGCGCCGACTACAGGCTTGAGAAGCTCCAGCGTGCGCCCGTCTATTGCACGCCGCTTGGCCCGAAGGCTGACGTCGCGCTCGACGCGGCGTTCCTGACGCTGACCGGCCACGAACGCGGCGAGCCGACCCACATCGAGCTTCTCGGCCGCCATCTCGACGTGCCGCAGGCCATCGATGGCGTCGCGCGGTTCGATTTTGACGCCCTTTGCCGGCGTCCGCTCGGCGCGGCTGACTATCTCAAGCTCGCGCAACGGTTTCACACCCTGGTGCTCGACCGCATTCCAGTGATCGCCGCCAGCGAGCGCAATGAAGCAAAGCGCTTCATCATCCTGATTGACGCTCTCTACGACATGCGCGTCAAGCTGATCGCCTCGGCGGCGGGTGAACCAGAGACGCTTTATTCCGGCGCCGAAGGCGCGGAGGCGTTCGAATTCGCGCGCGCCGCCTCCCGCCTGCATGAAATGCGCTCAGCCGAATACCTCGCGCTGCCGCATGGGCGCGAAAGCGGAGCGCAAGCGGGCGATCTCGGCGGCATCGCGGAGACGTGAGGGTTGGCGCGAACCGCGAAACAGAGTGTGTGTTGTGGTCGGCCTCTATCCCCGCGTCATGGCCGGGCTTGTCCCACGGCTGTCCGGTACGGGTTTTGCTTGATCGGGCGCACGACGTTGATTCTACTCGTATCCAGAGTTTCGCGACTCACCTGGATACGGAAAGGGATCAATGCCGTGCGCCACACCAATAGCGTTTTCAACGCATTTCGTCTCAAACGCGCAGACTTTGCGGAGCAGTTCATCCGGCGAACCGCGAAGGAAAAGTCGCAAGCGCGTTATATTTCCTTAGATACTTCGGCTTGTCGCCGATCGCGGCTGGGATTGGCGAATGCGCTGCGGTGCACACAAACTCACAGCTTGTAAAGTCCAACATATTCCGCTTCACTGATCCGGCATTCCTTGCCGCTGATGTTGTCGAATCGGCCGGGAGACTTCGTCGGGAACGACGACGAAGTCGTCCAAGGGCGCGTCGTCGCGCGCCTTGGGCGCCACATTGTCAAACTGGGAGGAAAAGAGTGATGTTGAAGGGTGGAATAGGCGCTGTAGCGCTCACCAGCATTTTGCTGTCGAGCGCGGCGTGGGCGCAGGAGAAGATCAAGGTCGGCGTTACCGCGACGCTCGAAGGCACCTACACGATCCTGGGCGTGGACGGCATCGCCGGTTTCAACGCCGCGGTAAAGAAATTCGGTCCCAAGGCCGGCGGCAAGGAGCTTGAATTCGTCATCGCCTCAACCGACGCAACGCCGGACTCGGCGGTGCGCGCGGTCAAGAAGCTGATCGAACAGGATCATGTGCAAATTCTTCTTTCGCCGCTGTCGGGCGATGAAGGCATCGCGGTCAAGAACTTCTCCAAGACTCATCCGGAGCTCACGTTCATCAACGCCGCCTCCGGCGCGCAGGAAACAACCTTCCCGGATCCGTCGCCCAATTTCTTCCGCTGGAACATGGATGGCGCACAATGGTCCGCGGGCCTCGGCGACTATGCCTATAACACCAAGGGCTATAAAAAGATCGCGACGGTTGGCGAAGATTATTCCTTCGTCTACACGCAGGTCTTCGGCCTCGTTCTGGAATATTGCGCCGCTGGCGGACAGGTGACGAGCCGCCAGTGGGTGCCGCTCGGCACGAAAGACTTTGCCTCGACGATCGCGGCGCTGCCCGACGATGTCGACGCCATCTATCTTGGCCTTGGCGGCGCTGACGCGGTCAACTTCCTCAACCAGTACCAGCAGGCCGGCGGCAAGGCCCATCTCATGGGCGGGTCGATCATGGTCGACCAGACCGTCCTTTCGGCAAAGGGCGATGCGAAGAAGGCGATGCTCGGCACGATCGCGTCGAGCGGCATGGCCGACACTTGGGACAATCCAGGCTGGAAGTCGTTTGTGACGCTCTATCAGGAGGCAACTCCCGCCGATAAGCGCCTGCCGAGCCCAGGATTGCTGGCGACCAACTACTATGGGTCGACGATGGCGATGTACGAGGCGCTCGACAAGGTCAACGGCGATCTCAGCGACAATCAGTCGAAGTTCAAGACTGCGCTCGCGGGGCTCACGATCGACGCGCCGAACGGCAAGATTAGCCTCGATGAGGACCGCCAGGCGATTGGCACGAACTTCGTCACCGAAGTGGTCGAAGACGGGCAGGGTGGTCTCGTCAGCAAGGTCGTCAAGGTCATTCCCGACGTCCATCAAACGCTGGGTTATCCGAGAGACGTGTTCGTAAAGATCGGGCCGCCGAGCCGGACCAATCCGGAGTGCAAGAAGTATTGATTTCCTGCGTGACCGGGCGGCGAAAGCCGCCCGGTTCATTCGCTCTTGCAAAACCCGGCCGACTGTTGAATCTTGGCTGAAATTACGCGACAAATCGGGGAGTAGGTAAAAGAGATGAGCCGGGCCGTCGCGGCCGTCCACGGCCAATTCGGCCGCGCGGTGATCTATAGACTGAATCGTCCCTTCAACATCCACGCGCACCGCGAAGGGCATCTCATCTTTCATCTATCGGGCGATCGTGCCGATGTGCTCGTTTCAGGCGCTCCCTGCCGAGCGACCGACGAGTCCGTTGTCGCCATCAGCCCATGGGAGCCGCATAACTTCGTCCCGCGGGACCTCGAGGACGGCTCGACCTTCTTCGTCCTTTACGTGAATCCCGATTGGTTCGCCTGCGGAACCGGCGAGACACGGCTTCGGTTCGGTCGCGCCGAATTTGCTCGAACGCCAGCGCTCGACGCGAAGATTCGATGGGTCTCGGCGCTCGTTTACGCTGGCGAGCGCCTCACGGCGCTTGATTGCGAACTACGCAGCCTGATTCAGGCTTGCTACGAGGAGAGTTGGCGACAAATGGATTTCGGCGAGAGCCGCTGTCCATCGGGTCAGGCCATCGATTTTCGCGTGCGCAAGTCGATGCGGCTGATGGAGAATTCGCTCGGGGCCAACATCGAGCTTGACGCGGTGGCGCGCGGCGCGGGCTTGTCGCGTCCGCACTTCTACAAACTGTTTCGGACGCAGACCGGGCTCACTCCAAACCTCTCTGTCAACACCCTGCGCATGGAGCAGGCGATCGACAGGCTTGTAGGCAGCGAGATTTCCGTTGCCGATATCGGCTACGATCTGGGCTTTTCGTCGCAAAGCGGCTTCACGCGTTTCTTCGCCGCCAATGTGGGCATGGCGCCGACGCAATACCGCCGGGTCGCCCATGTCCTCTAGCGTCCCCTTTCTGCGGCTGTTGCGATTTCGGCTGGCGGAGGCCATCCCGAGGGTCTTCAGACAAAAGCGCTTGATGGCGGCGGGAAGGCTTGGCTCGTCGCGCTCACCTCCTGCTCCGAGACGCACTCGCGGCCATCCGGAAAAGAACGCCGGTCGCGAGGACCGGCGACGCGCGCGGCTTTGGCAGCGACTCAATTCTTTCAATCCGTTAGGCGCCTTTTTCTGTCACGCCCTCCGGATCGTGGCCGCCCGGTTGATAGCGCGAAGGTGTATATACACTTAAATAAGACCATCACGCCGCCTCCGCGGTGGCCAGCGCGATAATGACCCCGCATATTCGCCGATCACGACACTAGCGACCGTAAGCGAGAGATGAAATCATACTGTCGATCAAGCGCGCGCGACCGAAAGCGGATAAGCTCAAACGCAACGACGGGAGGTTCTGCTTCGCTGTGACCGGAGAGCACGCGACAATGCGACGAAGGCTGAGCGGCGCCGGGGCGGTCTCGACACTGTGTCGGTCCCCCTCGAAGGGCGGCGTATGAACGGCTTCGTCGCGCGCCGTCCGATCTGGTCACTGATCATCGCAGTTCTGGTGATTGCGGCGATCTGGCTCGTGTTCGCGCCCTGGTCCTCGGGCTTCGAGGCGATCTTCGGCAGGAAGAAGCTCTTCCTGAACGCCGTTCTCAACGGGATCACGCTCGGCGGACTTTATTTCCTCGTCGCCAGCGGTTTCACCCTGATTTTTGGCCTCATGCGAAACGTCAATCTGGCGCATGGCTCGATCTACCTTCTCGGCGGTTACTTCGGTTATCTGGCGGTCGACGCCACCGGCTGGTGGCTGTTCGGCTTTGTCGTCGCTTTCATTGTCGCCGCTCTCCTTGGAATCCTTCTTCAAGTCGCCGTCTTCCGCCGCATGGAGGGGCAGGATCTTCGCCAGACGCTGGTGACGATCGGGATTTCGATCGTGCTCGCCGACCTCATGCTATGGGGGTTCGGGGGAAATTCGTGGCAGATTCAAACCCCGACATGGCTTCGCGGGCCGATGGACTTGCCCCTGATCACGGCGGTCAAGTCCTCGGGCGAGGCGGTCTATCTGTCCTATCCGATCGTTCGCCTGGTCATCTTCTTGGCCTCCGTGGTGATCGGCCTGGGAATGTGGCTGGTCCTGAACCGCACCCGGATTGGCATGATCGTTCGCGCCGGCGTCGACGATCGCGATATGCTGTCCGCCATGGGCGTGCCCATACAGCTCGTCTTCGTCACCGTATTCGCGTTCGGCGCCGGGCTCGCCGGGATGGCCGGCGTGGTCGGGGGAACTTTCCAATCGCTGTCTCCAGGCGAAGATACGCGCTTTCTGCTCGCCTCGTTGATCGTGGTCATAGTCGGCGGCGTGGGTTCGATTCCGGGAGCGGCGCTCGGCGCGGTCATCATCGGCCTCGCCGAGCAGATCGGGCTTGCTTACTTCCCGACTTACGCGATCGTTCTGACCTTCCTGATCATGGTGCTCGTGCTGGCTGTCCGGCCGCAGGGCCTATTGGTGGGGCGCTAGGCCATGGCGCTCGCCGATAGCCGCGCGAGACTCGCGTCCAGGGCCCCCTCGCACTCCACCTGGCTGCAGACCATCAACCCCGCGGCGGTCCTCGCCGGCGTCGTTGTCGTCATCATGCCGGTGATCGCGAGCAGCTTCGTGCTCACGCAGATCTTTGGCTGGTCGTACATGCTCGGTACGATCGCGCTGAGCCTGATGTTCCTTGCCGGCTATGGCGGCATGGTGAGTCTTGCGCAGATGACGATCGCCGGTTTCGCCGGCTACGTCGTCGCGATCCTGGGCGTGAACGGCATGCCCGGCGGAATCGGTTGGCCATGGTGGCTCGCGGTTCCGGCGGCTTTGATCCTTGCGATGGTCGTCGGAGCTATCATCGGCGCGCTCGCCGTGCGCACCGCCGGCATCTACACAATCATGATCACGCTCGCGATCGCCGCGGCGTTCTTTTATTTCGCCAACGAGAATTACGCGATCTTCAACGGCCACACAGGCATCAACAGCATTCCGACGCCGGTGTTTCTGGGGGTGAACTGGCACGCTGACATACCCTCCTACTATCTCGAGCTCGGCGTCGCGTTCCTATGCTGGCTCGCAGTCTCTTATGTCGCGCGCGCGCCCTTCGGGCTTGCGCTCCAGGGCGTCCGCGACAACCCCCGGCGCATGGCCGCACTCGGATTCAACGTCAACGCCCATCGCATCGCGGCCTATGTGTTCGCGGCGCTCATCGCGGCGCTCGGCGGCATTCTCCTGGTCTGGAGTTACGGCGAAATCGCGCCTGGGACGGTCAGCGTCTCGGCCGTGATTGACATTCTCGTCATTGCTGTCGTTGGCGGGATCGGCAATCCGATTGGCCCATTCATCGGCGCCCTGATCTATGCGGTCTTGAAGACCTTTGCTCTCGACGTCCTGGTCGCGTTCGGCCTCGACGGCAACCGGTTTCGGCTCCTGATCGGCCTCGGCTTCCTGGCGATTGTCTTTTTCTCGCCAGACGGGATCATTGGCTTGTGGGCGCGCTGGCGCAATCGCGCTCGGGGCCGCTCGCCACGCGCACAATCGACGGGCGGGCGCCATGGATAGCGTCGCGCAGCGTCTCTCCACGGTCGGCTCGATCAACGCGCTCGAGCTGCGAGGCGTGACGCGACTGTTCGGCGCTCTTGCCGCCCTGACCGACATCTCGCTCACGGTCCTGCCAGGCGAGCGGCGCGCCGTCCTCGGTTCGAACGGCGCCGGCAAGACGACGCTGTTCAACTGCATCACCGGCGACTTCCCGCCGTCCTCGGGAACAATTCGCTTCTTCGGCGAAGACGTGACCTTCTTTCCGCCCTACGAGCGCATCCGCCGCGGCCTGCGCCGAACCTATCAAATCTCGGCGCTCTTTCCCGGCCTCACCGTGCTCGACAACGTGTATCTCGCCGTTCGCGGAGTCTCGCGCGGCCGTTACTCGTTCATTCGGCCGCGTCGTAATGACACGCTCGTCAACGCGGCGGAATCGCTCATCCAGGCGGTCCATCTGACGCCGATCAAGGACCGGCTTGTGGCGGAATTGGCCTACGGCCAGCAGCGGCAGCTCGAGATTGCGCTCGCGCTCGCGGGCGCGCCGCGCTTCATTCTGTTCGACGAGCCGGCGGCCGGGCTTTCGCCGACCGAGCGAGTGGAGCTCGTCGAGATCCTCTCCTCGCTGCCTTCTCATATCGGCTACATCATCATCGAGCACGACATGGACGTGGCGCTGCGCGTGGTCGAGCGCGTGACGATGATGCACAACGGGCGGATCGTCAAGGAAGGCTCGCCGCAGGAGATCGAGGCCGATCCCGAGGTTCAGGAACTCTACCTGGGAGGCGGGCATGGCTGAGCCGCGTCGCGCCGAGGCGAACGTCATGCTCCAGGTCAGGGGCCTCAATGTCTACTATGGCCATTCGCATGCGCTGCAGGGCGTCGACCTGACGCTCGACCACGGCGTGCTGTCGGTCGTCGGCCGCAACGGCATGGGCAAGACGACGCTTTGCAAGGCGATCATGGGCCTTGTTCCCGCTTCAAGCGGCACGATCCGCATGCGTGGCCAGGAGCTGGTCGGCCTTCCGCCCGCCAGCATTGCCCGCCATCGCGTCGGGTACGTGCCACAAGGACGCAGGCTATGGCGCTCGTTGACGGTAGACGAGCACCTGCGAATGACAGTGACCCGAGAGCGCGGCGCCTGGACCGTCGAGCGCGTCTACGACACCTTCCCGCGCCTGGCCGAGCGGCGTAACAACGGCGGCGCCCAGCTCTCTGGCGGCGAACAGCAGATGCTGGCGATTTCTCGCGCGTTGGTGACGAATCCGCAGCTCTTGATCATGGACGAACCGACCGAGGGTCTTGCGCCTGTGATTGTGGCGCAGGTCGAGGAGATGTTGCTGCGTCTCGGCGACGAAACCGACATGGCGATCCTCGTCATCGAGCAGAATATCGGGGTGGCGACCACGGTCTCGGAAAACGTCGCCATCATGGTCAACGGGCGGATCAACCGCATCATCGAATCGCGCAGGCTTACGGCGGACCGCGAACTCCAGCAGCGTCTTTTGGGCGTTGGCCGCCATTCCGAGGCCGCCGAACCGGACCTCCCTGAGGCGGCGTCGCCGGGCGCGTCTGCGCCTCAGCCCCCAAGCGCGGCGAAGCCGTCAGGCGCGCCGATCCGGATCTATGTGTCGAACCCGGCGCCCCCCACACGCTGGTCGCAACCCGCCCCAAACGCGCGCATCGAGTCGGCCGCTCGCATCGCTTCGGCTGGTCCCGGAAGGATTGAATCAGGGCCTATACCCAGTGCTGTGGCGCTGCCCTCCGGGCAGCCGGTGGTCGTCGTCGCGGGCACGCTCGACACCAAGGGCGCCGAGCTCCGCTTCATCCGCGATCTGATCGTCGCGAGCGGGTTGCGGACGCGCCTTGTCGACGTATCGACCAGCGGCAAGCCGGCGACCTGCGATGTGACCGCGCAAGAGATCGCGCTCAACCATGGCCGCGGCGGCTCGGCGGTGTTTGGTCGAGACCGCGGCGCTTCGGTCGCCGCGATGGCGGAGGCGTTCGAGACCTGGATCAAGCGCCAGGGCGACATTGCCGGCATTATCAGCGCGGGCGGCTCCGGCGGCGCCTCGCTCGTCGCCCCGGCGATGCGCGCTCTTCCCATCGGCGCGCCCAAGATGCTGATCTCCTCGATCGCCTCCGGCGACGTCAGCCCCTATGTCGGCCCGACCGACATCACGATGATGTATTCGGTCACCGACGTCCAGGGCCTGAACTCGATCTCCCGGCAGGTGCTGGCGAATGGCGCTCAGGCTTTGATTGGGATGGTGAAGGCCCGCCTCGAGGCAAAACGAGAGGTTGGCGCCGCGAGATCGCGCCGCCTCGCGGTTCGCTCGGTCGGTCTGACCATGTTTGGGGTGACGACGCCCTGCGTGCAGCAGATCGCA
>DATDHT010000092.1:0-3194 GCA_036521435.1 Roseiarcus sp.
CTCAAGGGACCGACCGCGATCATCGCCGCGCCGCCGAGGAAGGCGATGCCGGCGCGATCGAGACGAAGGCCAGGTATCCGGCCCACGGCCACGCCGACATAGGTCAGGACGAGGATGGCGAGCGCTAAGTAGCTATCGGGAGTCAAGAACTGGCCGCCCCTTTGAGCGCAGGCGTCTCACGATCGTGGGCGACGGAGTCCTCGTTGCGCGTTTCCGGCATGAAGCTGAAAAAGACGAGAAAGGCTAGCGCCGCAGCGGCGCCGAGAGCAAGAAAGGCGACGCTGTAGCCGAAATGATCGACGACGACGCCAGCGGCCAAGGCGCTGACCGACGCGCCGATTCCCTGAGTGGTCGCAACCGCGCCTTGCGCGAGATTGTAGCGGCCGGTGCCATGCATGATGTCGGCGATGACCAGCGGCGTGAGCGCTTGGTAAATGCCCGCCCCGACCCCGTCGAGCAGTTGTATGGCAATCAGCCAGAAGGCGTTATCCGACAGGGGATAGAGCGCCGCGCGGATCGGCAGGGCCGCGAACGCAATGAGAAAAATCGGCCGGCGGCCCCAGGAATCGGCGTTGCGCCCGACGAGAATTGCGATTGGCAACATCACGCCCTGGGCGGCGACGATGCAAAACGACATCATCGCGGTCGCTTCCTTCGGGAACTGAAGCGCGAGCTTTTGTCCGACGAGCGGCAGAAGCGGCGCATTGGCGAAATGGAAAAAGAAGGCGCAGAGCGCGAAAATGACAAGCGGCCTTGTCCGAAAGAGGACGCTGTAACCTGCGGCCGACGACCGGTCCGCATCAGCCTTGCCGTCTGCGCCCGCATCTCTCGCGCGCGCCTGATCGATGGCGCTTGCGGGGATGCTGAGCACTGCCGCGGCGGTCAATATTGCGAAAACCGGGACCATCAGGAAGACCGCGCGCTGCGACAGCACGTATCCGATCGCGCCGGCCACAATTGCAATCGCGATGTTCCCGCCATGATCGAACGCCGAGTTCCGACCGAGACGCCGGGCGAGACCGGACTTGGGCGTGACCCCTAAGGTCAACGCGGCGACCGCAGGCGCAAAGGCGTCGCCCGCAATCGCCAGGACACCGAACGCGACCGCCATCGGCCAGAACGTAGGCAGACCGAAGATGATGAGCGAAGCAAAGGCCATCGCCGAGATCGAGATGACGATGACGCCTCGCTTCGCCGGCGTCAGGTCGATCGCGGCGCCAATCGGGGTCTGGAGCGCAATACCGAGGAGCCCGCTTGTTGTCGCCACAAGGCCGACCTCGGTCTGGCTCCAATGGCGATCCGTCACCAGATAGACATTGACAAAGGGCCCAAGCGCGTTGCGGGCGTCCGCCGCAAAAAAATTGAGCGCGTCGAGCGCATAGGGGATAGAGATCATCGCCACCGTCCCAGCCCACGCCCGAAGAATGGCTCGATCTCGAGCCCCTTCACGGAACGCGGCCTGTCCGTCATTCGTTCCGCCGCCGCTACCCGCGAATGCTGGGGGTGTGGGATCGGGATTTTCATTGACAATGAACCCTGCTCCCCTCGTTAAAGGCCTCATGCGCAAGCGCGCAGACATCGTTCTCGTCGAACGCGGCTTCTTTTCGAGTCGGGCCCGCGCTCAGGCCGCGATCGCGGCCGGACTGGTCAGTGTTGGCGGCGTCGCGATTAAAAAGGCCTCGGAAGAAATTGCCGGCGACGCGCCGATCGAAGCCGAAGCGCCGCACCCCTGGGCGTCGCGTGGCGGAATCAAGCTTGCCGCGGCGCTCGACGCCTTCGCGCTCGATCCTGCAGGTCTCGTGTGTTTCGACATCGGCGCATCGACCGGAGGCTTCACCGACGTCCTCCTTGCGCGCGGCGCCGCGAAGGTCATCGCCGTCGATGTTGGCCACGGGCAGCTCGATCCCCGCCTGGCGGCGGACCCGCGTGTCCGTTCGTTTGAAGGCATCGACGCACGCGGCCTCACAGCTGAGATGCTCGGCGAGTGCGCCGGGGCTATCGTCGTCGATGTGAGTTTTATTTCGCAACGGCTGCTGCTGCCACATGTGCTCAAGCTCGCCGCCAAGCGGGCGTGGCTCGTCAGTCTGATCAAGCCCCAGTTCGAGCTCGACCGCGCGGATCTCGTCAAAGGGCGGGTCACGAGCGAGGCGGCGCTCGAGCGCGCATGCGATGGCGTGCGCGCTACGATCGAAGCGCAAGGCTGGACGGTGCTCGGCCTCATGCCCTCGCCGATCCTTGGCGGCGCCGGGGCGCGGGAATTCCTGATCGCCGCGCGCCATGGGTGAGCCGCTCGAGGAGGTTTCGATCGTCGCGCTGGATGCGCACGGGCACGGCCTCACCGCCGACGGCCCGATCGTTCCCGGCGCGCTGCCCGGTGAACGGGCGCTCGTCAAGGGCAAGGGCAAGCGCGCGGAGCTTGTCGAGACGCTCGACACTTCGCGCGAGCGCGCGGCGCCCATCTGCCCTTGGTTCGGAACTTGCGGCGGCTGCGTCGCGCAGCACATGTCGACTTCGCTCTATCAGGCATGGAAGCGCGGCCTGGTGATCGAAGCGCTCGAGCGCGAGGGCGTCGCGGCGAAGGTCGGGGCGCTTATCGATGCGCATGGGGCAGGCCGGCGCCGCGCGACCTTTCACGCCCGCTTTCCGCACGGGGAACCCGACGAAGTCGGCTTCATGCGCGCCCGCTCGCACGACATCATCGCCATCGACAAGTGCCCATTGTTCAGCCCCGGCATGGCCGGAGCGATTCCGGCAGCGCAGGCGCTCAGCGGCGATCTGCGCGGCTTGATGAAGCCCTTGGACATTGGCGTCACCGCCACGCTCGACGGGCTCGATGTTGATCTTCGCGGCTCGGGTCCCCTCGGGCGCGCCGAGACGCAGAAGCTCACGCGGACGGCGGAAGCGCTCGATATCGCGCGTGTCTCGAATCACGGCGAGATTCTGATCGAGCGCCGGTCTCCGCGCGTCGCCTTTGGCGAGGCGTTGGCGAGGCTGCCGCCCGGCGGCTTCCTCCAAGCGACTGAAGCGGGAGAATCGTGGCTCTCGGAGTTTGCCGAGCGCGCGCTCGCAGATACAAAAAAGGTCGCGGACCTCTTCTGCGGCGGCGGGGCGTTCGCGCTAAGGCTCGCCCGTCGACGTGAGATTTTCGCCGCCGATGCAGACCCCGCTGCGATCGGCGCGCTCGCGCGCGCCGC
>DATDHT010000093.1:0-7027 GCA_036521435.1 Roseiarcus sp.
ATCGCCGCTTTTGGCGTTGTCGCGCTCATGTTCACGATGGGGCTCGAGCTGTCGCTCGCGCGCTTAAGGCGCATGCGTCGTCTGGTGTTCGGGCTGGGGTTCGCGCAGGTCGTCGTAACGACCCTTATTCTTGCCGCCGCAGCGTGGCGCCTCGGCCTCAGCCCCCCTTCGGCGCTCGCGATTGGCGCGGCGCTGGCGATGTCGTCGACCGCGATCGTCATTCCCATGCTGGTCGAGAGCAAACGGCTTCATTCCGGGGCCGGGCGCGCGAGCCTTGCGGTGCTGCTGTTCCAGGATATCGCGGTTGCGCCCTTGCTCGTCATGACGGGGGCGTTATCGTCGGCGGGCGAAAGCGGCCTTGCGTGGCAGCTTCTCACCACGCTTGTTCCGGCGGTGCTCGTTTTGACCGCGCTTGTCGTTTTCGGCCGCCTCGCGTTGCGGCCGTTCTTTCATTTTGTCGCGGAGACGAAGAGTCCCGAGTTCTTCATGGCGGCGTGCCTGCTCGTGGTGTTGGGCGATGGGCTCGCCGCTGCGGCGGGCCATCTGTCGATGGCCCTTGGCGCCTTTGTCGCCGGGCTCCTGCTGGCGGAGACCGAATATCGCCGCGAGATCGAAGTGACGATCGAACCCTTCCGCGGCTTGCTGCTCGGGCTCTACTTCGTCTCGGTCGGCGCCGCGATCAATCCGGCGTTCATTCTGGCGCGGCCCGGCCTCATTCTTGGCCTCGCCGCAGCGCTGATCGCGGCGAAGGCTTTGACGCTGTTCGGACTCGGGCGGGCGTTTCGCCTTCCGTCCCGCGCCGCCGCCGAGACATCTCTCCTGCTTGGGCCGGGCGGGGAGTTCGGTTTCGTGATGATCGGCGCCGCGCTGGCGGGAGGCCTGATCGATCGCATGCTGGCGACGACGCTCATCAGCGCGGTGGCGATATCGATGCTTGTGATCCCGGGCCTGGCGAAGCTCGGCGCGCGCATTGGCTCGAGCCCGCGAGGCGCGGCGGATGCGAAGGCGCCGGAAATCCCGCCGGACAGCGAATCGTCTCGCGTCATCATCGTCGGTTATGGCCGCGTCGGCGCGCTGATCGGCGACATGCTCGATCGGCACGGAATTCCATTCATCGCCGTTGACGCGAACGCAGGGATCACGTCCCAGGCCCGCTCCGACGGCAAGCCGGTCTATTACGGCGACGCCGCGCGGCCCGAATATCTGCGCGGCTGCGGGCTCGAGACGGCGCGCGCGGTCGTCGTCACCATGGACTCGACTGCGGCCAACGAGGCGGTCGTCGAGACGACGCGGCGCCTCAGGCCGGACATCACGCTGGTCGCCCGCGCCCGCGACGCCGATCACGCGCGCGCGCTCTACGCGCTCGGCGTGACCGACGCGGTGCCCGAGACGATCGAGGCGAGCCTGCAACTCTCCGAGGCGGTGCTCGTCGATCTCGGCGTGCCGATGGGCCTCGTCATCGCCTCGATCCATGAGAAGCGCGACGAGTTCCGCAAGCTGCTGGCGGCAGCCGGCGCGCCCAACCGCCCCCGGTCGACGCGCGGGCCGCGGCGGGGCTGAACGTTGCCCCGCGCTTGTTTTGATTGCGGGCAGCGGGGCAGGTAACTCGGGCCAGCGCGGGAGCGCGCGCTAAGCCGGTCCTCGTCATGCCCACACGCCCGCCCGAGAAGGGGGCTCCCCCTCCCCATAGCCCGTCAAGAGACAGGAGTCCTTCCGGCCACCTTTTCTGAAGAGGGTTGGGGTCGGGGAATCCCTTCTCCCACCGGGAGAAGGTGGCGTCCAAAGGGCGTTCGCGAGAACGCCGGTTCTTCCGAGCGGGCTATGGCGCCGGATGAAGGCGGCCGCGCTAGAGATCGAATCTCACCCCTTGTGCGAGCGGCAGCTTGGCCGAATAGTTCACCGTGCTCGTTTGCCGGCGCATGTACGCTTTCCACGCGTCGGAGCCGCTCTCGCGACCGCCTCCAGTTTCTTTCTCGCCGCCGAAAGCGCCGCCGATCTCCGCGCCCGAGGGGCCGATATTGACGTTGGCGATGCCGCAATCGGATCCGGTTGCTGACAGAAACGTCTCCGCCTCGCGCAAGTTGAGGGTGAAGATCGAAGACGACAGACCCTGCGGCACGTCGTTCTGGATTGCGATCGCCTCGTCCAGGCTCCCGTAGCCAAGCGTGTAGAGGATCGGGGCGAAAGTTTCCTCACGCACCACGCCCGACTGGTCCGGCATTTCGACAATCGCCGGCTCGACGTAGGCGCCGCCGTTCGGAACGCCATTGGCGACATTTCCCCCGCCGTGAACCTTGCCGCCCTCGTCTTGCGCGCGCTTGAGCGCCGCCTGCATTGTCTCGCGCGCCGCATGGTCGATCAGCGGACCGACCAGCGTCCCGTCGTCACGCGGATCGCCGATCGGCAGGCCAGCATAGGTCTTGACCAGCCGGTGGGTGAGATCGGCGCGGATTGAGCGGTGGGCGATGACCCGGCGCAACGAGGTGCAGCGCTGGCCGGCGGTGCCAACGGCGGAAAACACGATCGCCCGGACCGCCATGTCGAGATCGGCCGAGGGCGCGACGATCATCGCGTTGTTGCCGCCAAGCTCGAGGATCGCGCGGCCAAACCGCGCCGCGACCTTGGGGCCGACGACCGAGCCCATCCGGGTCGATCCGGTGGCCGAGACGATCGGCACGCGCTTCGAGGAGGTGAGCGCCTCGCCGATGGCTGGACCGCCGATGACGAGCTGAGCGAGCCCTTTGGGCGCGTCCGGGCCGAAGCGCTCGATGGCGCGCTCCAGGATCTTCATCGTCGCCAGCGCCGAGAGCGGCGTCTTTTCGGACGGCTTCCAGATCACCGGATCGCCGCAGACGAGCGCCAGAGCCGCGTTCCAGGACCAGACCGCGACCGGGAAATTGAAGGCGGAAATGATCGCGCACGGGCCCATCGGATGCCAGGTCTCGGTCATCCGATGGCCCGGGCGCTCCGACGCGATGGCGAGGCCGTACAATTGGCGCGAGAGGCCGACGGCGAAGTCGCAGATGTCGATCATCTCCTGCACTTCGCCCAAGCCCTCGGATGTGATCTTGCCGACCTCGAGCGTCACCAGCGCGCCCAGGGCCTCTTTCGAGGCGCGCAGTTCCTCGCCGAGCAGGCGCACGAGCTCGCCCCGCCGCGGCGCCGGGACCTCGCGCCAGGCGAGGAAGGCGTTGTGCGCCCGCTCGATGATGCCGGGCATGTCATCGGCAGGCGTCTCGCGGATCCGTGCGATCTCGGCTCCGTCGATCGGCGAGCGGACGGATAGCGAGCCACCAGACAGCGCGGCCGCTGCCAGACCCAAGCGCTCGAGAATATCTCCGCTGGTCATGGGGGTGGCCTCGTCCGCTCGTGATTGGCGTGTTCGCCGCAAGAGGCCGGAAGCCCTGGCTTGCGACGACCTCCTCTTCCACCCCAAATCCGGCCGCCCGGCAAGCCCCGCCTCGAGTGGGCTCGCTTCCGATTGGTAAGCTGAGCTGGCGTTCATTAAGATAAATTCACGGGACGTGGCGGTCTCGGTGGGCTACAAGCTGTCGCGCGGGCCCCTCGGCGTTGCGCGACGGGGGTTGGGCGACTATATTCACAGCCGCACGCAGGGTTCGCGGGCTTTGGAGTCGAAGATGTCGCGTTCGACCAATATCCTTCTGGCCTGCATGGCGATGCTCGGGGCTATGTTGCTCGCGGTTGTGATGACGCCGCATAACCTGATGGCGCGCACTCACGATGTCTTCGACATCGACAAGCACCTGCCGACCAAATTCGGGGATTGGAAGCCAGTCGAAGGGCTCAACGTTATCGCCCCGCCGGCGGCAGATTCGCTTGAAGCCGCCCTGTACAATCAGGAGGCCTCGCGCGGCTTTGTCGATTCCGACGGGCACGTGGTGATGCTGATGGTCGCCTATGGCGAGAGCCAGAGCGATCGTTTGCAGCTTCATCATCCGGAGGTGTGCTACACAGCGCAAGGCTTCCGCGTATCGCGGACGAGCCCATTGAAGCTCGACTATTCGCCCTCAGCGCCGCCGCTCAAGGCGACCAGGCTCGTTGCCCAGCGCGAGGAGCGGGTTGAGCCCATCACCTATTGGATGCGGATCGGCTACGACAATTCAAGCAGCAACTGGGCCCGTCAGGCGCTCAAGCTCGGATACGGTTTGAGGGGATGGGTTCCCGATGGAGCGCTTTTCCGGGTGTCGACGATCGGCGTCCCGGCAGAGATGAGCTTCAAGATTCAGGACAAATTTATCCACGATCTGTTGAATGCTGTGGATCCCGCGACCCGGGAATTCATGGTCGGCGACCCGCAGAAAGCCCTGCTGACTCGGCCGGCGAGTCTCTTGGGCCTGTGAGCAGGCGTCTTGGGCCTCGTGATTTGACGGGCCCGCGCCGTTTGGCGCGCAGAGACACCGGCCCTTCAAGGCCGAGACAGGCGTAGCCTCGTCGACAAACGCATGTCCCGTACGGTATTCGCGTGCAGCGCCAATGGGGCAAGCGCGGTTGCAACGGGGATTTCATGGAACGGATATGGCTCAAGTCCTATCCTGACGGCGTGCCGGCCGAGATTGACTCGAGCGCGCAAGGCTCGCTCGGCGATTTCATTAAGACCAGCTTCGAAAAATTCCGTGATCGGACCGCCTTCATCAGCATGGGAAAGGCGATGTCCTATGGCGAACTGGACCTGAAATCGCGCGCCTTCGCGAGCTACCTGCAAAATGTTGCGCGCCTGCCTCGGGGCGCCCGTGTCGCGCTGATGATGCCGAACGTGCTGCAATATCCGATCGCCGCCTTTGGCGCGCTGCGCGCGGGCTATGTGGTCGTCAATTGCAACCCGTTGTACTCGCCCCGTGAGCTCAAGCATCAGCTCGTCGATTCGGGCGCCCAGGCGATCGTCGTTTTGGAGAACTTCGCCGCGACGCTCGAAAAGGCGATCGATGGCCCGGCGCTCAAAACGATCATCGTCACCGGCGCCGGCGACCAATTGGGCGGCGCCAAGGGGCTCATCGTCAATTCGGTCCTGAGGCACGTCCGGCGCGCGGTTCCCGCTTTCCGCCTGCCGCAGGCGGTGCGGTTCAATCACGCACTCTCTTTGGGGTCGAGAAGCGCGTTCAGCGACGCGCCGATCGCGCCGGATGATCTCGCGTTCCTTCAATACACGGGCGGGACCACCGGCGTGCCGAAGGGGGCGATGCTGACCCATCGCAACATGGTGGCCAATCTGCGCCAGATCCACGCATGGATCGCGCCAGCGGTCATGGCCGAAGGCGAAATATTCGTCGCGGCCTTGCCGCTCTATCACGTGTTTGCGTTGCAGGTGAATGGCTTCGTGCCGCTGATGATCGGCGCCGCGAATCTGATGATCGCAAATCCGCGCGATATTCCGGCGCTGGTCAAGGCGTTGCGCGAAACGCGGTTCACCGGCCTCCCCGGCGTCAATACGCTGTTCAACGCGCTGCTTAACAATAAGGACTTCGCCAAGCTCGATTTCTCGCACCTGCATCTCACGATCGGCGGCGGCATGGCGGTGCAGCGAGCGGTCGCCGAGCGCTGGCAGTCGGTGACGGGGAAGCCGCTGATCGAAGCCTATGGCCTGACCGAGACTTCGCCCGCGGCGATCGCCAATCCGCTCAACATCGACGCGTTCAACGGCGCGATCGGCCTGCCGATGCCGTCGACCGAAATCGCCATTCGCGACGACGATGGTCATGACCTTAAGCTTGGCGAAACGGGCGAACTTTGCATCAAGGGGCCGCAGGTCATGGCGGGCTATTGGAACCGGCCGGACGAGACCGAAAAGGTGATGACCGCTGACGGTTTCCTGCGCACAGGCGACATCGCGCGCGTCGACGAGCGCGGCTTTGTGTACGTGGTCGATCGCAAGAAAGACATGATCAATGTCTCCGGCTTCAACGTCTACCCGAACGAAATCGAGGAGGTGGCGATGAGCCATCCGGGCGTCCTCGAGGCTGGCGCGGTCGGCGTGCCGGACGCCCGGACCGGAGAGGCGGTCAAGCTCGTGGTCGTGCGCAGGGACATGGGCCTGACCGAGGCCGCCCTCATCGCCTATTGCCGCCAGCAGCTGACGGGCTACAAGACGCCGCGCCAGATCGAGTTTCGCGACGCGTTGCCGAAGACCAATATCGGCAAGATCCTGCGCCGCGAACTGCGCGGCGAGGACGGGGCGGCTCAAGGGTGATGCGCTGTGGGCGGAACGCTTCTCCCCCCGGGAGAAGGTGGCGCGAAGCGCCGGATGAGGGCTCTTGGGCGCTGACGCGCGAACCCTCACCCCCAACCCCTCTCCCGTAGGAGAGGGGAGTCGTTCAGGGCGCGCTGGCGGCGTTGAGCGCGTCCATGTCGGCTCCCGTCAGCGTAAGCTCGGTTGCGCGCACAAGGCTCCCGGTCTGTTCGACCGAGGTGGCGCTGGCGATCGGCGCGGTGACGCCGGGCCTCGCCATCACCCAGGCGAGGGCGACCTCCGCGGGTTTGGCTTTGTGGCTGGCCGCCACTGCTTCGAGCGCGTCGAGGATCCGAAATCCACGCGGATTGAGATAGGCCTTGACCCCGTCGCCGCGCGGACTTTTGGAGAGATCGGCCTCGGTGCGGTATTTGCCCGTGAGGAACCCCTTGGCGAGGCTGAAATAGGTGATGACGCCGATCTGCTCGCGCCGACAGAGATCGGCCAGGCCATTTTCGAATTCGTGCCGGTCAGCGAGATTGTATTCCGGCTGGAGAACCTCGTAGCGCGGCAGTCCCTTCGCCTTTGAAGCTGCAAGGGGCCCCTCGAGCAGCTTGGCGCTGAGGTTCGAGGCGCCGCACCAGCGGATCTTTCCCTCCTTGATCAGGCGCTGATAGGCGCCGAGCGTCTCCTCGATCGGCGCCGCCATGTCCGGCCAGTGCGAGAGATAAAGGTCGATCGCCTCGATCTGCAGGCGCTTGAGCGACGCCTCGACCGCCTCCGCAATATAACGTGCCGACAAACCTTCCTTTCCCTTGCCCATCGGTGATCCAACCTTGGTGA
>DATDHT010000094.1:0-4558 GCA_036521435.1 Roseiarcus sp.
ATCCACCGCATCAATTGGATCTGGGGCTCGACCAAGGCGATGGAGCAGGCGGGAATAAAGGGCCTGCCGAAGACCTGGGCGGAATTCAACGCCGATTGCGACAAGGCGGTCGCGGCGCATCTCATCTGCCTCGCCCATTTCAGCCAGGACTGGACGGACGCCACGACTTTCGAGGTGGTCGTTTACGGAATGGACGAGGGCCTCTTCAAGAAAGCTTTTGTCGATGGCGATACCGCGGCGATGCGCTCGCCTGAAATGATCAAGGCGTTCGAGCAATTCCAGCTGATGGTGTCGAAATACATGGATCCTGGGATCGCCGGCCGGGACTATAACACAGCGACAGCCATGATCGCCAAGGGACAAGCCGTGTTCATGATCATGGGCGACTGGCAGATCGGCATTTTCACCGCCGCCGGACTTAAAGAAGGGGCCGATTACCAATGCGCCCAGGCGCCGACGGACTGGGGCAAGCCCGGCTTCATCCTCAATTCGGATTCGGTGGTCTTCTTCAAACAGAAGGATCCTGACTACGTCGCCGGGCAGACGCTGCTCGCCCACCTGATCATGTCGCCGAAGTTCCAGACCGTATTCAATCAGGCCAAGGGCTCGATTCCCGCCCGGCTCGACATCGATCTCAAGGATTTCAATCCCTGCCAGCAGCAGTCGCTGAAGGACTTGCAGGCTTCGATCGCCGACGGCATGCTGGTGCGCTCGATGGCCCACAACATGACCATTCTGCAGAAATATCGCGGCGCAATTCTCGACACGATCACCTCCTTCGTGAACGACCCGAAAATGACCGCGGAACAAGCCGCCAACGCCATGGCGGACGCCGTCGACGCACAAAAGTAAGCAACGGAATCCGGTCGCCCGGCGCCTGTCGGGCGGCCACGCTCGCGCGCGATCGAACGTCGCCATGTCAAACGCCCTCATCCCGAACGACATCATCCCGAACGACGTCACCCAGGCGAAAGTTCGCCGACGCGACAAACTGGGAGCGTGGACGCCGAGGCTGGCGATCGCGCCAGGCGTCATCGCGAGCCTTGTCTATGTGTTCGGCTTCACGCTGTGGACGCTCTACATTTCCATGTCCAACAGCACGATGCTGCCGACCTACAAATTCGTCGGCCTGAAACCCTATTTCGATCTTTGGTCCAATGCGCGCTGGAAGATCGCCTATGGCAATCTTTTCTATTTCAGCGCCTTCTATGTGGTCCTCTCGCTTGGCGTTGGTCTGGCTCTCGCCATCGCCATCGATCAGCGCGTGCGGGGCGAGGCGGTGTGGCGGACGATTTTTCTTTATCCGCTGGCCGTTTCGTTCGTGGTCACCGGCGTGGTGTGGAGCTGGCTCTATAGCCCCGACGCGGGCATCGAGTTTTTCGTGCGCAGCCTTGGCTGGCGCGATTTCACCTTCCGCCTGACCACGAACCGCGACACCGCGATCTATGCGATCATGGCGACCGGGATCTGGCAGTCTTCGGGCTTCGCGATGGCCCTCTTTCTCGCTGGCCTCAGGTCGGTCGATCCCGACCTCGTCAAGGCGGCGCAGATCGACGGCGCGGGCCCGGCGCGCATCTATCGCAAGGTTATTCTGCCGTCGATCGCGCCGATCTTCATCGCGGTCGCCGTCGTGCTGCTGCAATTCGCCATCAAGACCTTCGATCTTGTCGTCGCTCTGACACATGGCGGACCGGGAATCTCGACCACCTTCCCGGCAACCTACGTCTATGACCTCATGTTCCAGCGCGGCGAGATCGCGGTCGGCGCGGCGGCCGCAATCATGATGCTGGCGGCGCTGGCGGTCGTCCTCGTTCCTTACGCGCTCTGGACGGTCTGGCGCTCGCGCCGCGAGGCCGCCCATGGTTGACGCGACTTTCGATGGTGCGCTCGATTCGCAGGCGCGCGGGGAGAGCCTTCGTTTCGCCCTGCGGCGGGTCGCCGTCTACGCCTTCCTCACCCTGTTCGCGCTCATTTATCTGCTGCCGCTGTTCGTCGTCGTCGCCAATTCGTTTCGTGAATTGCCGGAGATCACGAAGAACGGATTGATCGCGCTGCCGCAAAGCTTCTCGCTCAAGGCCTGGCCGCAGGCCTGGGCGCACTATTGCGTCGCGGGCACCTGCGAGGGCGTCAAACGCAATTTCTTCAACTCCCTCTATATGACGATCCCCGCGACGATCATCTCGACGCTGGTTGGCGCGCTGAACGGCTACGTCCTCTCGAAATGGCGGTTCAGGGGATCGGAGACGCTGTTCGTGTGCATAGTCCTCGGCGTTTTCATGCCGGGCCAGGTCGCGCTCCTGCCCTGGGCCTACATTCTCGGCGCGCTGCGCCTCTCCAACTCCGTCTATGGCCTCATTCTCGTGCACGTGATCCAGGGCTTGTCGTTCACGACCTTGTTTTGCCGCAACTACTACGTCAACATCCCCGATGACCTCATCAAGGCGGCTCGCATCGATGGCGCCGGTTTCTGGCGCATCTTTTTCAAAATCATCCTTCCCTTGTCGCCCCCGATCCTCATCGTCACCGTGATCTGGCAGTTCACCGGCATCTGGAACGAATTTCTGTTCGGGGTCGTTTTCACCGGCGGAACCCAGCAGCCGATCACCGCGGCGCTGGTCGCGCTGGCGACCAGTCAGATGAACGCCCACCCCTATGATGTCGCTAGCGCCGCCGTGCTGATCGGCGCCATCCCGCCACTGTTGATCTATTTCTTCGGCGGCAAGTATTTCGTCCGCGGGCTCACTCAAGGCGCCATCAAATGACCGAGGCGACTCCCGAGGTTGAAGCCGTCGGAATGGAGCCGAATCCCGCAGACCTCATCCTGAGGAGCGATGCGAAGCTTCGCGTCCCGAAGGATGGTCCAGCGAGGCGACGTTTGCGCCTCCTGGAGCGCCCTTCGAGGCCGCTTCGCGGCGCCTCAAGACGAGGGACCAGGGAATTGGCGAGCGGGCGACCATGGCGACGCTGACCGTCTCGCGGCTCACCAAGCGTTTCGGCTCGGTCGAGGTCCTCAAGGGGATCGATCTCGAGGCGCAGACGGGTGAGTTCGTCGCGCTCGTCGGCCCCTCCGGCTGCGGCAAGTCGACACTGCTGGCTATGATCGCAGGACTGGAAAGCGTCAGCGAAGGCGAGATTCGCATCGACGGGGCGCTTGTCAATTCGGTCGCGCCGAAGGACCGCGACATCGCGATGGTGTTTCAATCCTATGCGCTCTACCCAACGATGACGGCCCGCCAGAACATGACCTTCGGCATGGAGAGCCGCGGCGTGCCCAGGCCTGAGCAGGACGCCACGATCAAGCGCGTCGCTGCGCTGTTGCAGATCGAGCCGCTCCTCAACCGGAAGCCCGGCCAATTGTCCGGCGGACAGCGCCAACGCGTGGCGATGGGGCGCGCTCTGGTGCGCGATCCGAAGCTGTTCCTGTTCGACGAGCCTTTGTCCAATCTCGACGCCAAGCTGCGCGTCGACATGCGCACCGAGATCAAGAAGCTTCACCTGAGGGTCGGCAAGACCACGATCTACGTGACCCATGATCAGATCGAGGCGATGACCCTTGCTTCGCGCATCGCGGTCATGCATCAGGGCGCGATCCAGCAATTCGACGAGCCGCAGGCCGTCTACGACAGGCCCGCCAATATGTTCGTCGCCGGGTTCATGGGCTCGCCGTCGATGAATTTCATTCCCGGCGAACTGACCAAGCTCGACGGCCGCCCGGCGGTGGCGATCGCGCTCAGCGGCGGCGAAACGGCGACGCTGCCGCTTCCCCACGCGCCCGCGCTCCGTCCTGCGAGCGGCAAGGTGGTGCTCGGCGTGCGCCCGGAGCACCTGTTTCGCTATGATGCGAACTTGAAGGCGCAAAAAGCCGGGCTCGCGATGGTGACCGCGCCGGTCGAAGTGGTCGAGCCGACCGGCGCCGAAACCCATGCGGTTTTAAAGGTCGGCGAGCGGGAGATTGTGGGTCGCTTCGACCCGGACGGGGCGCCTCGTCTGGGCGAACTCCTAGCCCTCGGGATCGACATGGGTCATGCCTGCCTGTTCGATCCCGAAACTCAGGCGCTCATTCCCCGGATCGCGGGTTGACCTTCGCCGTCTATCCCAGTCTCGCCGGGCGAACCGTGTTCATCAGCGGCGGCGCGACCGGCATCGGCGCCGACCTTGTGCGCGCCTTCGCGCGAAACCATGCGCGCGTCGCTTTCGTCGACGTGCAGCGCCCGGAGGGCGAAGCGCTGGCGGCGGCGGTGGAGGGGGCGGGCGGCGCGGCGCTTTTTCTTAACTGCGACGTGACCGACGTCGCGGCGCTGCAGGCCGCAATCGCGGAAGCTCGGGAGAAGCTCGGCCCGATCGCGGTCCTCGTCAATAACGCCGCCAACGACGAGCGCCACGCCGTGGCCGACGTTACCGCCGACTATTGGGACCACGCTCAGAACGTGAATCTGCGCCATCACTTTTTTGCCGCCCAAGCCGTCCATCCGCAGATGCGCGAGCTTGGGCACGGCTCGATCATCAATCTCTCGTCGATCGCCTGGCGTGGCGCAGCTGAAATGCCGGCTTATGCCGC
>DATDHT010000095.1:0-7602 GCA_036521435.1 Roseiarcus sp.
CCGATATGGTCGACTTTTCTCAGGTAACCGACCCAGAACGGCGCGACATAATTGGCGTGGTAGTTCACAGCGACGTCGATCTTGGGATTATAGTTCGCGCCGCTCACCACATCGCGGGCGATACGGGTCGCGACCGCCCACGGGCCGGGCTCTTCGACGCGCAGCGACTTGCCCTCGCAGGCGAAGGTGAACTGGCAGGCGAACGGCCGGTTGCGGTCCTGATAAACGACGCCGCAAACACTGGTCGGGTAAATGCCGCTGCGCACCCGGTTGAGCACGACCTGGGCGACGGCCGCCTGACCGTCTTCGGGTTCGCTGCGGGACTCGAAATAGATCGCTTCCGCAAGGCAACGCATCTGGCGCGCGCTGTCTTTCGGGTCGATGAGCGCGGCATAATTCGGTTTGCCATCCGCGTCGGCGATCTGCGGAACCGTCGTCACGCCCGAGCCATCGGCCTCGACAACGACGACGATTCCGTCGCTGGAGGTGGGCGAAGAGGAGTTGAGCGCAAATTCGAGTGGCGCGGCCGGCGTCGCGCCATCGTCGAAACTGAGCGCCTCGGTCTCCGGCTCACCGCCGCCGGCCGGGCGCTGAGGGCTCATCGTATGGCCGGGATCGAATTCGGTGTTGCGCGGATCTTCGAACTCGCGCGGCCACGACTTGGCGCCATGAGGCTCGGCGGCCGAGCGCTTCCCGTTCAGGCGTTTCGCGTTCACCCCTGGAGCGCTGAAAACCGGATCGCCCTTGGCGCCGCGATCGACAGCGGGAAACGCTCGTCTTGTCGGCTTTAGCGCCCCGTTCGGCTGGATCTCGGCTTCGCCGGCCGCGAGCGCGTCCGGATCGCCGACCATGGTGCGCGCCAGGACGATCGGCAGCGGCGCGCCGTCTTCGTCCACCGCGCGCGGCGGGCGGCCGGAGAGGAACGCCCGGTCGAGCCCGCTGGGAGTGCTCATCAACTGGCCGCGGGCGAACGTGCTGGTCAACTCGGTCGGCTCTTGCTCCGCTTCGGCGGTGATCGAGACAAGCACCGCGAAGGCCACGCACCATGGCGCGGCGACCGAAAGAGCCCATCCGATGCACGAACGACCCATACGCGAAGCAAGCCGCCCGTGCTTGAGTTCACCGTCCCCGCGCTGCCGCTTAACAAAAAGCGAACAATGCGAACCGATTCGTTTATCGGCATTTAAGGTTGCTGGGAGGTTACCAAAGGTTAGGCGCGGGCGTGCCGGTTTGGGGCAGGGGACGCGGTCTGATCCCGTCATAGACGGATGGGGTCGACCGGCGCTATCGCGGCGCGAGCCTGCGGCACAGAAAAGCCAGATCAGCGAGCCACGTTCAATCTGATATGAACAGCGCGTCGGAAAAGATCGGAGCGCGTTTGATCTTCAAGGGCCAGTGTCACTGCGGCGCGATTGGCGTCGAGCTCATGTCGGACCGTGCGCCAGCCGAGCAGGCGCTCGGCGCCTGCCAATGCTCGTTCTGCCGTAAGCACAACGCGCGGGCGTTTTCCGATCCGAAGGCGCATGTGACGTTGACAGCGGTCGATCCCGAACAGCTTCAACGATACATGTTCGGTCTGCGAACCTCAGAGCAGGTTATATGCCGACGATGCGGCGTCTACGTCGCAATGACTTTGATCGGCGGGGATCGGGTGTGGAGCGTGGTCAATGTCGATACACTTGAAGATCGCGCGCTCTTTACCCGTGCGCCCGAGGCGCGGGACTATAGCGCGGAGGATCGTGAGCGTCGCGTCGCAAGGAGAAAGGCCCGCTGGCGTCCGACAACGCTCGTTGGCTGGCCGGCGCTTGCCGCAAAATAGGCGGTTGCTCAACCTAATACCAAAGGCCCTGTTGGCTGACTCACGGAGAGGATTCCTAGACTGGCAGAGTTCTGACTCCATTGGCGCGGGAGATTCGCGCCATGCCAACAGTGGTGAGATTGAGAGAAGACCATTCGGCAGAAGCGCTTCGCGCCTTTGTGCTTCGGCGAACGAGGTTATCGTTCTCCGTGGAAATCAACACAATCACTCCCTCTATCTTTCCTCTGGGTAATTGATTACAGTGCTAGCGCGTGGTTGCATGGGGCGCCAGGCGTTAGGGGAATAGTGCAACATGAAACGATTTTGCAAGACATTGATTAGTGTGGGGATTTTTGTTGCCAGCGGGTACGCGGCCAACGCCTCTAACCTCGTTCTGAACGGGAGTTTCGAGAGTCCTGGCGCCCCTCCCGGTGGTTTTTTTCAGAATACGAACGTACCCAACTGGACGCTCGGCGCTCTGCATGGTGGAGTGGATGGCGCGAATGACTATTGGGGTTACTTCAGCAACAGCAGCGCCACAACGAGCGGAGACGGTGTCTATACGTTGCCGTCGAGCTACCTCGACGTTTCAACGGTACCGAATAGCCCGCTCTATAGTGGGGCGACTCAACTCGACCCTGACGGCGGTTTCTTCGTGGTGCTGGATGGAAACGACGGCGGCGGTGGCGCCCCGATCAATGAGTACATTGAACAAATGGTCACCGGTCTTGATCCCACAAAGACATATGACCTCTCATTCTATTGGGCAGGTACGCAGCTCCAGCAATATAGCGGTTCAACTACGTCACAATTGCAAGTAAGCCTCGGGGACCAGACATTTGATACTCAGACAGTCGGCGGAGTTACCCACTACTTTTCTGGATGGCTCCAGCAAAGCTTTGTCTTTAGTCCGCAGGCCGCCGAGGAAACGCTGATGTTTCTTTCCGTAGGCACACCGGGGGGCGAGCCTCCAATGGCCCTGCTGGACGGCGTCTCCTTAACGGAAGTTAGCGGCGGCGCGCCCGAACCCAGCACTTGGGCGCTTCTCATGATCGGATTCGGCGGCGTTGGTTTTGCCGCCTATCGCCGGAGGGCTCGCAGAAGCGCCGTCGCTTAATTCTCTTCGTACGAACGTTCTTGGGCCGCCCTTTCGGGCGGCCCTTTTTACGAGGCTCGAAATGCGTCGGTGAAGGGCAAGCATAAGGTCCGCTTATCCGCGGCGCTCGGTCCAGTAGCCGCGCTCTCGGCGCGCAAACAGGTCTTTCATCTCCCCGATGATTCTGGCGCCGTCGAGAGAGCCATGGGCTGCGGGGGAGCTGATGAGCGAGCTTTGCGCCGTCGTGAGGGCGCCCTGGACATCGTCGACAGTGAGGATGTTCTTTCGCACCAAGAGATCGAGAATCGCCATGGCGACCGCGCCGCCGACCATGGCCGTTCCGAGCGGGCGACTGAAGGACGGGTTCGACATCATGGAACTCCCCAAGAAACGCTCGGCCGACATTCCTGAATGACACGGCCTTCATGACACGGCCGACGCGGCGAGAGACGGCAGTTGCGGAGACAAAAGATCGCGCCCGTGCGAAACGCTTCCGCTCGCGCGGGGGTGCGCGCGCCCATCCGTCTCGAGGATAAGGAAGCCGCGAGTTCGCAGCTTTAGGCAGCCGCCATCGATTCGAGGGCCACGTAGCGATGGCCGTCCCAGACCCGCGAACTCGGCGGCTTGTAGGCCATCCGGCAATGTCCGGCGCAATAGGAGCGGCCCTTCGCCGTGTGAATGCCGCAATAGGCGAATTCCTCACTTGTCGGGTCGCCGATCGGCCATCGGCAAGCGCTTTCGCTCATCTCCTCGAGCCCGACCTTCAACATCTCGCCGACTTGGGCTTGAGCGAAAGCCCATGCCGGCTTCCGCTCGCGCGGGGCGGCGGGAACAATCGCGCGCTTTCCCAGCGACTCGGTGCGGGCGATCGCGGGTCGTCGCGGCCGCTCCGTGCTTGGCCGGGACGCTCGCGGCGCCAAGCAATGGACGTGGCCGGTCAGCTTGACGCCGATCCGGTTTGCCTTACCGATCACGGCGTTGCGCGAAGGCGCGCCGAGCGCCGCTGCAATGCTGCTCGCGCTTTTCCCTTCGAGCGCCATTTGCCTGAGAGTCTCAATCGCCGCATCGGTCCACATATCCCCGTCCTCCGTTGCTTCCGTGGCAGTTCGCCTAGTGAAAAACGCCGCTTCCCCTGGGTCCCCGGGCCGATGAGAGGCTGAATCTTGTGTGTTCCAGCACCGTCATCTTTATCCGTTCAGGTTGTATAACGTAGTTAATACAACCATTCATTGCATCTGGCAAGTGCGGCTTTGTCAGGATTTGTCACATCGACGGGTGAAACAAATCGGGAACTGCCACGCGCTCCCGAATCGGGGGCGCCTCTCTTTCTAGATCGGAGGGCTGGAGCGGCGCTGGCGAAGGCAGCGGGCGCGTGATCAAGGAAAACTGGACAAATCGGGGCGCCGCCGCCATTGTCCGCGGCAAATATTGCGCTCGAGGAGACTTCCCGATGACCACCGCCACCGCCGTCAAGCCCGCCCAGCGTGCGGAGGTCCCCAACGATTTGAGCGCGTTCTGGCTGCCGTTCACGCCCAATCGCGCGTTCAAGAAGAAGCCGCGGCTCATCTCGCGCGCCAAGGACATGCATTACTTCACCCCCGAGGGGCGCGAGATCCTCGACGGCACGGCGGGTCTGTGGTGCTGCAACGCCGGACACAACCGGCCTTCGATCGTGGCCGCGATCCAGGCCCAAGCGGCGGAGCTGGATTTTGCTCCGACCTTCCAGTTCGCTCATCCCCTCGCGTTTCAGCTGGCGTCGCGCCTGGCGGAACTGGCGCCGGGCGATCTCGATCACGTCTTCTATTGCAACTCCGGCTCCGAGGCCTGCGACACAGCGCTCAAGATCGCGCTCGCCTATCATAACGTGCGCGGCCAAGGTTCGCGTACGCGCCTGGTCGGCCGCGAGCGCGCCTATCACGGCGTGGGCTTCGGCGGCATTTCGGTCGGCGGCATGGTCAACAACCGCAAGTATTTCGGGTCGCTGCTTGCCGGCGTCGACCATCTGCCGGCGACCTACAATCGCGAGCATCAGGCCTTCACCAAAGGCGAGCCGGAATGGGGCGCGCATCTGGCCGATGCGCTCGAGGGCATCGTCGCGCTGCACGATGCGTCCACCATCGCCGCGGTGATCGTCGAGCCGATGGCGGGCTCGACCGGGGTTCTGCCGGCGCCCAAGGGGTATCTCAAGCGCTTGCGCGAGATTTGCGACAAATACGGCATCCTGCTCATTTTCGACGAAGTGATCACCGGGTTCGGACGTCTCGGGGCGCCGTTCGCCGCCGAGCGCTATGGCGTCCAGCCGGACATGATCACCTTCGCCAAAGGCGTGACGTCGGGCACGGTGCCGATGGGCGGCGTGATCGCGCGCAAGTCTATCTACGACGCCTTCATGAATGGGCCGGAGCAGGCCATCGAGCTCTTCCACGGCTACACCTACTCGGGCCACCCGCTCGCTTGCGCCGCAGCGCTGGCGACGCTCGACGTCTATCGCGACGAGCGCCTGTTCGAACGCGCCAAGGCGCTCGAGCCCAAGTGGTATGACGCCATCATGGGGCTCAAGGGGTTGCCCAATGTCGTCGACATCCGCTGCGTCGGCCTGACCGGCGCGATCGACCTGGCGCCGATTCCCGGCAGTCCCGGCGAGCGGGGCCGTCGCGCGCTCGATCACGCGTTCTTTGACGCGGGAATCATGGTCCGCCCGGCCGGCGACACGCTCGAGCTCACCCCCCCGCTGATCGTCAGCGAGGATCAGATCGGCGAGATCATGGACAAGGTCGGCGCTTCGATCAAAGCGGCGGCGTAAGGCGAGGTTGGGCGCAAAGGGTCCAGGGCAAAGGAACGCGTCCAGATCGCGGTGACGCCCCGTCCTGGGCCGCGCGCTTCCGGCGATCCCGACCGGCGGAGCCGTCGTTGTCGCCTTTGCTGTTCGCGCTTTTTCTAGCGACTTTTGCCATCGGGACGACCGAGTTTGCGGTCGTCGGCTTGCTGCCGGACATCGCCGCTAATCTCCACGCCAGCATTTCGCAGACCGGTTTGCTCGTGAGCGGCTACGCGATCGGCGTGGCCGTCGGCGGGCCGGTCATTGTCGCGCTCACGTCGTCGCAACCGCGCAAACGAACGCTCCTTCAGCTTTGCGCCATCTTCGTTGTGGGTCACGTGCTGGCTGCGCTCGCGCCCGACTATGGTTTCCTCATGGGTGCGAGGGTCTTCGCCGCGGTGTCGCACGCTTCCTTCCTTGGTATCGCGGCGATCGTGGCCGCGGGCAGCGTTCCGCCCGAGCGAAGCGCGCGCGCCGTCTCTTTCGTCTGGCTGGGCTTCTCCGCCGCAAGCCTTGTCGGCGTCCCAAGCACGACTGCGATCGGCCACGCGTTTGGCTGGCGCGCCACCTTTTGGATGCTCGCGGTCGTTGGCGTCATTGCCGGTATAGCCCTTCAGCTCTGGATGCCTGCGTCACGTCCCGCTGAGGGGTCGAGCCTTGGCCGGGAAGTCGTCGCCCTGCGGCGTCCGCAGGTTCTCCTGGCTATGGGGATGAGCCTTCTCGTCTGCGCTTCGACCTTTGCTGTTTTCACTTACGTCGCGCCACTCCTCGTCGAGGACACACGGATCTCTGTGAGCAAGGTTCCACTTATGCTGTTGTTGTTCGGCGTGGGCGGGGCGGCCGGCATGGTGATCGGCGGACGGCTCGGCGACTGGAAGCCATTGGAGTCGGTCGCTGCGCTCTCCGTCGCCTATGCTCTCTTCTATGTTGCGCTGATCGCTGTCATCGACAGCGCCGTGCTCGTCGGCGTCGCGATGATTTTTTGGGGTTTTCTTTTCCTTGCGCCTTGCGTCCCATTGCAGGTGCGGGTCGTGAGAAAAGCGGTCGACGGCCCGAACCTCGCTTCGACCCTGAACCAGTCCGCCTTCAACGTTGGCAACGCGCTTGGGCCAACGCTCGGCGCCGCAGCGCTTTCGCTTGGCTTCGATTATCGCGCGTTGCCGTGGATCGGCAGCGTCCTTGCGCTTCTCTGCGCCGCGACCGCCCTTTTTTCTCGCGCGCTCGACCGGGACGAACCGGTTCCGGCGCCTTCTAGTGCGCCTCGCTGACGGAACTGCGCGCCGATCTGACGCCTAAGGCATCGACGCGCCTCGATTTTGAGCGCCGGACGCGCTTCCATTTCGGCGCGCCCGATGTATGAATTGCGAAGGACGCGCTGGCCAAGGTCACGAACCGCGCGAAGCATGGGAGTGGGCTGATGGCATCGAAATCTTTGAAGGCGCTAGGTCTCGGCGCGGCGCTCGCGGTGGGGGTTGCGTTCGCGCCGACGGCTTTCGCCAAGGACTGGAAGACTGTCGTTATCGGCATGGAGGGGGCCTACGAGCCCTGGAACCTGACCGACTCGAGCGGCAAGATCGTCGGCTTCGAGCCTGACTTGATCATGGATGTCTGCAAGCGGGCGGGACTTGAATGCAAGATCATCGCCCAGGATTGGGACGGCATGGTCCCAGGCCTGAAAGCCGGCAAGTTCGACGTCATCATGGACGGCATGTCGATCACCGATGAGCGCAAGAAAGAGATCGACTTCTCAAAGTCCTATGCGGTGTCGCCGGGAGCCTTTCTCGCGCCGAAGGATAGCCCGCTCGCCAAGGCGCCCGACGCCGGCAAGCTCGTCAATCTCGACACGGACCCGAAGGAAGGCGACGTCGCGATCAAGGGCGTGCAGGCGGC
>DATDHT010000096.1:0-15088 GCA_036521435.1 Roseiarcus sp.
TCCATGAAGAGGACGAAGGCAAGCCCGATCGTCGTCAAGCCGAATACGAACAGGATCGCGAAATCGTGGAGGCTGATCGCCTGAAGCGGCGAATTGGCGAGGCCGAAGATCCCTGAGCCGACGGCGCCGAGACAATTGACGATAATCACCGAGGCTCCCGGCTGGCGTCGCTGCAGGACGATCATGCCGGCAAAGGCGAGCGTCATCAGCATCGACAAAGCCTGCCCCAGGAGACGCCCGGAGCCGAGTCCGCTCGCGACCATGACGATGATGCCGATCAGCGCGGCACTCGAGGCGATGAGCGTGCGGGTCGAGACGCGCTCGCCATTGATGAGGAAGCCCATCGCCGCCGCGACGAAAGGCAGGGTGGCGTAGATCACCATGACGTCGGCGATGGTCGTCGTCATCACCGAGGCGGTGTAGGCCGAGATCGCAATCATCGCAAAGAACGCCACGACCGGCGAGAGAGCGCCGAAGCCGAGCGGGTTCTCGAGGCGCCCGCTTCGCCATTCGATCAGGCCGACAGCCGCGATCGAGGCCGCGCCGAGGAGCGCCCGCCAGCCCATCACTGTCCAGACGTCGAGATGGGCAAGCAGGCGGGCGAACAGCCCCGCCAGGCTCCACAAGATCGAAGCGACCAGGACCAGCAGCACGCCGCGCCGGCGCGCGGACTTTTCGCCCGGCACGGCCATATCTCCTCATCGATGGGGTCGCGCGGGAGAATAGGGAGATTCGGACTGAAGGGGAACCCGCCGTCAGAGCGGCGGCATCTGGGTCGCGCCGCGCGCGCCCGCAAGTTTTTGGATGAGGCCGAGCGCATGGCCCGGCAAGCGCGCGCAGGGCGCGGCGAGGGCGGAGAACGTCGAGCGGAACGCCGCCCCGTCGTCGCCGACGCCGAAAACGATCGGTTCGCGCGTCTTGCCGGGAATTGCGAGCGTGCCGAACGCCCAGTCCCAAACGGCAAGCGCAAAGCCGAAGTTCTTGTCGAAATGAGCGGGGTTGACGGAGTGATGAAGCTGGTGATGGGCGGGACTTTGCAGGATCCGGCCGGCGATTCCGGTGAACGCGATCCACATGTTGGTGTGCCGCAAGTGACCATAGGTCAGGAGAAACGCCATCGTGACGATGTTGCCGTTGAGCAGCGTGAAGGGCTGGACGCCCGGGCCGAAGACATAGGTCATAACGCCGAATGTGGCGCCCGTGCAGAGACCGATCAGATTGACCATGACGATGATCTCGACCGGATGCTGGCGCAATTCGGTGAGGGGGGTCAACACCTCCGCGGAATGGTGCACCTTGTGGAACTCCCACATCGCGGGGATCTTGTGGAAGAGATAGTGGCCGAACCAATAGGCGAATTCATAAGCCAGCAACTGGAACGCGGTCGCCATGGTCATGACCACCCACGCGGGCCAATGGGTCGGAGCATGCGCGCCGAAGACGCCGATCAACGCGCCGTCGATCCGGTCGCGCCAGAAGAAAAGCCCGAAGGCGACGAGGCCATAGGTTGAGGCGAAAACGATTCCGTTCAGCGCCCACAAGCGCATGTCGACGAGCGAGGACGGATGCAGGATGACGCGCCGAGCGAAGATCGTGCGGACAAAACCGCGCGCGCTGATGCGGCGCTCGCGGGATCTCCGGCAGCCGATGTAATAGAGCGCCGAGAACAAAAGCGCGCCGCCGAGCGCAGGCGCGCCGTAGGGCGAGTAAGGACCGAAGGTATCGAGGACGGCGCTCTTAAGCGGCGTCCAGATCGCGTCAAGGCCGGGCACACCCGTCTCTCCTCTTGGAGCGCGAGCATAGCGGTCGCCGCGTTTCGGCGGAGTTAAGGAGAGGGTCGCCTCAGGATTGCGCCGAGAACATTCGAGTAGTCGTCGGTCCACGTGCGAAAGGATGGATCGGCGATCGCCGGGCGCCATCCATTTTCCGGGACCAGCGCGCCGAAGTCCTTTTCGTCGCGCGCCAACACCGCGATTTGAGCAGGAGCATGAAACGTCGCGCTGAAGTCCGGAGCGGAGTTATCGCGCTTATGCCTGACCGCCAGGCCAACCGCATTGGCCGACGATGAGACAACGTCCGTCAGGTCCATATTCCGATTGGTGATATTCATTACGATCTTGCCGTGAGGCGCGAGGAGCGACTCGTAAAGATGCATCGCCTCCCGGGTCAGCAAATGAACGGGGACGTTGTCGGAACTGTAAGCGTCGAGGATTATGAGATCGAACGGCTCGCGGGCGTCGGTCAGCGTGAGCCGCGCGTCGCCGACAATCACTCGCATATCCGGTCCGCAAGCCGGCATAGTCCGGAAAAGGCCGGACCGCGTGCTAATGCGCACAAGTTCAGGATCGATCTCGTATATGCTCCAGCTTTCCCCGGGCGCGCGGCTGCACGCCAGCGCTCCAACGCCGAGGCCGACGAGAGCGACACGGGAAAGTCGGCCGCCTTGAGCGGCGCGCGCGGCGTCGATCGCTTCCTCAAATGGTCCGCCCTGGTAGTAGTAGGTGAGTTGTTCCGGCCGACCGGAGACCGGCGCGCCGTCATCGGTCGTAAGCCGCTCAGCGCCGTGGACGATCGCTCCGTGGAACAACAGCCGCGCCTTGCCGCCGGCGAAATCGACGATCTTATGCACGCCAAAAAACGAACGCGCGTACACGACGTGACTTAAGCCAAGCTCATAAAATTGCGTCAACGCGAACATGACCGCCGCGAGCGCCAGCATCCGCACGGGGTGTTCGCTTTGCCAAACAAAAGCAGCCCCAAGACCAAGCAGACCCGCGAGGAAGAGAAGCGGAGCATGTCCCTCGAGGCCTCCGCCCAGAACCGCTGCGGGCGCGAGCAAAGCCAGGCCAAGAACCAGAACGGGCGTGGCTTCGCGTTTCCAGGTCGAGAGGGGCGCATCCAGCAGATGAGGACGAGCGATCAGCGCCGCAACAATCAGAATCGGATATTCGGCGACCGTCACGAAGAGATGCGGCGCAACCAGCGCCGCGAAGATTCCGCCAAGAGCGCCGCCAAAGGACATCCACAAATAGAAGCCCGTGAGATGCGCGGCGTCGGGCCGGCGAGCGTAAAGCTCGCCGTGGCAGAGCAGCGCGGCGACGAAATAGGCTGCGAGATGAAGGGGGACCGCAACCAGCGTCGGCGTCCAACGCGCCAAGACGAAGGAGAAGGCCAACGCAACCGTCAGGCCGACCTGCATTCTCAAGAGCAACCGGCGCGATACGATCTCGCGGTCGCGAAACACGATCACGAAGGACGCGAGGAAGAGGACGAGCGGGATGACCCATAGATAGGGCGCCGAAATGATCTCTGTCCCGATATGGGCGGTCACCGCCACCAACAATGCCGAAGGTACGAACGATAGCAGCGTCCATCGGGCGCGCGCACCCATGTCTGGCGCGGGCGTTATCGATGCAAACGCGCTCTTCGCGTCGACCTCGGAGCCTCCCCACACGAGCGCGCCGCACACTCCGATCATGATCGCCATGCCTGTGAAGCCGTAGGTCCACAGATGCGATTGCTGATGCAACGTCAGCGCAGGCTCGAGCAGGAACGGATAGGCAAGCAGCGAGGCCAACGAGCCGACGTTCGACGCGCGATAGAGGAAATACGGGTTTTGCGCATTCGGATGTCCTGAGCGAACGAACCATGCCTGCAAGAGAGGCGCGTTGCCGGCCAAAGCGAAGAACGGCAAGCCGACCGACATCGCCAGAAGCCCTATCAACCACGTCGCTTGCCCATACTCGGGCGGTCGCCCGAAACCGCCGGCGATGCCGATCGGCAAGCTTACGAAAGCGACGGCGAGCAGGCACAGATGAACAGAGACGGCCCAGCCGAAACGAAGATATCGCGTCGAAAGATGGGCATACAGGTAACCGGCCAGCAACGCCGTTTGAAAAAAGACCATGGCGACCGACCACACGGACGGGGATCCGCCTAACCGCGGCAGCACCATTTTCGTGAACATCGGCTGGATGCCGAAGAGGAGAGCAGCGGACAGAAACAAAGCCGCGGTGAACACCGCAACTTGGATTCGCCCAGCGACGATTTTCTGCGAGACGTTGGAACTCGCGAGGTCGAGAGCGGTCATGATCTTTGGGGGCTGGATGAGCTGCTTACAATTTTGTCCCGTAGTCGCTTAAGTTTCGGCTAATAGGCCTGTTCAAACTGTGCAGCGGATGTGGCTGGATGGCCGGGCGCCAATGGCCTTCAGACAATTGTCGAGCAGTCGCGTTACGGAAGCGATGGCGCGAGGATGCTAAAGTCAGAGGGCCTCCCGAAGGGTTAGGGAGAACCCGCAAAGTCCATTGTCGCTCCACCGGCGGGAGGGTCGCTCGAAGCTATGGTTGACGCTGACTGGAGAGAGGTCGCCACGACGGCGAATTCCGCTTTTCTGCTCGCTTTCCCCTCCCTGTTCTCGATCATCAATCCGATCGGCGGGGCGCTGATCTTCTATGGCTTCACCAAGGACTTCAGCTCCCTCGACCGGGTGAAGGTCGCGGCACGGGTCGGCTTTTATTCCCTTCTGATCATGTTTGGGGCCCTGTGGCTCGGGACCACCATCCTGTCCTTCTTCGGCGTCTCGATCGACGCCTTGCGCATCGGGGGTGGAACGGTGATCGCGCTGAGCGGTTTCCAGCTCCTGACCACGAGCGATTCGCATCCGGACCAGAAGCGCCACGAGCGGGAAGCGGCGCCAAATAGCGACGACGATCCGATGCAGCTCGCGTTCTTTCCGCTAACCTTGCCGTTCACCACCGGGCCCGGCACCATTGCGGTCGCGACCACCATCGGCGCCGAGCGGCCATCGCACGGCACCGGACTCCTTGCGTTCTTCCTCGGCGCGAGCGTCGCGGCGCTCGCCAACGCCGCAATCATCTGGATCGGCTACCGCTTCGCCGATCGCGTGACCGGGCTGATCGGACCCACCGCCCGGCAGGTTGTCGTTCGGCTGACGGCTTTCCTGCTCATGTGCATCGGGGTGCAAATCCTGGTGACCGCGATCGGCGACCTCGTCGTCAAGTGGCGCGTCGCCTAAGACCGTGTCGCTTTTTCGGCCTGGTAGAGCGCGCGATAACGCTTGAGGCGCGGGGCGTAAGCGGCGGCGCGGTTCGGATCGGGCTTGAACTCGCGCTGGATGGGTGGACGCGGGCAGACCGCCTCGACGCTTCCAGCGCCTGCCGCCAGCATGCCGAGCCGCGCCGCGCCGAGCGCCGCACCCGCTTCCGCGCCGGAGCCAAGATCGATCGTCAGGCCGGTGACGTCCGCGATCATCTGCGCCCAGAATTCCGACCGCGCGCCCCCGCCCACAAGCAACGGCCTGACCGGCCGCGCGCCGGCCGCGTCCAGAACGTCGACCCCATCGGCGAACGAGAAGGCGACGCCCTCCATGACCGCGAAGACCAGCGCGTCGGCGCCGTGCCCGGCGCGCAGTCCAGCGAACATTCCGGTCGCCTCAGCGTCGTTGTGAGGCGTGCGCTCGCCGCTCAGATAGGGGAGAAAAATCGGCGCGGCCGCGACAGCCCCAGGCGCGCGGGCGAACGCGTCCGCTCCCGCGATCAGCTTGCCGATATCGTCCTCGCGCGCCAAGACGCCGGCGACCCAGGCGAGGGACGAAGCGGCCGAGAGCATCACCGCCATGCCGTGCCAGCGGTTGGGCAACGCATGGCAAAACGCGTGCAGCGTCCGCTCGGGGAGTTTCACGAAACGGTCGGTGACGGAAAAGATGACGCCCGACGTGCCGAGCGAAACGAAGCCCGCCCCTGGGGCCGTAGCGCCGACACCGATCGCCGAGGCGGCGTTGTCGCCGCCCCCGCCTGCGATTGGAATCTTGCGCCCCTCGAGTCCCCAGGCGGCGGCGATTTCCGGCGCGAGAGTGGCGGAAACCTCCGAGCCCTCGACCAGCCTCGGCATGGCCTTCTCGGTCAGGCCGGTCGCCGCGAGCAGCGTGTCGTCCCAGCGCCGCCGTCCGACATCGAGCCAGAGCGTGCCTGAGGCGTCCGACATCTCGGACACCGCCTCGCCCGAAAGCCGCAGGCGCACATAGTCCTTGGGCAACAGTACGCGCCTCGTCGCCTTGGCGATCTCGGGCTCGTGCTTGACGACCCACAGCATTTTTGGCGCGGTGAAGCCGGGCATGGCGAGATTGCCGGTGCGCTCTTCGAGATCAGGAACGCGCCGCTTGAGCTCGGCGCATTCGGCAAACGACCGTCCGTCATTCCACAGAATCGCGGGCCTGAGAGGTTTGTCCTCAGCGTCGAGCAGCGTCGCGCCATGCATATGGCCCGCAAGACCGATGCCCGACAGCGTCGCGAAGTCCGACGGCGCTTGGAGGCGGATGGCGGCGACTGCGGCCTCGACTCCCTCGACCCAATGGTCAGGGTTCTGCTCGCTCCACAACGGATGAGGGCGCGAAACGCTGAGCGGGATCGACGCTTCGGCGAGTACGCGCTGCTCCAAATCGACAAGCAGCGCCTTCACCGAGGAGGTGCCGATGTCGAGCCCCAGAAACGTCTCTTGTGCCCGCCCAGCCATTCCCGCCTCCGATGAGGAGGCCACCATAAACAAAAAGCCCCGGCTTTGTCGCCGGGGCTCGGGATCGAGCGCGCCAGACGATGAACATCAGGCGACCGTCAGGTTGCCCGCCGACGAGCGGCCGGTGCGCTTGTCGGCGACGATCTCATAGGCGGCCTTCTGCCCTTCGTTGAGCTCGTTGAGCCCCGCGCGCTCAACGGCGCTGATATGGACGAACACGTCCTTGCCGCCGTCATCAGGCTGGATGAAACCAAAGCCTTTCGTTGCGTTGAACCATTTGACGGTTCCCGTAGCCATCGATTCAGTCCCGTTCGATCAAATTAAAGTGAGCGGCCTGATGTGGCCAGTCCGCTATCAATGCGGAAGGCTTCCTCGTCGCGCCGCCAGACGCGATGTCGAGTCGTCAGTCGGACATCGATGAGAGCCCGGATAGCCAGACAAGGTGTAAAAATTAAGACAGCGGCGTGTCACCGCATTCGTTCGCGAGTCGCGGATACGGCGGCGCTGCGGGTTTACAGCCGTGCGCCCACGGCATGGGCGATTTGGGCTCCAGCCTCGTAATAGGCTTCTCTCAAGGCCGGCAGCGCGGGCGCGTCCGGGTCGGTGACCGGGAGCGGCAGGTCCTTCTCGCTGAGCCTGCCCAGAATGTGATCGGCGAGCAGACGGCCGAACACCGTTCCCGTGCCGATGCCCCTGCCATTGTAGCCGCAGAAGCTTACGACGTTGGGAGCCAGGCGATGAAAGCGCGGTAGCGCATTCCCGGTCATGCCCATCATCCCATACCATTGCGCCTCGAACGCGACCTCGTGAACTTGCGGAAACGTCTTTTTCAGCGCGCGCTTCGCCCATGCACGATGGACCTCGAGACCGCCGGCACGCAGGGCGCCGATGCTGCCGAAGAGAAGCCGTCCTGCACCGTCGAAACGGAACGAATTCATGATCATCCGCGTGTCCCAGCAGCCCTCGCGCCCCGGCAGGATCGAGGCCCTGAGCTCGGCGCTTAGCGGGCGGGTGGCGAAGTTGAAATAGGGGACGCGGATCTGCTCCCGCTTTCCCTGTGGCCAAGGCCCGCTCGCGGCATAGGCGTCCGTAGCGACTACGATCCAGTCCGCCGTCACCGTTCCGCCGTCGGTCTTGAGGCGCCAGGCCTTGCCCGTCCGCTCGGCCGAACGCACCGCGCTCTGCGTGTGGATCGCCGCCCCTGTGGCGAGCGCCACGCGCGCAAGCCCGCGCGCATAAGCCAGCGGCTGGATCGTCCCGGCGCGCAGGTCGAGCAGTGAGCCGGCGTAGATGTCGACGCCGATCCGCCTCGCCGTCTCTTCGCGGCTGAGAAGCTTCACCGGCGCGCCGCGCGCGCTCCATTGCGCGCAGCGCTGTTCGATTTTGGCGAGGCCCGCCTGCCCGATCGCGCAATGGAGCGTGCCGTTGCGCACGAATTCGCAGTCGAGGCCGTGCCTGGTGACCAGGGCCTCGACCTCGGAGGGCCCATCGCCGAGCAATTTGAGCAGCCGCTCGCCATAGCCGGGCCCAAGCCTCGTCGCGACATCGTCAGGCGCAAGCCACAAGCCGGCGTTGACCAGGCCGACGTTGCGCCCGGCGCCGCCGAAACCAATCTCGACCGCCTCCAAAGCGACAACCTTGGCCCCGGCTTGAGCGCAATGCAGCGCCGTCGAGAGCCCCGTATAGCCGCAGCCGATAATCGCCACGTCTGCTCGCACCTCGTCATGAAGCGGCGAGGTCGGCGGCGCCGGGGATGCGGTCATTTCCCAAAGGCCGTGCGAAAGCGCGTCGTTTTGCATGGCCTCGGATGATAGTGGGCGATTGTCGATCAGGCACGGGATAAGTTTGACGTGGCCTAAAGCCGCTTGGCGGACGCGTTCCCTGTCATGGGCTGGACCGAGGCGGCGTATTCGAGAACAGGAAGTTCAAGCCCTCGGAAAAGGTCGGATGCGTGAAGTCGGCGTCTCGGAGCTTCGTGTAGGGCAGGCCCGCCATCATTGCCGTCTGCACGACGGCCAACACTTCTCCGGCCTCAGCGCCGATCATGGTGAAGCCGAGAATGCGGTCGTCGGCCTCTCCGACGAGAGCCTTCATGAAGCCTTCGGTCTGGCCGGTCGCCTGCGCCCGCAGCACCGCTTTCATCGGCAGCCTGGCGACACGCGTCTTGACGCCCTGACGCTCGGCTTCGCGTTCGCTCAATCCAACATGCGCGAGGGGCGGATCGGTGAACATGCAATAGGGAATGAGCCGGTCGCCGGTGTTCCGGCTCCCGCCAGCGAGATTGTCCCGAACAATGCGAAAGTCGTCTTCGGATATGTGGGTGAACATCGGGCTGCCGGCGCATTCGCCCAGAGCCCAGACGTCCGGCGCGCTCGTCTCCAACCGCTCGTTGACCTTGACGAAACCGCGATCGGTGAGCTCGACGCCGGCTATGTCGAGTCCGATGCCGGCGGTGTTCGGAACGCGCCCGGCCGCGACGAGGATATGGCTGCCCTCGATCGTTTGTTCGCCGTCGCTCGTGCGGAGCGCGATGCTGACCGCGGTTCCGGATTGGCCGCTGACCCTTATACGTTCACCGTCGAGGTGGATTTGAATGCCTTCGCACGTGAGGATCCGCCGGATTTCCTGCGAAGCGTCAGGGTCCTCCCGGCCCATCAGTTGAGGGCCGACCTCGACCACGGTCACTTCGGCGCCGAAGCGGCGATAGGCCTGCGCCAATTCGAGGCCGGCATAGCCGCCGCCGATGACGATCAGATGGGCGGGCAAAGTGTCGAGCTCGAGCGCTTCGATATGGGTGAGCGGCTTCGCGGCCTCGAGACCGGGAATGTTGGGAATAGCGGCGTGCGTCCCCACATTGATGAAAACCTGGGACCCGGTTAGCGTACGCATGCCCCCGTCGTTCAGGCTCACTTCGAGCGTCTTCGGCGCGACGAAGCGCCCGTCCCCCATGATCAATTCGGCGCCGCTTTCCTTGTAGTTCTTCAAATGCGCGGCGATGAGCCTGTCGACCATGTCCCGCTTGCGCTTGCGAACCTTCACCATGTCGACCTTGACCGGGCCCGTTATCACGCCGAACTCAGCGCCGTTGCGGGCGAAATGCGCTGCCTCGGCGCTATGAATCTCATTCTTGCTCGGAAGGCACGCGACGTTGGGGCAGGAGCCGCCGATCCATTTGCGCTCGACAACCGCGACCCGGCGGCCTGATCCCCCGTGGTGCCAGGCCGTGAGCTTGCCGCCTCCTCCGCTGCCGAGGATCAGAACGTCATAATGTTCGGGTTGAGACACGCGGTACCTCCTCTTGCGTCGGAGAAGCCGGCTCGTCGGAGACTACGATCGCCAGTCTCGAAAGGGGCAATTCGCAAACGCCGATCGCGCCGACCCGGCGGCCCGGATAGCGGAACCTAATGAAGGTCGCCACGATTGTTCGGCGCCGTCAAGCCCAGCCCTGACGGGTCGATCGACATACGGCGCCCGCACAGTTCTTGTTACGGGCGGCCATTCCGATTCGAACTGTGCCGCGCGCCGCTTACGGCTTGGGAATGGGCGTGGATTCCCAAGAGCAAACTGCACATCTGGACCGCGCTTTGCCCGGATGCTGGGGAACACCAAGTGCGGGCCGCTGTCCTGGCCATTTTGCGTCACATGTGTTCGGCCCGCTGCCCCCGACAGTTGTGACGCCGGCCGGGATCGACGAATGCCGGCCGCCGCCTGATCCGTGCTCCGAACCCTCGACGCCTCGCGTGTCCCCCAATATAGATCGATAAGCGGGCGCAAGGGCTCCCGAGGGTGTTGCGATGAGCTCCTTTCACGGGCCGGATCTCGGTCCCTTCCAATGGGACGATCCCCTCCTCATCGAGGGCCAGCTCACCGAAGACGAGCGGATGATCCGCGACACGGCGCGAGACTTCGCCGCAAAGGAGCTCGCCCCCCGCGTCCAGAAGGCCTACCTCGAGGAAACAACCGACCCGAAGCTGTTCCGGCTGATGGGCGAAGCGGGCCTGCTCGGGGTGACGCTTCCGCAGGAATTCGGCTGCGCCGGCGCTGGCTATGTCGCTTATGGCCTGGTGGCGCGCGAGGTCGAGCGCGTCGACTCCGGCTTCCGCTCGATGATGAGCGTGCAGAGCTCGCTGGTGATGTATCCGATCCACGCCTATGGCGATTCCGACCAGCACCGCAAATACCTGCCGGGCCTCGCGCGGGGCGAGCTCATCGGCTGCTTCGGGCTCACCGAGCCGAACGCCGGCTCCGATCCGGGCGCCATGACGACGCGGGCCGAGAAGATCGACGGCGGCTACCGGCTCACTGGCTCGAAAATGTGGATCAGCAACGCGCCGATCGCCGACGTCTTCGTGGTGTGGGCAAAGTCGCGCGCGCACAACGATCAGATTCGCGGCTTCATCCTCGAAAAGGGCATGAAAGGCCTCTCGGCGCCGAAGATCGAGGGCAAGCTCAGTCTGCGCGCCTCGGTCACCGGCGAAATCGTGCTCGACAATGTCGAGGCGCCGGAAAGCGCGCTTCTGCCGAATGTCGCTGGCTTGAAGGGGCCGTTCGGCTGCCTCAACCGCGCGCGCTACGGCATATCCTGGGGCGCCATGGGCGCGGCGGAGGATTGCTGGCACGGCGCGCGCCAATACGGCCTTGACCGCAAGCAGTTCGGCCGCCCGCTCGCTCAGACGCAGCTCTTCCAGAAGAAGCTCGCCGACATGCAGACGAGGATCGCGCTCGGGCTTCAAGCGTCGCTGAGGGTCGGGCGGCTGATGGACGAGGGAAGGGCGGCGCCTGAGATGGTCTCCCTTATCAAGCGCTCGAATTGCGGCGATGCGCTCGATATCGCCCGGGCCGCGCGCGACATGCACGGCGGCAACGGCATCCAGATCGAGTTCAAGGTGATGCGCCACCTGGTCAACCTCGAGACGGTCAACACCTATGAAGGCACGCACGACGTTCACGCGCTGATCTTAGGCCGTGCGCAAACTGGCTTGCAGGCTTTCTTCTAGTGGCGATGGTCTTGGCGGTAAGATTGCCCCCACCACCATGCTTCGCATGGTCCCCCTCCCCCGCCGCTTTGCGGCAAGGGAGGATCGCAAACGACGATCACCGACGCTCGTCTATCCTCCCCTGCGAAGCGGGGGAGGGGGACCGTCCGAAGGACGGTGGAGGGGGTTGGTGCTTATCCGCCGAATGGGACATTCGTTCTCGCGGATATGACAGAATGCAGGGCATGTGGCGATGACGGCGGCGCTTGCCGGCTTGCGCGTGCTTGAACTCGCGCGCGTGCTGGCCGGCCCGACCACCGGGCAGACGCTCGCCGATCTTGGCGCCGACGTGATCAAGGTCGAAAGCCCGGAGGGCGACGAGACGCGCGCCTGGGGGCCTCCGTTTATCGAGACGGAAGGCGAGCGGTCAGCCGCTTATTTCCATTCGTGCAATCGCGGCAAACGCTCGATCGTCGCCGATTTCACGACCGAGCACGGACGCGAAATCGTGCGCCGGCTAGCGGTGCGCGCTGACGTGCTTATCGAGAATTTCAAGGTCGGCGGCTTGCAGAAGTTCGGGTTCGACTACGAGAACCTGAAAGCGCTCAATCCGCGGCTCATCTATTGCTCCGTGACGGGGTTCGGACAGACGGGCCCTTACGCGAAGCGCGCCGGCTACGACTTCCTCGTTCAGGGCATGTCGGGAATGATGAGCATCACCGGCGAGCCGGATGGGTCGCCGCAGAAGGCGGGCGTCGCGATCAGCGACCTATTCACCGGGCTTTACGGCGTGATCGCGATCGAAGCGGCTTTGATCACGCGTGAGCGTAGTGGCAAGGGCCAACACATCGACCTTGCGCTGTTCGACTCGATGACCACGATGCTCGCCAATCAGGCGATGAACTATCTGGCGTCCGGCCAATCGCCGAAGCGGATGGGCAACGCCCATGTGAATCTTGCGCCCTACCAGACCCTTCCGGTCGCAGACGGCTGGCTGATCATCGCGGTCGGCAATGACGGACAGTTCGCGCGGCTCTGCGGCGTGCTGGGCCTGGAGGAAATGGCGCGCGACCCGCGTTTTGCGACAAATCCCGGGCGGGTGACGAACCGTGACGAGATGGAACGCGCGCTGGTCGAGAAAACTCAGCCCTGGAAACGCGACGACCTTCTCGCCGCCCTGGAAAAGGCGGTCGTTCCCGCCGGGCCGATCAACACGATCGCCGACTTGTTCGAAGATCCCCAATTCAAGGCGCGCGGCATGCGGATCGAGCCGCAAGGAACGCCCGGCCTTCGGAGTCCGATCCTGATGAGCGACAATCCGCTCGCGCTTAACCGCCGTTCCCCGACGCTCGGCGAGCATCAAAACGAGATCCTGCGCGAGATCGGGATGGCGTGAGGGTGAGCCACGCTTTTGAAGTGCGAGAAGTTTTCCCGTTGAGGGCCCAAGTCGGTGCGCTGCGCTCGGCCTTGGGACTGAGCTAGAGCTTTGCGTAGCGCGCCAGCAGTCTCGCGCGTCGGTAGAGCCGATTTCGGTACAGGAAGCGGACCATCGGAGAGATCAGGCGGACGCGTCGACGCGTGCCTATCTTCATCACCGGCGCAATCTCTTCAACATCCGCCCATGCGCGCTCGATCTCCGCCAGATCACGAGAACGAGTTGCTTTGACAAAATCGTTATGAGCAAGGCGCATGAAGCGCGGACCGATGATATCTCTGCCCCAGTGCAGTTCAAAAGCTGGATCATAAGGATGCAATTCGAGGTGCTTTCTGAAATAAATCATGCGTGATTTCGCCATCCTATCGCTGAATGACGTTGACGATGCATAGAGTCGCCATTTCGTCACGGGCGCGTTGATGTAGACGCTGTCATAAGAGGCCGAGAACATGCGAGTGAAAAGGTCATCGTCTTCGTACCCCGATAGTCGTTCGTCGAACATACCAACCACTTTAATCGCTTCCTTCGACACCAAACACGCGCTCGGCACAATAAACATGTCATGTTCAAGGCATTGTCGAAGCGAGGTTTTCGGTTGGGGCGTCGGCACGACATCAAGGCAGCGCTGCAAGATCATGCGGCCTGCTCGGTCGATTTGATTGAGATTTCCATATACAAGGGCCAAATTGGGCATTTTGCCCTTCAGGAAAGGCTTCTTCAGCACACTGATGTGATTATGATACCAAATATCGTCTTGGTCGAGGAAGGCGACGTGCGTGCAAGAGGTGTGGTTTATTGCCGCGTTACGAGCGGCAGACTGCCCGGCGTTCGGTTGTTGCAAGACGGTAATCGGATAGGAGTTTAGTAGAGACCGCACTATTTCTGGTCCGTTGTCGGTGGAGCCGTCATTGACGACAATAATTTCGTCCACCGGATCGGTTTGCGTCGCGACACTCGTTATCGCTTCTTCGATGAATTCAGCGCCGTTGTAGAGCGGAATAACCGCCGCCACGGTGATAACCACTTACACCTCCGACACCGTTACGTTGGGATGACTCGCTGCGGGTCAGCTCCGCGCTAGCAACGCGGCGACCGCGTCAGCGGCTAATCGGAACTGGAACGTACGCTTCCCCAGTTTGCTGTGATTAACCTCGTCAACCTGCGCGGTCAATTCGCTAGAGAACCATGGTCCGAAAAGTAAATCATGAAACGCGTTTCTAATCGGGGACGCCGCCGTCGAGGTCATCGATGATTCACAGGATGTGGGCGGCTTGACGGCGCTTGGGCGCGGGCGGCAAATCGAAACATGAGAGCGATTCGAAGTGTCTGCGTCTATTGCGGGTCAAGCGACGGCGCCGACGCGCGGTTCGGCGAGGCCGCGGAAGAGCTCGGGCGGACGCTCGCGGCCGACGGGGTCGGCCTCGTCTACGGCGGCGGCGGCGAAGGGCTGATGGGGCGTCTTGCCCGGTCGACGTTGGCGGGCGGCGGCTATGTGACGGGGATCATCCCGAGCTTCCTCATCCGCAAGGAACATCCGCTGACGGCCGTCCAGGAGATGGTGGTTGTCGAGAACATGCACGAACGCAAACAGGCGATGTTCGATCGCGCTGACGCTTTCATCGCCTTGCCGGGTGGGGTCGGCACGCTGGAAGAATTGGTCGAGCAGCTGACCTGGGCGCAGCTCAATCGCCACACGAAGCCGATCCTCATCGCCGATATCGGGGGCTTCTGGCGCCCGCTGCTCGCCCTGCTCGCGCATATGCGTATCGAAGGCTTCATTCGCGAAGGCTTCGAGGCGCGCTATCTGGTGGCCGAAAAAATAGAGGATGTGCTGCCGATGCTGCGCGCCGCCGCGGAGCGCCGCGCAGCCGAGGCCGAGCCACAGGACTCGGTCTCCCCGCGCGACTTGTAACGTAACGACGCGGCCAGGGTGGCTGAGGTCTTGGCTTTTTCTTCGCCATTGTCACGCCATCGTCGCCAGCGCAGGGTCGCGCATGACTGGCGGAGGAAAATCATGACGAGATGGACCCTGGCCTTGGCGCTCGCCGCACCGCTATGCGGCTTTATCGCCGCGCCGGCGCTGGCGCAGAACACGCCCACGAAACTCAGGCCGAAGACATCCGAGAGCGCGTCCACAGTCACC
>DATDHT010000097.1:0-4172 GCA_036521435.1 Roseiarcus sp.
GGCGACCGAGTCGCCCTGTGCGCGGATCGCGTCCACGGTTTGCGCCCCGCTTGCGCTAACGCGGCCGACAACCTCGTCCGCGTAAACGGCGACAGCGGCGCTCATCGCGGCCGACGCGCCGGCAAGTTGAGCCGCGACCGACTCGCCGTGCGCGTTGACGGTCTCGCCTGCCTCGGAGAGGCGCGCGGCGATAATGTCGCCATGGACTCTGAGCGTCTGCGCGGCTTCGCCGCTGCTGGCGGAAACGCGGCTTACGACGGTATCCGCATGAGCGGTGACGGCGTCGCTCGCTGAAGCGGCGGCCTCGGAGAGGCGAACAGCGACCGAGTCGCCATGGGAGCGAATGGCGTCGAGGACCTCGGTGCTGCTGGCCTGAATACGGCCAACGACGTCGTCGGTGTGGGCGCCAAAGGCAGCCGACAGCCCCAGTGACGCGACAGCAAGTTGGTCCGCGATCTGGTCTCCGTGTCCCTTGATGGCTTCGACGGCTCGCGCGCTGCTGCCGCTGATGCGTCCGACCACATCGTCCGCGTGGGCCCCCACGGCGCTCCGCGCGAATTCGCCTGCGTCCGCCAGGCGCGTCGCTACGCGGTCGCCATGCGCCTCGATCGCCTCGACCACGGAATTCTGCGAAGTCTGGATGCGTTCGACTAGATTGTCGCCCCGTTCGCTCAAGCGAGACAGCAGGCTGTCACCGACCGCCTTGAGACGGCTGTCGACTTCTCCCACTCGCGACACGATGTCGCCGGCGGCTTTTTGGCTGGTGTTGGCGAGGCGGTCGGCCAAGCTTTCGCCGACCGCCTCGATCGATACGCTCATTCGCGCGCCTTCCGCCACGATGCGCTCGACCGTCGCGGAGCCGGTCCGGTCCATCGTGACGGTAATGTCATCCGACGCCGCGCCGAGCGATGCGGTAATTTTTTGGCCAGTCTCAGTGAGTCGCTCGCTCAAATTGCCGCCAGCGATGACGAGGTCCTGCGCGACGCTGTCGTGCGCTGTTGCTATGGCGTCCCGAACGCGCGTCCCGCTGGTCACGATCGACTCGCGCTGATCGGCCATTTCGGCGATCAGCAGCCGAATTTTGCGCTCGTTGTCGGAATAGGAGCGCTCAAGCGTAGACACCTCAGATCGTACGCGCGTCTCGAGCTCCGCGGCGCGCGCCAGAGCGCGTTCCACCCCATCGCCCATCGACGTGAGTTCGCGACGGATGGCTTGGGACAGGTTCGTCACATGCTCGCCGGCCATTGTCTCGGGTTCGGCCAGACGCACAGCGACCTGAGAAATCGCGCGCGCCGACTGTCGCAACTCGCGCAGGCGCCGCGATAGCGCGGCGAACGCGAACATGAAGATGATTGGCCCCAGAGCCGCCAACAAAAATAGCGGAGTCTCGGGTCGCAGCAGCATCTCAAGGGGCCGCCTCGGCGCCGAAGGCCACACAGAGACGTAGCCGTAGAGCGCACAGATTGCCGCCCATAGGAGTGAAGCAACCAAGGCGAGTAGGAATGGGGTCCGGCTCGCTGGGCGCGCATTCATCGCCTGCAGGACGGCGCCGACGTTCTCACGATCGTCATTGGCGGGCGTCGCCACGGGGATCGCCGGCTTGGGTTCGTTCTCCGGCACGAGCGGCGAGGACGGGCCCGCGCGAAGGAGTGTCGGTGCGTCGCCGGCGAGTTGGGTCGGCTTGAGAACCGGCGTTGCGGCCGTCGGCTTCGCTGGAGCGAGCTGGGGCGAGGAGGCATTGGTGTCCGCGAGAACGGCGGCGGCCTCGTCGTCGTCGGTCAGGTTTAGAGCGCTTTCGATCGCTGACATCGCCGCCGAAACGGGATCCGTCGCCGGATTTTGCTTTACCATTGCGTCCGCCTCACTCCATCGGCGCCGATCGTTGAAATGACCGACACCCGCGCCAAGCGTTTCCCCGGGGCTCGCCGCGGCCGAACCAACGCTGAATTAACCACGTTGCAGTCTACTGCCGAGCCTCATAGATGAAAACCACGCCACCTGCGCAACTTGCAAACGTCGTTAACGGTTCGGTTACCATGTTTTTCGATAGTGTTCCGTGATTAACGGCGGCGCTGACGGGCCGCGACCTTCACGTGGACGGACCGGCGCGTATGCTCGAGAGTTGGACCAGCGGCTTCGACCCACCCCTTGATCTCGTTCATTTGGCCCGCCAGTGCCTTGGCGATCATGAGCTCGAGGCGGAGCTGCTTCAACTCTTCCGGCTTCAAGCCCCTGCGTTGACGGCGCGGCTGTCCGGCTCGCCACCCTTATCTTCAGATGCAAGAGCGAAAATCGCTCACACACTGCGGGGCTCGGCGCTTGCCGTCGGTGCGAGGCGGGTCGCCGGCGCGGCTCGGCGCATCGAGGAATTGGCCTTGGCTGGCGGCGACCAAAGCTCGGCGGAGGCGCAGGCGACCGCCGCGCTCGTATCGGCAGTGAGCGAGGCCCTCACGGAAATCGACCGCCTCCGCGGTTAGTCGCTCAGACCATCGAAGCGCGACGTCGGCCCGTTTTCGGCCCCGGTCCGCGAATCGCGCCGACCCCGGTCGAGCCTCCCAAATGCCCTTTCGGCGCGGCCCCGCTTGCTCTATGTAGGCGCGCTCTATATAGGCGGCGCTCGCCGACCGAATTCACGCACCGTCGAGGCGTGACACAGTATTCCAAGGAATCACCCTGTTCAATGGCGAAGATCACTTTCATTGACGCGACCGGACAGTCGCGTTCGGTCGAGGCGCAGGTCGGCGCGACGGTCATGGAGACTGCCCTGCGCAACTCCGTTCCGGGCATCGAGGCCGAATGCGGCGGGGCTTGCGCCTGCGCGACTTGCCATGTCTACGTCGCCCCGGAGTGGATCGAAGCGACGGGCAAAGCTTCCCAGATGGAGGAAGATATGCTCGATTTCGCCTTCGAAGTGCGCCCCAGCTCCAGGCTTTCTTGTCAGATCAAGGTCACCGAGGCGCTGGACGGCCTCACCGTGACCACGCCCCCGAAACAAGGATAAGAACAGAAGGAACCTGAATGACCGAAGTACTATCGACCGACGTCGCGATCATCGGCGCCGGGCCCATCGGATTGTTTGCGGTGTTCGAACTCGGCCTGCTCGACATCAAAGCGCATCTCATCGACATTCTGCCGAAGGCGGGCGGCCAATGCGCCGAACTCTATCCAGAGAAGCCGATCTACGACATTCCAGGGTTTCCGGTGATCAACGGACAAGAGCTCGTCGACAATCTCACGAAGCAGATCGAGCCATTCGGGCCGAAATTTCACCTTGGCGAGATGGTCGAGCGAATGGAGGTCCTGGGCACACCTGAGCGGCCCCTGTTTCGCATCGGCACCGACAACGAAAAGGCGATTGAAGCGAAGTCCGTATTTGTCGCGGCGGGCGGAGGATCGTTCCAGCCGAAGAGGCCGCCGATCCCGGGCCTCGACGGTTACGAAAACCAAAGCGTCTTTTATTCCGTGCGCAAAATGGACCATTTCAAGGGAAGGCGCGTGGTGATCGTCGGCGGGGGCGATTCCGCGCTTGACTGGGCGCTGAACCTGCACCCGGTCGCCGACCGCATCACCCTGGTTCACCGCCGCGACGCGTTCCGCGCGGCGCCCCACTCGGTCAACGCCATGCGCGAACTCGTCAATTCGGGCGACATGGAATTCGTGCTGGGGCAGGTGACGGGCGTCAAGGGCGAGAATGGCCAGCTCTCAGCGCTCACGATCCGCCGCGAGAACGGCGAGACTTACGATCACGCCTGCGACGACATGCTGCCATTCTTCGGGCTCACCATGAAGCTCGGGCCGATCGCCGGCTGGGGAATCAATCTCAACGAGAATCTGATCCCCGTCGACACGGCGAAATTCGAAACGAGCGTTCCGGGCATTTTCGCCATCGGCGACATCAATACCTATCCCGGCAAGCTCAAGCTGATTCTGTCCGGTTTTCATGAGGCCACGCTCGCCGCACAGCGCGCGCATCATTATGTCTACCCGGACAAGAAACTGACGTTCCAGTACACGACGTCGTCAACCAGCTTGCAGCGGAAGCTCGGCGTGAGCTGAATCTGTCAGAAGTTCACGTTCGTTCGCAGGCCGACGACGAATTCGTTCTTGATCCGCTGCGTGGGTTCGTCCGGGTTCGCGATCCCTAAGCCCGGATTGATGAAATACTGGACGTC
>DATDHT010000098.1:0-7025 GCA_036521435.1 Roseiarcus sp.
CAGTCGGCTCGGCAGGCGCCACATGGGCAAATCTGGCGAAGCCGTAGAGCATCGCGGCGATGCCGAGATAGCTTACCGCCACCACGGGCGATTGGCCGATCCCAAGGTCCTCGGCGTGGATCAGGCCGAAGAAGGTGAGGACCGACCCCGCGAGCGCAAACGCCGCCGCCTTCTCGAGCTGGCGCTCGATGATGAACACGGTGACAGCGCCCAGAATGATGCCGGCGAGCGTCGCGCCGCCGCCAAGCGTCGCCAGGCCTTTGTACAAGATGCCGGTATTTCCGAGCTTATCGAAGCCGACACTGGCGGCATTGGTGCCCGCGGCGTCGAGCGCGCCGTCGATCATGGTTTTGCCCCACGCCGCGATTTGCGGAATCATCGCCAGAATGATCGCGGGCGCATGGCTCCGCGGCGATTCCTGGAAGGCCTGGGAGCCGATCAGCATGCCGATGTAGAGCAGGATCGGCAGGATCGCGACCACCGGGATCAGGCTTGAGACCAAAGCCACGATGCCGAGCCAGGTCAGCACCAGCACCATCACGCCGGTCGCGGCGGAATAGCCGATCCGTCCGCCCATCGCCTTCCAGCCTGGATGGCCGATATAGACGGCGTTGATGAACGGATTACCGAGCAGGCAACCGATCAGGCTGATCACGCCGTCGGCCGTCAGCACCTGGGTGGTCGGAAACGAGTCGCCGGCCGCAGCAGCGCTCTCGACATTGTCCATCGCTTCGACGAGATCATAGATTCCGAACGGAATCGCGGTCACCAGGATGATTCCGATGAACTTGAAGCCCGCAAAGACGTGACCGACGGCCGGGACGGGGAACGAGAATCCGAAGTGCGAAAAGGCGTCGCCGACGCTGCTTACGCTCAAGCCGCCGTAGCCGAGACCGAAGAGGTCCGATCCCCAGGCGATGAGCGTGCCGGCCGCAATGGCGATCAGGCCGCCCGGCACGTCACGGAAGTAGCGCACGCCGCCGAACCAGTTCGCCAGGATGATGGCGAAGCACACCATGCCGATGAGCGGCGTCTCGAACACCAGCAGGCCGGGCCGCATCGAAATGAAGGTGATGGAAATGCCGGCGAGCGAGCCGAGCAGCGCCGCGCGCGGCGTGATCTTGCGAATGATCGGCGCGATGAAGCCGCCCGCCATCAAGACGAAACTCTGGACGAACACCCAGGTGAGCCCCGCCTCCCAGGCCTGGATCGGATCGTTGGTCCTGAGCAGGATCGGCAGCATCACGACGAAGGTGACGACGAACATATGCGGCACGCTGGTGCCCGACGGCAGAGCGCAGACGTCTGTGCGGCCGGTCTTCTGCGCCAGCCGATAGGCGAGCCAGGCGTAATAGACCGTGCTGAGGAACAGCATCAGCCCGAGGGCAGGAAGAATGCGTCCGAAGACAAGCGAGTCGGGCATCTTCAGGACATAGCGAAGGAGGCCAGTCAGAACGAGAACGTTGACCAGGATGTTGGTCCCGAACCCGAAGAAAGCGTTCCAGTCGCCGGGAACCCACCATTTTTCTGGTCCCGCCTTGGCGGTCATTGCATTCGCCATCGCCCCGCTCCTTTTCTTGCGTTGCCCGTCGCCTAGCTGGCGCTCTTCCACCCAGCCAAAGCCTTGATCACGCTCTGGGAGCTGGACACCCAGCCAAAAATGCCGCCCTGCGCCTTAATCATCTTGAGGCCCATCGCGTGGAATTCCGGATAGTAAGAGCCGCAGCAGTCTTCGAGCACGAGGCAGTCGTAGCCGCGGTCGTTGGCTTCGCGCACCGTGGTGTTGACGCAGACCTCCGTCGTCACGCCAGTCACGACGAGCTGCTTGACGTTTTTGTGCTGCAGGATCGCGTGCAGGTCGGTGGCGTGAAACGCGCCCTTGCCGGGCTTGTCGATCACCGGCTCGCCGGGCTCGGGATAGAGTTCCGGAATAATGTCGTGGCCGGCTTCGCCGCGCACCAGAATGCGGCCCATCGGGCCGGCGTCGCCGATGGACGTGGCGCTGCGGCCGCGAATTTTTTTGACCGGCGGCAAATCGGCGAGGTCCGGCCGATGGCCTTCCCGCGTATGGAGCACCGAGAGTCCGGCGGCGCGCCACGCCGCCAGGAGCTTTTGGTTCGGCTCGATGGCGCCGCGCAATTGCGCAACGTCGTTGCCGAGCATCTCGCCAAAGCCGCCGGGCTCGAGAAAATCGCGCTGCATGTCGATGATCAGGAGCGCGCAATGCTCAGGCGCGAGCGCAAACTCGTAAGGTTCGGCGGCGAGATCGATGGCCGTGGTCATCAGCTAGGCCCGTTGCGCGGCCTCCGGTCGGAGACCCGTCAACATGGACGCAAGGACCGTGCCTGCCGCGTGATGGACCGCTGGGGCCCGACGAGCGGGTTTGGATTGCCCACCGCCTGGGTTCGGGCGCCGCTATTGTTTGCGGCTGCACAAGGACCGGGCGATTGCCGGAGGAGGTCGATTTTCCGCAGTGCCGGGTTCGTCGCCAACAAGGGGTCGTCCGGACTTCGCTTTCGACGCAAAGCGGTCGAGCGGGTCATTCACGAAAGGACCGCCTGGCGCACATACCGGTCGCGCGCCAACGGCGGGCAACGGGTTAGTCGACCCGGGGAACTTATTGCTGGTGTTTAGCCGAAGATTGCCCTTACGAAGATCGGATGGAGCTGGGCGCACCCGATGGCGAACCCATCGGCCTCCAACTCTCATCTTATTTCATCGCCCGCTTGCGCTGAGCCTGGACGGCCGCGAGGTTCTCAGCGGCTGTCTCATCCCGTGGAGCGACACGCAGCGCTGCCTGGTAGTCGGCAATCGCGCGGTCGAGATCGCCTTTGCCGCGGAAGGCCGCGCCACGGTTGTTGTAGGCGTCGGCGAAGGCTGGGTTGAGCTGGATCGCGCGGTCGTAGTCGGCGATGGCGTGGGTCAGATCGCCCTTGGCCTGGTAGGCGTTGCCGCGATTGGTGAGAAAATTCGCCCGCGGAGCGATTCGAATCGCTTCAGTGTGGTCGATGATGGCGCGGTCGTAGTCGCCCTCCGCCGCGTAGGACAGGCCGCGATTGTCGAAGTAGGCAGGCTCGGATGGGTCAAGCTTGATCGCCTCGCTTTCGTCCGCAATCGCCTCAGCGTTGCGGTCGAGCTTCTTATAAGCCGCGCCGCGATTGGAGTAGGCGCGGTCGCTGCGGGGATCGAGCTTGATCGCCTCGTCATAGTCCTTGATCGCGCGGTCGTAATCCTTTTTGAAATAATAGGCGGCTCCGCGATCCCTGAAGCCTAAGCTCAGTTTCGGATCGAGCCGCAGCGCTTCGTCATAGTCCTGGATCGCGCGGTCGTATTGGCCCTTGCCGACGAACACGTCGCCGCGGTTGTCGAAGGCCTTCGCGTCCTTGGGATCGAGCCGCACCGCCTCGCTTGCATCGGCGAGCGCGCGGTCGAACTTGCCGGACGAGCGGTAAGCGTTGGAGCGCTCGCGAAAGGCTCGGGCGTTGGTCGGATCGAGCCTGATGGCGCGATTGAGATCGGCGAAGGCTTGGGCCATCTTGTCCGCGTACCAGGCCGCCTGGCCCCGATTCACGAGCGCATCCGCGACCGCCTTGGGCGCGTTCCGCGCGGCTTTGATCAACGCGTCGCAGGCCGCTATGCGCTGCTCGGGAGAGAAGGCGCTGTCGTCGTCTGCGGCGCAGACCGCAGAATTGGCGTTGCCCTGAGCGGCAGCCGGCGATGCGGCAAGGGCGGCGAGCAGGCAGAGGACAACGCGGGACGGCATGGTCGATCTCCCGTAGAGAATGAGGGAGTATGGCGCCTATTCGATAAAGCGCTGTTATCTCCGTCACAGGACGGAGGCAGGCCTCCGGCTCTACATCACAACACGCGCCGCGCCCAACGTGAACTCAAACAAGCTGGCCCAACACGGTCAGAAACAGCGTGCCTGGATTTCCCCCCGGGGCGTAGACACTAACCGTCATGGTCGTCTTTTTGTCCGGGTACAGGCGGACATTTTGCATCGCCACATGGAAGTCGAAGTTCGTAGCTGGCTCCGTGTACGCGTAAGTCAGCGGCACGAAGAGCTGTATGTTTTGGCCGGCGCATTTGTAGCTGACGAAGGCCTCGAGCTTTGCCCCCGGCGGGTTCACGTCAACCTGCACGCTCAACGTCTCGACAATCAATTGCCGTTTGCCTGGAACGACAATCCCCGGCGACCCCGTGGCGGCAAAGGGCTTTATAGGCATTGGTCCTCACGTGCTTTCGGACGAATTATGGCGGACTTTTCTCTCGAGTAAAGCTGGCCTTGCGGATTTTTCCGGCGTCTGGCGAACGCCGCCCAAGGGCCCTCGGTTGGAGGGAGACGGGGGCGGACGTTCCTTGTCGCCCGGGTCGCTGGCATAACGCACCTGCGCCGCTCTGATTCGATAGCCCTGGGCGGCGCATGATCCGGAAGCTTCCAGACAAAGCGACAATGCCTGCATTTCCATTTCGCAAAGCGCATTTCATCGGCCTCGCCGGCGTGGGCATGAGCGCCACGGCTATCCTGTTGCGCGACAGCGGCGTCGCGGTGACAGGCTCAGACGAAGCGATCTATCCGCCGATCTCCGAGGTGCTGGCTCGTGAAGCCTTCGCGTGCCGGACGCCTTATGGGCCGCAGAATATTCCTGGCGACGCTGATCTGATCGTCATCGGCAAAAACGCGCGGCTGGTCCCGAGCGAGAATGATGAGGTGGCAGAGGCTTTCGCGCGCGCCGCGCGGCCGGACGGGCCAAAAATTCTGTCCTTCGCCGAAGCGCTCGCGCTCCTTTCGCGTGGGGGCGAGAACATCGTGGTCGCGGGATCGTTCGGCAAGACGACGAGCGTTTCGATGATGGCGCATTGCCTCGCGAGCGCCGGGCTCGATCCCTCGTGGATGATCGGCGCCGTTCCTTTGTCGCCCACTCGCGCTTCCAATGCTGGCACCGGACGATTATTCCTGCTGGAAGGCGACGAATATCCGTCCTCGAACACCGACAATCGGTCGAAGTTTCTGCACTACCGTCCCGCGCATGTGTTGCTGACGCCGCTCGCGCATGATCACGTCAATGTCTTTCCGAGCATCGCGTCCTATCTTGAGCCCTTCCATCAGCTCTTCGATCTGGTCCCGCGCGACGGGCTCATCGTTGCGGCGACCTCGGGCGAACTCAGCGAGCGATTTCTCGCAGAAACGAAACGCGAAATCGTGACCTTCGGGCTCACGAAGGGCCACTGGCGGGTGGAAGCGATCGAATATGGCGCCGTTTCTCAATTCACGTTGACCGAGCGCGGCCGTGAGGTTGCTCGCGTCAAGACCGGCCAGCTCGGCGCGCACAATATCGAAAACATAGTTGGGGTCGGCGCTTTCGTGCTGACGCGGGGCCTCGTCAACGTCGAGCAATACATGGCGGCGATGGCGAGCTTTCGCGGCGTCACGCGCCGGCTCGACCGAAAATCCGACTTGACCAGCGTGCAGATGTTCGAAGGCTTCGGATCGTCCTACGACAAGGCGAAGAGCGCGATCGCGGCAATGAAAACGCATTTTCCGCAAGCACGCCTGCTCGTCGTATTCGAGCCTCACACGTTCTCATGGCGCAATCGCAACAAGCTTGAATGGTATGATGATGTCTTCGCCGGCTGCGATCGCGTTTTCATATTCGAGCCGGCGAACCAGGGGGCCGGGACCCATGAACAGGCGAGTCTCCATGAGATCATGGAGCGAGTGACCGCAGCTGGGGTGGACGCTGCGCCCATCCATTCCTGCAAGGAGGGCCTGGCTAGAATCGGCGCTGAGCTGCGCAAGGACGACGCTGTGCTGCTTCTGACTTCCGGCGATCTTGGCGGGCTGATTGAACATTTGCCGCGACTTGCCGAGGAGCAATTCCCGCTTGTTGGTATCGCATAGTTCGCGACCCCCAGAGGCGTCATCGCGAGGAGCGTAGCGACGCGGCGATCCAATGGCAAACACGGCGCTCAGCGGCTCCTGGAGCGCCACGTCGGCCTATCGGCCTCCTCGCGATGACGAATGGCTTCGCCCTTCAAGCCGTTGACGCCTCTCGCGAATCTCACGGCGTGAAGCGCCCTGTTGTTTACGTCAAGTCACGTTTCGGACGAAGAAATCCAAGGAAATCCAAACGGAGCTACGGTGAGGCCCCTACTCCACCGTCACCGATTTCGCCAGGTTGCGCGGCTGATCGGCGTCCTTACCCATGATGACGGCGGTGTGGTAGGCGAGCATCTGGATCGGCGCGGCATAGACGATCGGGGCGAAATTGACGGCCATGTCGGGCATCGGCAGGACATGCTCGATCGCCACCCCCGCCTCCTCGGCCGCGTGGCTGTCGCCGATCAGGATGAGGCGCCCGCCCCGCGCCGCGACTTCCTGCATGTTGGACAAAGTCTTTTCGAACACCCCATCGCGCGGCGCGATGACGATCACCGGCATCGCCTCGTCGATGAGCGCGATCGGCCCGTGCTTGAGTTCACCCGCTGCGTAACCTTCCGCGTGGATGTAACTCAATTCCTTTAGTTTTAGCGCTCCTTCCAGGGCCAAAGGATAGGCCGTGCCGCGGCCGAGGTAGAGCACGTCCCGGGCGCGAGCAACCCCATGAGCCAGCTTCTCCGCAATCGACTCAAGCTTGAGCGCCTCGGCCAGAAGACCGGGGGTGGCGACGAGTTCGCCGACGAGCGCCGCCTCGGTAGCGTCGTCGACCATCTCGCGCGCTTTGCCGAGGCCGATCGCCAAAGCCGCCAGCGCGGCGAGCTGGCAGGTGAAAGCCTTGGTCGAGGCGACGCCGATCTCGGGCCCGGCCAGCGTGGGCGCGGCCGCATCGGTCAGCCGCGCGATGCTCGAGCCAGGCACGTTGACGACGCCAATCGTCTTGGCGCCCCTCTCCTTCACGTAGCGCAGCGACGCCAGCGTGTCCGCCGTCTCGCCCGATTGCGAGACGACGATGGTCAAGCCGCCGTCGTCGACGGGCGCCTCGCGGTAGCGATATTCCGAGGCGACGTCGATCTCGACCGGAAGC
>DATDHT010000099.1:0-10092 GCA_036521435.1 Roseiarcus sp.
CAGCCAGGTGAAGGCGACGTCGTAATTGGCGAATTTGCCCGAGACCAGGATTGAAATCTCGTCCGTCTCGGCCCGATCGAAGGTCCATTCGTTGACGGCCGCCAATCGCTCGACGACGTCGACCGGATGTTCGCGACGCTCGCTGGCGCTGGTTTCGATGGAGGTCATCAGGGTCTTTCGGCGGATCGAGGAACAAAGCAGCGGCCGCTCGACCCTTCCGTCGCGCAACCCGCTACAACCTTGCTGATTCGCGCCCGTTCGTAAACCGATTACCAACCTTGGTCCACAAAATCAGTTAACGGAATCAAGGCTCTGGTAAGGGAATGCGAATCCGATCAAAGCCTTGGCTCGTTGAGCTTGGCCTCGAGCGCGGCGACCCTTGCGGCAAGCTTCTCGTTCTCGTCGCGCGCCCGCGCCGCCATCTCCTTCACCGCCTCGAACTCCTCGCGGGTGACGACGTTCATGCCGGCCATCATCCGCTCCATCTGCGAGCGGGCGAAGGTCTGCGCCTCGCGTTTCGCGCCGTCGGCGAGGCCGGCGGCATCGGTCATGAGACGCGAGAAATCGTCAAAAAGGCGGCTGCTGGTCTGCGGCATCACTTTAAGCTCCAGGCGGCGCCCGCATCAGGGCGAAATGGCTTGAACAATACTTGGCGCGAGCGCATTCGCCGCGCAAGAGCGGGCTCGGGCCATGTTAATTTTCAGTTGCCCCGCCCGCCGATCTCGCCCAGCATCGGCGTTTTCCGGTTCCGAGACCTACCCCATGCGCATTCAAGCCGCCGTTCTTCGCCAGCCCGGCCTTCCGCCTCCTTATGCGGAATCGAAACCGCTCGAGATCGTCGAACTCGATCTCAGCCCCCCCGGCCGTGGCGAACTTCTCGTGAAAATGGCGGCGGCGGGCTTGTGCCATTCTGATCTCTCGGTGATCGACGGATCGAGGCCGAGGCCAATGCCCATGGCGCTCGGCCACGAGGCGGCGGGTGTCGTCGAGGCCGTCGGGGACGGGGTGACCGACGTCATGGTCGGGGATCACGTGGTGCTGGTGTTCGTCGCGAGTTGCGGCCACTGCGGCCCCTGCGTGTCGGGCCGCCCCGCGCTCTGCGAGCCGGCCGCCAAGGCCAACGCAGCCGGAACGCTGCTTTCCGGGGAGCGCCGGCTTTCCTTTCAGGCCGAGCCCGTGAATCACCTTCTTGGCGTAGCGGGCTTTTCAACTCACGCGGTTGTGGCGCGTGAATCCTGTGTGAAGATCGACCCCGACCTGCCGCTGGAACTCGCGGCCTTGTTCGGGTGCGCGGTGCTGACCGGCGTCGGCGCGGTGGTCAACACCGCCAAACTCGAACCCGGACAATCCGTCGCTGTGGTGGGCCTGGGCGGCGTGGGCCTGAGTGTGGTCCTCGGCGCGAGGCTTGCCGGCGCACGCCAGATCATCGCCGTCGATCTCTCGGACGAGAAGTTGGCCTTCGCGACGAAACTCGGCGCGACGCAAACCGTGAACGCGCGCTCGAACGACGCCGTCGCGGAAATCCGTCGCCTCTCCGGCAATGGCGTCGATGTCGCCTTCGAGATGGCGGGCTCGGTCCCTGCGCTCGAACTCGCTTACGCCGTGACCAACCGCGGCGGCATGACCGTGACCGCCGGCCTCCCCCATCCGGACAGGCGTATGAGTCTCGCGCCGATCACGCTAGTCGCCGAGGAGCGGACCCTCAAAGGCTCCTATGTCGGCTCGTCCGCTCCGCAGCGCGACGTGCCGCGCATGATCGCCCTCTTCCGCGCCGGCCGCCTGCCGGTCGACCAGTTGCTCACCCACCGACTGAAGCTCGAGGAGATCAACGAGGGCTTCGACCGGCTGCGCGATGGCGTCGGGGTGCGGCAGGTCATCCTGTTCGACTGAGGCCTGGGGGAAAAACATGAGGAACGAGGCGGGCGCCGCGATTGTCATGGCTGCGGTCTTGGCTCTGGCCATGGGCGCCGTAAGCTCAACCGCAGAAGCGGAAGAGGCCGGCACGAAGATACAGTCACAGAATGACGCGTCGAGGTTCTCTTATGTCCGGCTCTATTGCAGTCCGGACCACGAGACGCACTTTGCAGACGTGACGGCGAAACTCGCCGAGCAGAATTTTGCGCCTCCGGCGGCGCCGATCTTCGTTGGCGGCAACCAGCCATCTTCGAGCCTGTTCTTCGCGGGATTTGGGCCCCATTGGGGCGCCGCCGACCTTGTGAACCATCTCTACCATCCCACGCCCGCGATCCAGTTCCTCACCGTGGCACAGGGAATATTCGCCATCACAGCGACGGATGGGGAGACGCGACGATTGCATGCTGGCGACGTGGTTCATCTGGAGGACGCCGCGCCTTGCAAAGGGCACATCACGGTCGTGGGCGACACGACCGGATTTTTAGTGTTCTCACGCTGAGCTCCGGCCTAAATGGCGTCGGGGGCGTTGGCTTCGCTAAGCTGTCGGGCTCACGAAAGCCAGCCGCCTCGGCATGAAGACCGCCTATCCGCTGCACCGGTTCGGCGACGAGCGCGCGGCCGGCGAGCAACTTCCCGGGATCGACAATGAAGCCAAACAGCGTCAGCGCCGCGGTGATGACGGCGCCCGGAAAGTTCGAGGTTCGACGCTACCCTTATCCGGAAGTCGATGATGTCTCGATGGTCATCGAACTCGAAATGTGCGGCCTCTGCGGCACCGACAAGCACACCTTCCGCGGCGAGACGGTGCAATATGCGGGAACGCCGGCGGAATCGCATACGCCCTTTCCGCTCATTCCCGGACACGAGATCGTGGGCAAGGTCGCCGAGATCGGCAGGACGGCCGGCCGCTCGCTGGAGTACACCGGGCAAGAGCTGAAGATCGGCGACCGCGTCGTCATGTGTCCCGACATTCTTTGCGGCAAGTGCTGGTATTGCCGGAACACGTTCGGCTTTCCCTTGTGCCAGAACATCAAAGGCTACGGCAACGCCTTCACCTGCGACGACGTCCCGCATCTGATGGGCGGCTGGGCCGACTACATCTATGTCCGCAAGGACGCCTTCGTGTTCAAGGTTCCCGACGACATGGAGCCGCGCATCGCGGTCATGTCGGAACTCATGACCTGCACCTTCAATCTGGACAAGGCCAAAGAGCTTTACACGATGGGCGGGGAAGGGTTCGGCTCAGGCGCGACCATCGTCATCCAGGGCGTGGGCCCGCTCGGCCTGCTGCATGTGCTCAAGGCACGGCTGATGGGCGCGGGCACGATCATCGCGATCGACCGGTCCGATTTCAGGCTTCAGATGGCGAAGGATTTCGGCGCCGATGCCGTGCTCAGCCTGAACGGCACGACCCAGGCCGAGCGCGTTGAGATCGTGCGCGATCTGACCCAAGGGCGCGGCGGCGACGTCATCGTCGAATGCACCGGGGTCGCCGAGGCCATCCCCGAGGGGCTGGAGATGGCGCGGCGCGGCGGCGCCTATTTCGTCGCGGGCGTGTTCGCCGATGTCGGAGACGTGCCCATCAATCCGCACCGCCATCTGCTGGCGAACCAGATCCGCCTCTTCGGCATGACCAACCATCCCCCGACCGGCTACCCGAGCAGCCTGCGCCTGCTGAACAAGTTCAAGACAATTTATCCGCTGCAAAAATTCGTCACCCACGAATTCCCGGTCGATCAGGTGGAGAAGGCGATGGCCCAGGCGTTTGACATCGACAGCTGCATGAAGGTCGTGCTGACGCGGAGCGGAGGCTGAGAGTGAGAATGAGAAAGGAAACGGACCGGACGGCAATTTATTGCAGAAAAGCAGAAATCAGGTTAAGCTTGGGCATGAGCAACCCTGCGCCCCCTTCTGACTGCCCAAGAACACCGGCGACCGTTCCGGCGCTTTGCCGGAGAAAAGGCGTGCGAATTTTTTTCTCACGAAAAATCCGCGTAACCCATTGATAAGTCTAGATTCGGACGAGAGAATCCAAGGAAATCCAAGCAAATCCAAAGCTCGCTAGAGGGGGTTTTCGCGTCGAAACGCGAACGAGGCAAGGAAATCCAAATGGACCGATCGGACTAGGGGCGCGGCTCGCTGCCGGGCAGGAACCGAACCAACTCGATCCAATTGCAAATCGCTTTGGGGAGAACGTTTCCTGTTCGTAGAATGACTCTGAGGTGGCGCAAGGGGTCGTCGCGTTACGCCTTCGGGATCTATTCGATCGCCGAGGCCGTCTTCGCCTTTGTCTCGGTGAGATGGCGCTTGAAGTCGCCCATGGAGGCGAACTGGAACGTGCCTTCGCTCGTTTCGGCCTCAATCGAGCCATCGGAGAAGATCTTGTAATTGGCCCCCGCCGAGGAGTAGCTGCCGATCAGGCTCGGCGGCCCTTGCGGCTCTTCCGGAGTCTCCAGGACGGTCTCGATCGTTTCAAGTGACGGCAGGTGGCCGGAGCGGTTGATGTTGATCGGACTCTGGTCTTCGGCCCCGGATGCTTCGTCCACGTTCTCCAACGCCGTCGCTTCAGTCGCCGATGGCGCCACGGCGAGGTCTTCGGCGTGGGCGGTCTCGGCTGCGGGCGTCGCCTCGAAGGCCGCCGGAATGGCCAGACGCCCCGCCGATCCCCGCACAAGCTTCGTAAGCGCGCCGATCCGCCATGTCAGAACCCCAACGGCGAATGTCACGACCGCGGCGCAAGCGGCGACTGCTCCCGACAGCGCATACAAAACGCCGGTGCTCGTCGGCAAAAGGTCGAGGCTCTCATACGCGCTTCCCGCGGCCGCGATCAGCAAAATGAGGCTTAAGACAAAGATCAGGATCGCCACGAGATCGCCAACGCCCACATGTTATCAAAACCTCAATCGGGTCAGCAGTCTACCTGAACACGAGCATGTCGGCCGATTCGCGTTTCAATGAGGTGAATCGCGGGCGCCGAAAATCGCAGAACCGACGCGGACATAGGTCGCGCCAAGCTGCACCGCAAGCGGCCAATCGGCGCTCATGCCCATAGAACGCTCGCTCAGCCCGTTGCGTTCCGCGATGACGCCGAGCAGGGCGAAATGCGGCGAGACCATCTCATTCGCCGGCGGGATGGCCATCAGGCCTGCGATCGTCAATCCATAAGTCTGGCGGCAGAGCGCGATAAAGGCGTCGGCGTCTTCGGGAAGCACGCCTGCCTTCTGCGGTTCCCCTCCGGTGTTGACCTCGACAAACAGGCGCGGGCGCTTGCCGACCCGGCCGATTTCGCGGGCGAGCGCTGCGGCGATTTTTTCCCGGTCGACCGTCTCGATCACGTCGAAAGTCTCCACCGCCTCGCGCGCCTTGTTGCTTTGCAGCGGGCCGATCAGATGAAGCTCGATCGTCTTGCCGAACTCGCCCGCGCGCGCCCGCAGGTCGCGCCATTTCGGAATAGCCTCCTGCACCCGGTTCTCGCCAAAGCGCGTCTGGCCGGCGCTCGCGATCGTGGGCCAGACTTCGTCGGCAGCAAAGGTCTTCGAGACGGCGACAAGCTTGATCGATTCCGGCGCCCGTCCGCAATCTCGCGCCCTCCGCGCGATCTGTTCGCGTAGCGCGAGCAGTCGCGCGACGGCGCTCGAGTTGATTGCGTTCGGCGCGTCTGACAAGCTGACTCCATGGCTGACGTCAATTCCGTCGCGACATCACACGCGATCGGTAGCGACGCAAGCCCATTCAACCCACAGACTAGGCGGACGTTTGCAGCGGGCGGCGAGAGATGGCCTCGCCAAAACGCCTCGCGAACCCTTGCAGGGCAAAATGATTGTCCGCTATCGTTTTTGTCCAGGGAGGAACAAACGAATGAAGGCTTATCCTGAGTGGAAGCTGGGCTTGATCGATTCCGCCTGGTTCGGCTCGCCATACGAGGGGCAGTCCGGGAGGCAGGAGGCGAAGACAATCGGTTTCGATAGCCTCGATCTCTTCATCGGTTTTGACCCGGGCCGAATGAATCCGGCCGAGCGCCGCAACTATGTCGCCGACGTGCGCAGCGTCGACTTGCCGATCAACTCGCTCGTCTGCACCTGTCTCGGTCTCAGCGATTTCAATCCGGCCGTCCGTTCCTATCACATTGAACGGGCGAAGAACGTCCTCGACTTGGCCTCCGAGTTCACGTCGGCCAGGAACCTTTGCTTCGTCCCAGGCGAGTACATGTTCCAGCACCACCTGGTGCCGGCGGAGAGCGAGTGGAAGCTCGTGGTCGAGGCGACGCAGCAGGTGGGACGGCATGCCGCAGAACGGCGCCTCGAGCTTGCGATCGAACTGCTTCCGTTCGAGTTCGCCTTCATCCAGACGCTGGACGACATGGAGCGTTTCTTGGACGACGTCGGCCTGGAGAACGTCAAGGCGACAGTGGACATCTCGCATTTCTGGCTCATGCGAATTCCGCCGGAGGCGCTCACTCGGCTCAAGGGCCGGATATCTCAGGTGCATATCTCCGACTGCGATGGGCTCAATCATGGCGACCTGCCTCCCGGGCGAGGCAACACTCCATTCGGAGACTACCTTTCCGCCATTCGAGACGCAGGTTTTGCCGGCGCCGCTTCGGTCGAGCTCGAATTTCCGCCCGACTCCAATCAGATGCGCGATTGGGTGGCCGAAGCCTACAGCTCGACCTTGCGAGAAATGAGAGCTGTGGGCGTCCACTGATCCCGCGGGACCGGCCACCCGAGAACTCTGCCGCGCGCCCTTGCCTTTTGCCTTTAGCCCGCGCATGAGGTCCGACCTTCCCCACTCCAACGACGGCTTCCATGGGCTTCAAATGCGGCATCGTCGGCCTGCCGAACGTCGGCAAGTCGACGCTTTTCAACGCGCTGACGCAGACCGCCGCCGCGCAGGCGGCCAATTACCCGTTCTGCACGATTGAACCCAATGTTGGCGATGTCGCGGTGCCAGACCCCCGTCTCGTGACCCTCGCTGACATCGCCAGTTCCAAGGAGATCATCCCGACCCGGCTGTCATTCGTCGACATTGCCGGGCTTGTGCGCGGCGCCTCAAAGGGAGAAGGGCTCGGCAATCAGTTTCTGGCGAATATTCGCGAATGCGACGCGATCGCCCATGTGGTCCGTTGTTTCGACGACGGCGATGTCACCCATGTCGAAGGCCGCGTCGACCCTTTGTCCGACATTGCCACGATCGAAACCGAACTGATGCTGGCCGATCTCGAGAGCCTCGAGCGCCGCATCGCCCAAATGGAGAAGAAGGCCAAGGGCGGCGACAAGGAGGCCAAGGACGTGTTGGCGCTCGCCGAGCGCAGCCTTGGCGAACTGAAAGAGGGGCGCCCGGCGCGCGCCATGGGCGTCGGCCGCGACGAGCGGCGTCTTTTCCAGTCGCTGGGCCTCCTGTCGTCGAAGCCGGTTCTCTATGTCTGCAACGTCGACGAAGGATCGGCCGACCGGGGCAACGCCTATTCCGATTTGGTCAGGGAGCAGGCGGCCGCGGAAGGCGCCGTCGCGGCCGTCGTGTCGGCGAAAATCGAGAGCGAGATCGCCCTCTTGCCCCTGGCCGAACAAGAAGCTTACCTCGAGGCGATCGGGTTGAGTGAGCCCGGTCTTAGCCGCGTAATTCGCGCCGGTTACCAGCTCTTGCACCTCGTGACCTTCTTCACCGTGGGGCCAAAGGAGGCGCGCGCGTGGACGATCGAACAGGGAACCAGGGGCCCACAAGCGGCCGGAATCATCCACACGGATTTCGAAAAGGGTTTTATCCGCGCTGAGACCATCGCCTATGACGACTATATCGCCAATGGCGGCGAGGCCGGCGCGCGTGAAGCCGGCAAGTTCCGGCTCGAAGGCAAGGATTACGTGGTCGCCGACGGCGACGTCATGCATTTCCGCTTTGCGAATTGAGGGCCAATGGCGGACGGGCTCTATTTCGAAGACTTTCCGCTCGGTGAAACGGTCGAATACGGCGGCGCTGATGTCTCGACCGCCGATATCATGGCGTTCGCGCGCGAGTTCGATCCCCAGCCTTTCCATACCGATGAAGAGGCTGCGCGTGCGGCGGCGGGCGGCCTTATCGCCTCGGGATGGCACACGTCCGCGCTGCTTTTGCGGATGAACTGCGAGGCGTTCCTGATGCGCGCGGCGGTCCTTGAAGAGTCCGGCCTCGAAGAGGTCCGGTGGCAGCGGCCGGTCAGGCCGGGCGATAAGCTGCATGTGCGCCGCCATACGCTCGCCACCCGCCCCCGCGAAGGCCAGACGGGCGCCGGCGAGGTCGAGTTTCTCTACGAAGTTGTCAACCAGGACGGCGTGGCCGCCATGATTCAGCGCAGTGTGCTCCTGCTCAAGCAGCGCTCACAGTCACCCAGGAACTAACGGCCTCATGTTCTACGAGGACATCCGCATCGGTCAGTCGACCGCCCTCGGCCAGACTGAGTTCTCTCGGGAAGCGATTCTCGACTATGGGCGACGGTTCGATCCGCGCATCGTTGCACGGGCGGACGAGGGACGGACGCCGCTCGTGGCCTCGGGGATGCATCTGGCCGCCGCGGGGATGCGCCGACTGGTGGACACGCGCAGCGGCTTGCGCGCCGCCCTGGCTGAGCGGGGCGAGACCCTTCCGCAGCTTGGCGTCTCGCCGGGCTTCACGGACATGCGCTGGCCCTACCCAGTCCATGAGGGCGATATCGTTTCGTATTCAATGGAGACGGTATCGAAACGCGAGACCTCCAAGCCGAAATGGGGTCTCATCACCAGCAGATTTCGCGGCGTGAACCAACGCGGGCAGGAGGTTTTGGTCTTTTCGAGCGCCGTTCTGATCGCCCGGCGCTCAGACTGTCTGTGATGCCCCTTCCTGCCGCAGCCAGGATTTTCCCGAGCAGACGGGCGGGGCTGAAGCCGCCTGCAACTCATTTTTCGATGGACCAGGCCGCGCCAAGCGCACGAAAGTCTGTTAAAAGGTTGCCGGTCGTCGACCTTGTCGGTTCGAGGGGAAGCTGTAATGGCAATCAATCTTGTTAGTCTCGTGTCCCAGTTCCTTACGCCCCAATTGGTCGGTGGCTTGGCGCGGGCGCTCGGCATCAATGAAGCGGTGGCGCAGAAGCTTGTTGCCGCGGCAATCCCGGCAATCCTCGCTTCGCTCGCTACAGCGGCGGCTGCGCCTGGGGGCGCTCAGAAAGTGTCCGACGCCGTTTCCAATTCGGATCCCGATATTTTGGGTAAGCTCAGTGGCGCGGTCGGAGGCGGCAACACCCGGTTCCTGAACGAAGGCGGCACGCTCCTGAGCGGCCTTCTTGGCGGAGGCGGCCTCTCAAGCCTGACGGGCGCGCTGAGCCAGTTTTCCGGCGCTCCCCAGCCCGCGACGCAGGCGCTGCTCGGCACGGTGACGCATGCGACCGTCGGCGCTATCGGTCAGCAGGACCCTTCAAACTGGTCGGACCCCTCGGCGATTCTTTCGATGCTGAACAGTCAGAAAGACGCAATCTCCGCCGCGCTTCCACCTGAAGTCTCGAAATTGCTCGGGGCCTCTGGGCTGCTCGCCGGTCTTGGGGGCGCAGCCGCGGCTGCAACCCAGACCGCAACCTCGACGGTTTCGAGCGCCGCAACCGCCGCGAGTTCGACAGCCAGCTCCGCAGCGAGGAGCGCCGAAGCCGCCGCAAGAAGCGCCCAAGCCACCGTGTCAAGGGTTCCTGCTGCTGCGCCTACGTCGAGCGGCTTCCCGATGTGGGCGATCATCCTGATCGTCATTGTCGTGCTGCTGGCGATCTGGTGGTTCATGACCCAACGTGAAAAGCCGGCGGAACCGGCGAAAACGGGGCAGCTGGCTCCGATCGAATACGCGCTGCAGGCGGCGCCTTCGCCCGCGGATTCCATGCACGACTGAGAACAGCGTTCGCGCCATGGGGCTGGGGGCGCGCTTATCGCGCTGGCTATGCGCGCCGCTGAGAGGAACAGCGGCGCGTTCTCAAGTCGGCGTCGTCTGTATAATCGCGCTGTCGGCGGTCGCTGCGGGTTGCTCAAGCCGACCGTACGGCACCCTCGTCGTCGGATCGAGCGCGCCCGACGCCAGCCGGGTCGATCTCCTTGTTGCGACGACGCGCGCGCCGGTGCTTGAGCCTCCGGGCGTCATGTTCGGAGGATCGAGGGGACGAGGACTGGATTTCGCCGATATCGTCGTGTCGAT
>DATDHT010000100.1:0-19540 GCA_036521435.1 Roseiarcus sp.
CTCTGTCCCAAGGGCATCGACATCTTCTTCGACAATGTCGGCGGCGACATCCTCGATGCGGCGCTGGCGCGGCTGGCGATGCGAGGACGGGTGGTGCTGTGCGGCGGGATCGCCAACTACAATGCGACTGACCCGGCGCCGGGACCGAAGAACTACCTCAACCTGGTCGTCCAGCGGGGACGGATGGAGGGTTTCATCATCCTCGACTACATGCCCCGCGCCCATGAGGCGATCGGCGCGCTCGCCGGCTGGGTGCAGTCTGGAAAGCTCAAGACCAAAGTCGACGTGCAGCATGGCCTGGAGAACGCGCCGGCGACGCTGCGGAGGCTGTTCGAAGGTCGCAACGTGGGGAAGCAGCTTCTGCGCATCGCGGAGTAAGCGGAGGCTTTACGCGGACCTTAGCGCAGAGCGAACCGACCCGGGAGGCTGGCCATTGATCCGCTTGAAGGCTCGGCTGAAGGCCGCGTGCGAGCCGTAGCCGAGGCGATGAGCCGCAATCTCGATCGGCATGCGGTCACGCCCGATCCACTCGGCGGCGAGCCGCATGCGGAGCTCGGTCAGGTATCTTAGTGGCGTCAAACCGGTGACGGCGAGGAACCGCTCGGCAAAGATCGAACGCGAACTCCCCATCTCAGCGGCCAAGTCCGCCACTGTCCAGTCCCGCCCAGGATCACGATGGACGGCGGAGATCACGCCGCCGAGGCGCGGGTCGCGCAGCGCCGACAACCACCCGCTCGCCTCGCCGCACCCCGATTCCGCCCAGGCGCGCACGATAAAAGCAGCCACGACATTGGCGAGATGAGCCAGGATGCCGGCGAAGCCCGCACGCTCGCCACAGGTTTCGCGCTCCATGGCTTCCAGGATAGGCACAATCTCCGGATAGCGCTCCGACAACGTGCCGACGAACATGGCCTCGGGCATCAAACCGACCAGCGAACCCATGCCCCCCAGATCGAACTCCATGCAGCCGCTGAAGATCAGGACGTGCGTGGACGGGCACTCCCCGGCCTTGCAGGCGGTCAGCGCGCTGACACCCTCGCAGAGCGCAGAGGTGGTGAATGCGGCGACGTCGCGGCCCGCCAGGTCGGGTTGCGACACGACATCATGGGTTCCGCCGCGCGGGAGCAACACGGCGTCACCAGTGTCCATCCGATGGACCTCGTCGCCCTGACGCAGGAAGACCGGGCCGCGGGCGACGAAATGAAAGTTTGCGCGGCCTTCCGAGGCGCCGAAACCGAGGCCGAAGGGCGGCGAGAGCTCGATCCGCCGATATTCGACGCCAGTCAGGCGCATGCCGACCAGAAGTTCATTTAGCGGATCTGCTGGCCTCCCAGCGGGCGAGTTTCCGGATGAACGATCAATCATATCGGTGTTTGTAACATAGATCGTCCGAACCGTATAGCTTAAGGATGTATCAAAGATGCATGCCTGCAAGGACCAAAGATGAACGAACTGGTGCGCGATATCGATGAAACGGCTACCGGGTTGCCTGTCGATCGGATGAACGATCGCCACGCGGGCTCTGGCGAGCCTGCCTGGGCCGCGGTCGGTTCGATGGCGCTCGGCGTGTTTGCCTTGGTCACCGCCGAATTTCTGCCAGCCAGCTTGCTCACGCCGATCGCGGCCGATTTTAAAATCAGCGAAGGCGCGGCCGGGCAAACGGTGACGGCGACCGCCGCCTTGGCGCTGTTATCGAGCCTCCTCGTCACGGCGGTCATTCGAAACCTTGACCGACGGATCGTGTTGCTCGGCTTCACGATCCTTCTGTTGATATCCAACCTCATCGCGGCTTTCGCTTTGAACTTCCCCATGCTGCTGGTCGGACGCGTCCTGCTCGGCGCGGCGCTCGGCGGATTCTGGTCGATGTCAGCCGCCTTGACCATGCGGCTCGTGCCCGAGGCGTCCATACCGCGGGCCTTGTCGATCATCTTCAGCGGCGTTTCGGCCGCCACCATCTTCGCTGCGCCCGTCGGAATCTACCTGGGTCATCTTTTCGGCTGGCGCGCCGTGTTCCTCATGGCGGCGGGTTTGTCCGCAATCACCTTGATCGCGCAAGCCGCGACCTTGCCCCGGATGCCAGCCCTTGGATCGGCGAGGCTCGGCACTCTTGTCGAGGTCCTCAGGCGACGGGGTGTCGCCGTCGGCATGATCTGCGCCATGCTGGTTTTCATCGGGCACTTCGCCTTCTTCACCTACTTGCGGCCGTTTCTCGAATTCACGACGGGTGCGGGGATTGCGATGATTTCCAGTGTGCTGCTTGGATTCGGCGTCGCGAGCTTCTTCGGCACCCTGCTCGCCGGCTTCATGCTGGAGCGCAGTCTGCGCGCAACGCTCGCGTCCATGCCCCTCGTGATGGCCATCTTTGCCGCCGCTCTCGCGACGTCCAATAGCACGCTGTCAATGGATTTGGCGGTCATTGCGCTGTGGGGACTGGCGTTCGGCGCCGTGCCCGTCGCCTGGTCGACTTGGCTCACCCGCACCGTTCCCGACGAAACTGAAAGTGCAGGTGGTCTGCTCGTCGCGGCGATACAACTCGCCATTACGATCGGGGCGGCAGGCGGGGGGGCGATCTACGATTTCAAGGGAGCGACGGCCGTCTTCGGAGCCAGCAGTTTGGTTCTGTTCGCCGCCGCATTGATGGTCCTTTTCGTTGTTCCAACGCGGGCCGATGAGGTCTCGTGAGCCATGGTGCGCTTCTATAAGGCGGCCTGCGGTGACGCCCTTTTGGCGAAAGGCACGCAGAGCAACGCGCCGATGGTCAAAGCGGCGATCATGATCCAGGCTTCGTTGATCGCCTGAGCGAGCGCAGCCTTTTTGACGAGCGATTGCACCATCGCCAGCGCCGGGCCCTCGAGCGGGCCAGTCGGGCGGTTCATGAACATGTCGAGGGGTATGCCGACAAACTTGGCCGTGTCGACATTCCCGGCCTGCAGCCTCTCCATCAACCCAGTCCCAAGCGCGGGCGAGCGGGTGTAGATCACGGTGTCGATCAAGGCGAGCCCAATGGCCCCGCCAAGATTGCGCATCAGGTTGAAAAGGCCGCTCGCGTCAGGCACGCGGCTCGCCGCCAGGTGTCCAAGCGCGAGCCGGGTCGGCGGAAGCAGGCAGAACATGATCGCCAGTCCGCGAATGACCTGCGGCCAAAACATGCCATTGAAATCGGTTTCCGGCGTTTGTAGTCCACTCAAGCCGAGGCCGAGGCCAAACAGTCCAAACCCAAGCGACGTGAGCAGCCGAGCCTCGACGCGCTGCTCGAGCGCAACGGCGATCGGCGCGGTCATGAGCTGCGTTATCCCCGTGACCAGCATGATCGCGCCGATCTCCAAAGAATTATGGCCTCTGACGAACGCCAGAAAGACAGGCATGAGATAAACCGAGCCGAACAGGCCGACGCCTAAGACGAAACTCAGAACGCAGCCGATGGCGAAACTTCGATCGGCGAAGGTCTTGAGACTGACGATCGGGCGCGATACGCTAAGGGTTCGTCTGACGAAGCTGAACGAACTGGCAAAGCTGAGCGCCAGAAGACCTGCGACCAGGCCGGAGGTCCAGCCGCGCGTCGGCGCTTCCTTGAGCGCGACTTCGAGCGCGGCAAGCCCGATCGCCATGAAGCCCAACGACAGCACGTCGAGCCGGCGCGCCTCGCCAAGCCGCATCGGCTCCTTCGGCAACAGGATGCCGGCGACAACCGCCGAAACGATCCCAGGCGCGACATTGATCAAGAACAGCCAGTGCCAGGAATAGGTCTCGGTAATCCAACCGCCGACGATCGGTCCGACGGTCGGCGCAAGCACCGCGAGAACGCCAGCGAATGTGGTTGCAAGACCCTGGCGCGCGATTGGGAACAGGAGGAAAACTGCCGAGAAGACGCTCGGAATCAGCGTGCCGCCGGAAAAGCCCTGCAAAACCCGCCAGGCGATCAGCATTGAGAAATGATCGCTCGCGGCGCATCCCACGGAAGCCAGTGTGAACACGGAAATCGACAGCACGAACAGCCAGCACATGCTCAAAAGGCGCGTGAGGAAGCCGGTCAACGGGATCGCGACGACCTCGGCGATCAGATAGGCGGTCTGCACCCAACTCATCTGGTCCGGGGGAATGCCGAGAGCGCTCTGAATCGTCGGCAATGAGGTCGCGACGACTTGCACGTCGAGGATCGCCATGAACATGCCGACGCACATCATCGCAAATCCGACCGACGTTGAGGCTAACGGGGCGACCGGATTGTTGCGATCAAGCGCGTTCGACACAGCCCGATCCGGTCAAGGCGATCGTCTCGGCACGGATTCGGATGGATAGCAGGATCGCATTGGCTGCGGAGAAGATGAGGGCAATCCAGGGCAGGCCAAGGCAAAGGGGCAGGGCGGCGATTTCTCCGACGACGACCAGATAGTTTGGATGCGAGACAAGGCGATAGGGGCCGTTCGACACAAGGGGCGAGCCGGGAAGGACGATGATACGAGTGGTCCAGCGAGGGCCGAGCGTCATGAGAGTCCAGACCCGCAGAACCTGGAGCGACAGAAAGACTGCGAGCCAGGCTGGATCGACTATACGCGTCGCGCCGAAAATCCATAAGCCGGCTAGCCAGAGGGCGTGCATGAGCACGATTGCCGGATAATGGCCCGGAGCGAACTCGCTGGCGCCTTTTGCCAGCAGCGCCGCTGTATTGCGGCGCGAAAGGTAAAGTTCCGCAACCCGCTCCGCGGTGACCAGTCCAAGAAGCAGAGCGGCGGCCGTCACGCCGCTCTCTTCAGGGAAACACAACTCGAGGTGAAACCAGGGCCCATGGCGGTCAACAAGGTGCGTGAAGGCAGGCCGGCGCGAAGGATACGGTCCAGCACGAAGAGCACGGTCGGCGACGACATGTTGCCATACTCCGCCAGGATCGTGCGTTCGTGGTCGAGAGAACCCTGCTCGAGCGACAGCGCACGTTCCAGGGCCAGGATGACCTTCGAGCCGCCGGGATGACAGGCAAAGCGATCGATATCTTCGAGAGCCAATCCGCCTCTGGCCAGAATGCCGGTGATCGCCGGCGCCATGTGCGCTTGCGCGAACGGGGGAATCGCACGGTCGAAGATGACGCCGAAGCCTTGCGGATCGATCCTCCAGCCCATGATGTCGAGCGTGTCGGGCCAGGTATGCTGACCGCTCATTTCGACGGCGGCGGCGCCACCGTCATAAGCCCTAAGCACGCACGCGGCCGCGCCGTCCCCGAACAGCGCCGTGGCGACAATATTGGCCTTGGTCAATTCATCGAGGCGGAAGGCGAGGGTGCAAACCTCGACCGCGACGAGCAACACGATGCTGCCCGGACGCGAGCAGGCGAGGCGGGAAGCGATCGAGAACCCCGAGACGCCGCCGGCGCAGCCAAGGCCGAAGACGGGAACCCGCTCGACATCGGCGCGAAACCCCATGCGTCCGGCGACTCTCGCCTCGAGACTGGGCGTCGCAACTCCAGTCGATGAGATGGTGACGATGGTGTCGACCTCGGCGGCGTCAAGTTCGGCGGCGTCCAGAGCGCGGGTCGCCGCGTCGACGAAGAGCTGGCATGCGCCCTCGAGATAGGCGCTTGTGCGCTCCGGCCAGCCCAGCGGGGTCAGGTACCAATCGATCGGCCGCACCGCATAGCGTTGACGAATTCCAGAGGTCTTGAAAACGCGCGCCATGCGGTCGAAATCGTCATAGCGCCCGGCGAAACCGCGGCCCGCGGCCGACGCGACGTCGGACTGGTTCAGGACGTGAGGGGGAACCGCAGTAGCCAGCGAAACAAGCTTGGCAGACTGGACCATCGACACTCCGATCGCAATCATGACATGGGCGCTCACAAAGACAACAATCGTGGCCCCAATTTATTCGGTAAGATGTAATCGGCTATTCATGGCGTCGTTCCGGGCGCTGCCCTCACAATTTTGTGAAGCAAACCAGTCGAACAATTTGAAACATGACGACGTTCGCATGCCAGCTTTCGCCTGCGGGAGACGAAACCTCGCCTCGTTTCAAAAAGCAAATGCTCAGGAAGTTCGCCGGCCCCTCCTGACCGGCCCGTCCAGCGACCCGCTCTTGGTCTCCGGGGATCGCATCCCCGCGCCAGACCTGGGGTAGCGATAACGACGATGGTTCGCCAGGTCAAAGCACAATCACTGTCATGCCGGCGATCGCTCTGGGCGGATTCCGGCCGTTCCGCGCCCGCGGCGGAAAGAGGAGTATTCGCCCCGAAGTGGAATTTCCGCGATTATCGTCGGGTGGACAGGCCGGACTTCTCCGTCAGCTATTTTCTCGGACCTCTTCCGCATCTGGGCGCATCGAGGCCGGCCTTAGCGCGAACGCCTCGCCGAAGGCGGGATTCGCGACGTGAGTTTTCCACAATCCGTCTTCACGGCGGACTCCGGACCTCGAGCTGCCGCCCGAAGCGGAAGTCCCTGATCGTTACCTCCGGCCTTGGCCCGGCGCATTCTCGCCGGGCCGGATGCTTGTTCCGATCTTGACGCTGCTCAAGAGGCGGGCGACCTATCCGAAGGTTTGACGTTCTGGTTCATCCTGAACAGATTTGATGGATCGTATCGCCGTTTGATCTGCGCCAATCGCTCAAAGTTCGCGCCATAGGCGGCTTCCACCCGTTCACTTTCGTCGCCCGGCATGAAGTTGACATAGGCCGTTCCGGTGGCATGTGGGCTCATCGCCTCGAATAGCTTTCGAGCCCAGCCGATGCAGGTTTGGTCCATGCCGGCGTCACGCCACCTGGCGTGAACATTCATCACAAAATGCGGCCTTCGTTGCGGAAACGCGGTCGCATCGGCGCCGATGCGGGCGGCGGCGCCGCTGACATCCGCCGTGAAGACCTCACACTCTGGCCCGGGGAGATTCGCAATCGCGGGGACGAGGATTTCGATCGCCGCGTCGGAGAGCTCGGCAACGTCGTGGCTCTTCCAGTAGTTCCGGGCGCCGGGCGTCAAAAGCGGGTCGAAAGCCTGCTGCCAGCCGGCGAAAGGATTGGGGCCGAGATGGCTGGCAATCGGGTTTCCTATGCTGCGCAAACGCGCCGTGGCCTGCTCTCCGTTCTCGACATTGCCGCAATAGCAGAGGGCCAGCACCAGCACTTCTTTTCCGTGCCAGTCGGCGGAGAGGAACGGCAGCGGCGGCGCCTGTCGCATCACGGTCCAGCAGCTAAGCTCATCCGGCGCCGCGGCGATCGCTTGCCGATACGCTTTCAGGACCGCTGGAGCGTCGGCGATGGGATGGACGATCAATCCCGAATAGACCTCGGGGCCAACTGGCGAGAGCTGAAATTCGAAGCTCGTCACCACGCCAAAATTGCCGCCGCCGCCGCGCAGAGCCCAAAATAGATCCTGGTTTTCCGTCGCGCTTGCCCGCCGCAACTCGCCATCGGCTGTCACGACGTCCGCCGCAATCAGGCTGTCGATGGTGAGGCCGTACTTGCGGGTCAGCCAGCCGAATCCCCCGCCAAGCGTCAAGCCGGCGATCCCGGTCGTGGAATTGATGCCGGTCGGGACGGCCAGTCCAAAAGCTTGCGTCGCCTTGTCCACGTCGGCGAGCGTGGCGCCCGGACCGAACCGAGCCTGGCGCGCGGCCGCGTCAACACGAACGTCCTTCATCTGCGAGAGATCGATCACAACGCCCCCGTCGCAGACCGCGCTACCGGCAATGTTGTGCCCGCCGCCACGCACCGCGACCAGCAAACCGTGGTCGCGGGCAAAATTCACGGCGTGAACGACGTCGGCCTCGTCCCGGCACCGAATGATGAGATCGGGCTTCCGATCGATCATCGCATTCCAAATGGATCTCGCGTCGTCATAAGCCGCCGAATGCTGATCCAGGATCTCACCCTTTAAAGCGGCCTGAAGAACACCGCGCCTGGTGGTGTCGACCAGTCCAGCGTCGGCGGTCGCAAGCGTAATGCCTTGCATCGATCCCTCCTTGGTCTACCGGCCGCTTGTTCTCCGATCTCGGCAAGCAACCGCGGCGATGCTGGCGGAAGCGCTTTTTTGAAGATATACTTCGTCGTCCGTATTTTTTGATCGCCAATCCAGATTTTCTGCGAACGCGTGTTCTTCTGAGCGATTTTGCGCGAGAAGCCCGTGATGGATGTTTTATCCGAGGTGCTCCGAGGCGTCCGGCTGACGGGGGCCGTCTTTTTCGACATGAAAGCCCACGCGCCCTGGGTTGGAACCACACCGAACTCGTCTGTCATCGCCTCTCTGGTGATGCCGGACGCGGAGCGTGTGATATGTTTCCACATTCTGGTCGCGGGGGACGCCTGGGCCGCGCTGGAAGACGCCTCGCTGCCCGCAGTGCGGTTGGCCCCCGGTGATGTGGTGATTGTTGCGAAAGGCGACTCACATTTCCTGTCTTCAGCCCCGGGCATGCGCGGCGAACCTAACCTTGCCTTTTATCGGCGACCGGTTGACCGCGCCCTGCCGCTGCCACACGTCCTGAACGAGACCGCCGGGGGGCCGGAGAGCTGTCACTTCGTGTGCGGCTACCTCGGCTGCGACCTGCGCCCTTTTAATCCCTTGATCGAGAGCCTTCCGCCGCTTCTTGCCGCCAGCGCTTCGAGCGCGAGCCAAGCGTGGCTGTCCAGTCTGCTGCGCACGGCCGTCGATGAAACCGATGACAATGGCGCCGGCCGGGAGATCCTGCTCGCGAGGCTGGCGGAGCTCATCTTCGTCGACGTCTTGAGAAAATATGCGGGCGAACTCGACGGGCATTCGCGAGGATGGTTTTCCGGTCTGCGCGATCGTCACGTCGGCGGCGCTCTCAAGCTGATCCATGGGAGACCCGCGGAGAATTGGACGCTTGACAGCCTGTCGCGCGAGGTCGGTTTGTCGCGATCGGCGTTTGCCGAACGGTTCAACGCCTATGTCGGTTCGCCGCCCATCGAATACCTGGCGCGCTGGCGCATGCAGCTGGCGGCGAAACTCCTCGACGAAGGCGTCGACATCGCCGAGGCGGCGGACAAAGTCGGCTATGCCTCGCCCGCGGCCTTCAATCGCGTGTTCAAGCGGTTCGTCGGCACGGCGCCGGGCGCTTGGCGCAGAGCCAAACGGAGGAAGACGGCCGCATGAAACAGCGCCGCCGGCCCTGGCCAATTCGGGCTCCGGCGATCCGCTTTGGGAACGTCTCGGATGGCGTCGGACCCCGACATCACCAACCAATCCGGCTTGAGGCGCATTCCTTCCGTTCAGCGCGTTGAGGTGAGGACCGCAAAGGGTTCGAACGCGGACCGCGCTGATTGGCTTTTGGCCGTAGGCCCCTCCTATTCGGGAGGCTGCGGCGAAGGCCGGCGTCGCTTCGGTCGCTCAGGCGCCCGGTCCGCAAGTTCGATCCAGGCCGGCGCGTGGTCGCTCGCCTTCTCCCACCCTCGCACCTCGCGATCGACGCCAGCCGCCTTGAGGCGCGGGGCGATCGAAGGGCTGAGCAGTAGGTGGTCGATGCGCAGCCCGGCGTCGCGCGCGTAGGCGTTACGGAAATAGTCCCAGAATGTGTAGATCCGCTCGCCGGGATGAAGCGTTCGCAAAGCGTCGGTCCAACCCTGTCTGGCAAGCCGGCGAAAGGCGTCCCGCACCTCGACGCGAAACAGTGCATCGTTGACCCAACGCTCCGGCTTATAGACGTCGAGTTCGGTCGGCATCACGTTGTAATCGCCGACGAGCAGGACCGGCGCGCCGGTGGAGAGGAGCTCGGCGGCATGCGCGATCAAGCGCTCAAACCAGCGCAGCTTGAAGCTGAATTTCTCGCTTGTCACCGGATTGCCGTTCGGCATGTAGAGGCAACCGATCAAGAGGCCGTCGACGGCGGCCTCGATGTAGCGGCTGTGCAGGTCGTCATCGTCGCCGGGGAGCGCGCGGCGGGTCTCGACCAACGCTTTGCCGCGCGTCAGAATCGCGACACCGTTCCAGCTTTTCTGGCCCTGCCAGATGGCCTCGTACCCCGCCGCGCGGACGGCGCTGTGCGGAAACGTCTCTGATTTCAGCTCCTGCAAGCAGACGACGTCGGGAGCCGTCTCCTTGAGCCAGCGAAGAAGGACGGGAAGCCGGCCATTGACGCCGTTGACGTTGAAGGTCGCGATCTTCATGGGCGCGATTCTACCTCACGCGCCGCCGAACAGGGCAAGTGAATGATAGGGGATCCTTGGCGGCAGCGAGTTAGGGTTTTAGCGGCTCGATAGAGCGAGCGGTCCTTGCCTCCCGGGCTCCGGAAACCACCGGCGACAGCGCGCCAATTGACGTTCTGCGGCCACTTCAAAAAAAGCCCCGCGAGGGGAGCGCGGGGCAAGGCGCGCTTTTGTGTGGCCGTGGGAAGCGCGCTAACGACGCACCTTCAGATTGCTGCAACCAAATAACAATTCGACATAAATGCCGAGGCATTTCAAGTCGCAATAGAAGGCTTCGGATTGCGATCGCGCTCGCACGATTTGTATCCACACAAATGCGGAGGTTATCTTTCGTAAGCATTGGAGCTAAATGCGTCTTCAACTCACCCGATGCACCACACGACAATGCGAACGACGACCAAAAAGATAGACTACGCGGTACAGCGCCAGAACTCCAACTTTGACGACTGGGATACGATCCGGACTTCGATCACCCCCCACGAAGCGCGCGCCCGCCGGCTCATGCGCTGGCAGCAAGGCCTGCGCACACGGTTTCAGTTTCGGGTCGTCAAACTCGAGACCCAGACGACGATCATACCGATCGAAGAGGAATAGCGCTTACCTAATCGCCAAGCCCGCGCGCCCATCACAAGCCCCAGGCACATAGGACAGTCGACTAGCGACGCCTGCTCGGGTGCTCATGCGCAAGGGACGCCTGCACCGACAACAGTTCGCACTGGGTCCGGCGGAAATAAAGCCGTCCGTCTCTATCGAGTAGCGGCAGCTCCGAGCCAGCACCAGCGCCGCCCATTGGCTGTCGCGTGATTGCGATTTTCATCGACATGACAACCGTATCAATTCTTTTCGTGAGGTAGAGCTCGACCAGATGTCGCAGCATTTTGGGTTGGACATAGATCTCGAGCCGGGGCGCCTCAACATCCACGTCGTTCCAGATCATCTTCGCGGATCGATTAAGCTCGGCCGCGTCGAAAGTTTCGTCCGTTTGTACAAAGGCGGCGACATCGACCTCGAACTGGTTGAAGGTTGTGTCGCTATTCCCGACGGAAAGCGCGTTCTCGACGACGCCAACGCCATTCAAAATGGAATATTGCAAGGATGAAAGCGGGAGGCGCGCGACTTGATGTCTTGGTATGATGCGATCCTGGCGCATGATATCGTTGAAAGTAACATCGATATCAAGCCAATACAGTCTCGAGCGCGAATCCTGCCGTTCGCGAGACGAAATGCGGGCTGTTTCAGTTGCCATGGTTCGAATGTAGCTGTTGCTGCTTAATCCACAGGGCAAACTCAATATAGTATCTGAGGTTGCGATTCGGCATCAATTTATGAAACTTTTCCGCAAAAAAACATTCGTTCGAACTCGTTCCGGGTCGGGACCCAGGTTTGCTTGGAAATGGCGTGTTGGCGCGATAACTAAGATATCCTCGCGGCTGTGATGCGGGGGTTGAGGGTCAGATGTTCACCGGGATTATCAGCGACGTTGGGCATATTATTGATGTTGCATCGCTAGGAAAACTGAACCGGCTCACGATCGCGAGCAGCTACGATGCCGGAGCCATTCCCCTCGGCGCCTCGGTCGCCAATTCCGGCGCGTGCCTCACCGTCGTCGGCGTCGAGCCACACGACAGGGGTTCGACGATCGCTTTCGATGTCGGCGCCGAAACGCTTCAAGTGACGACGCTTGGCCAATGGCGGGCAGGGGGGCGCGTCAACCTCGAACGGTCGCTGAAAGTCGGCGACGAGCTCGGCGGCCATATGGTCAGCGGCCATGTCGATGGGCTCGCCGAGATCCTGTCGCGGCGCGATTTCGATCGTATGGCGCATTTTCGATTTCGCGCGGCGAAGGGCTTATCGAAGTTCATCGCCGTCAAGGGCTCGGTCGCGCTCGACGGGACGTCGCTCACGGTGAACGCGGTCGACGGCGACACGTTCGAGGTCCTGCTGATCCCGCACACGCTGAAGGTGACGACCTGGGGCGAGCGCCAGGCGGGCGACACGGTCAATATCGAGGTCGACCAGATGGCCCGCTACACCGCGCGGCTCATGGAGATAGGGCAGACCCGCTAAGCATGGAGCTCCGCTTCGCTGCGGGTCGAGAGAACACGGTCGATCAGGCCCCAATCGCGGTCGCTTTCGGCATCCATGAGCCGAAACTCTGGGAGCAACCGACAGCGTCGACTTGACGCCAAAGCTCCTTTCCACGGCTGGCGTAGCCGTCGGCGGGTGTGTTAAAATCACGGTCACCAAGGGGCAAAAAAGGCGCGCCCCTGAACTTCACTCGCAGGTGACTTGGAGGAAGCTAATGCTCGGAAAGCGGGGTCGGGCTTTCCTTGCCGTTTGGGCAAGCATTCTGCTCACAGCACCGGCGTCGGCGGCGGTCACATACACGTTCACCAGCGACGACGGAGATTTCACCTTCACCTCGCCCGCTTTTTTCGAGGGTGGAAATATCCCTGGTCCCGGTGGCGCCGTTCTGAGCCACTCCGGGAATTTCGACGAGGTGGTCTTCAGAAGTTCCGATATTTTGCTTGTGAACCCAGGGTGCCTGTCCAACGATACGTGTTTCGACGCCGCCTTTCTTGAGAACGGAATTTTCCAGCGCACCGGCACGTTCTTCGCCTCGGATGGCGACGCGAAAATCGTGATCTCCGGAAGTCCGACCGCGGCGCCAGTTCCAGAGCTTTCCTCCTGGGCCCTGCTGGCTGTTGGTCTCGCCGGCCTCGGCTTCGCAAGGACCCGCAGACTTCGGGGGGGCCCCGCCGGCGGGCGAGGAACCCATTCCCCGCTCTTGCCGTCGAGCGCTTTAGTGACCAGCGCTTCCGAGGCGCGCGAACTGGCCCACTGCAATCTGTTGCAGAAAATCAGAAGTTAAGCTAGACTTGCAGCATGAACAATCCAGCACTTCCGCATAGCCTCGGACGCAGGCGCCCATTCCGGCGCCCCTCGACGCGAGGGAAGCGCGTGCTAAAATTTTTCCGCGCGTTTTCCCATGTAACCCATTGATAAGTCTCGTTTCGGACGAGAGAATCCAAGGAAATCCAAGGAAATCCAACCCTCATAATCAGGGGTTTTCGCGACGAAAAGGCGACCGGCCAAGAAAACCCAAATGGATCGATCGGACCAGCGGCCTCCATCCCAGTGCAAAGGCGCCCTAGCCGGCTCGCGCCCGGACATAGGCGCGCTCGCCGGTCCTTGGACAAGACCAGACTTCCACCGTCTCGCCCGACGGCGGATCGAGGAAGCGCTCCCCGGTGAAGCGCCAGTCGGGTCCAGGCGGAGCGTCGAGAGGACGCCGCTTGTAGCCGCCCTGGCGGAAGACAAACCAGATCAGAAGGAGCGCAAGACCGAAGCCGACGGGCAAGCCAAGCGCGATCATGAGACGGGTTCGATCACCGCCGCGGTGCCGTAGGCGACGATCTCGCTCATCGTCTGGCCGATCTCGGCGCTGTCGTAGCGCATCATCACGATGGCGTTGGCGCCCATCGCGGTCGCGTTCTCGACCAGCCGATCCAGGGCGTGCCGGCGCGCCTCCTCGAGCAGGCGCGTGTATTCGTGGATCTCCCCGCCGACGATGGTGCGGAGTCCCGCCATGATGTTGCCGCCGAGCCCTCGGCTGCGCACGACAACGCCGAAGCATTGTCCGAGCGTCTGGACGGTGCGGTGTCCGGCGATGTTCTCAGTGGTGACGACGATCATGCGCGCGTTCCTCAGGTCTTCCGAGCAATCCTGCTCCCTTCAAGTAAGAATCGCACACCAAGCCTAAACAACAGTTGCATTGCGGGCAGGGCCGCACCGCTCCGGCGGGGAGCCAGCCGCCGGCGACTCTATTTATTGATCGTCGCCTCGCCCGCGGTGCAGGCCACTTCGTCCTGCGATCCGGCGCCGCCGGAACAGCCGATTGCGCCAATCAGCTTGCCGTCCTCGACCAAAGGAATGCCGCCGCGCGAGCCTACGACATCGTCAATCGTCAGGACCCTCACATCATTCTTTTGAATTGCGTCTTCGAAGGCTTTGGTCGCGCGGCGGAATTTCGCGGCGGCGCGCGCCTTGTGTTCGGACACCGCGATCGAGCCGAGCTGGGCGCCATCCATGCGCCCGAAGGCGACGAGATTGGCTCCGGAATCGACGACGGCCACGTTCAGCGCCCAGCCGTGTTTCTCCGCTTCCGCCGTGGCGGCGGCGATCGCGGCTTGAGCGCGGCTAAGCGAAATCGGCGCGCCATACGGAATGTTGAACGGCATCTTGTCCGGGATCACGTCGAGCGGATTGGCCTGCTGCGCGCCCACCGCGCCGGAAAAGCCAAGACAAGCGGTCAAAGTCGCCGCGCGCAGCGTGAGTGTCATGGTCGTTTCTCCCCAATGCTTCCGACAAGGATCATTGCGCCGCCCAGCATTGCTCGGCAAGAAGCCGCGAGGCGTTCATGACGCTTTACGAAATCACCGATCCGACTTAGTTTTCTTAATGACGCCCTCCGGGCGGCTGGAACAGGGTCAACTCATGCTTGCCGCGCGAACTCTTATCCTGGTCAGCATCGCGAGCCTGGGCCTCGCGGCCACCGAGGCGTCGGCGGGATCCCTGTTCAATTTTCCGTTAAGCCTTCCCGGGGCGCCGCCGGCGCCAGATCCTCAGACCTTTTTGCCGCCGGACGCGGATCCGAACTATTCGACGCCGGGAGGCTTCGACAATGAAGTCGACATGGCCCGCACGACCCGCAAGGAGGTCAATGATCCGACGGGCAAGCCCGCGGGCACGCTCACCATCAACACGCGCGAACGCAAGCTCTATCTCTCGGAGGGCGCTGGGCGGGCGCTGCAATATGGGATCGGCGTCGGGCGACAAGGCTTCGCCTGGAAGGGCGAAGCCGAGATTGGCAGAAAATCGTTTTGGCCCGGATGGACCCCGCCGCCGGAAATGTTGGCGCGGCAGCGGGAACTGCCGGTGCATATGGACGGAGGCATGGGGAATCCGCTCGGCGCGCGGGCGCTCTATTTGTTTCAAGGCAAGAAGGACACGTTGTTCCGCATCCACGGGACCAATGATCCCAGCTCGATCGGCAAGGCCGTGTCGTCTGGATGCATCCGGATGCTCGATTCCGATGTGATCGACCTCTATGGGCGCGTCGCGAAGGGGACGCCTGTCGTCGTGTTGTGAGCGTGCCCTCACCCCCAACCCCTCTCCCCGAGGGAGAGGGGAGCCGTGCAGTGGGCCCGGGGCCTAATCCGGCACAGTGAACACGGCGCAGGGGACTGCGATCCCGCGCAAAGCATGCGTTCCCAGTGCGATCAGGGGCGTCCCGGTCGCGGCGGCGAAAGCGCCCGAGATCAGGATCGTCTGTTCGAGAGGACGGCATAGCCCCTCAAGCCGGCTGACCAGGTTGACGGCCGGGCCGATGGCGGTGAAGTCCAGGCGGTCGGCGGCGCCGATGGCGCCCCACAGCATCTCGCCGAGATGCAGCGCCACGCCAAACGGCAGAGGCGGAAGTTCATCTTGCGCCCGCGCCCTGTCGAGATGGGCCATTCCGCTCCGCGCCGCGGCGACCGCCTTGAGCGCTGCGTCGCAGGCGTTGCGCGGCGAACCGCCGGCGACCGGGAAGATCGCCAGCACGCCGTCGCCCATGAATTTGAGCACTTCGCCCCCGTATGCGTGCACGGAACCGGCGATGCGGTCGAACCAGGCGTCAAGGGCCGAGATGACCTCGGAGGGGGGACTGCTCTCTGAGAGCGCGGTGAAGCCCCTGAGGTCGGCGAACAGGAGCGCCGCCTCGATCGTCTCGCCGATTCCGCGCCGCAAGGGACCGGCCATCACGCGCGCGGCGCTGCGCCGGCCGAGATAGGCTTCGAGCGCGGCAGTCAGCGTGGCGCGCGCGGAGAGCGCGGTGAGCGGGGCCGCCGCGAAGCGCGCCGCCTCGCTCAGGTTTTTGGCCTCGTCGGGAGTGAATGGGTGCGGTCCGATCCAGCCGAGTCTTGGCCCGTCCGGGGTCAGCCCAACGCCGTCTTCATGCACCGGGCCGCCCGCGAGCCCTGCAAGCCAGCGCCGACCGTCGCCAGCCGAACCGTCCGTCGCAATCGCGGAATGGGCTCCGGCCACGAATCCCAGGGCTTCGACCACCTCATGGCTCTCGGCCCGCCACAGCCAGGTGCGCCGGGCGATCAGCGGGTGGGGCGAAGTGAGCGTCAGCGCCCCGCCGGCGAGCGGCGCGCCGTCCTCGATGAGACGCTGGCCGAGGCTTGCCAGAAAAAGCTCAGGCGTCGGCGTCTGAGCCGCCGCGTCAATGAGCCAGGCAAGGGTTGCAGAGAGGCGCATGGGATCAATCATCGGCCGGACTCGCCCCGATTGTCATCAGCGTCCGGCCCAAGTCTCGCTTATTCAACCAAATGGTTGATCTTTGGAGTTCGCGGGCCCATATTCCGCCAATCAACCAGCGCCATGTCGATTTGATCGCGCGCCGCCCGTCATAGGGCCGGAATGAGTTCACTCGAGGAGATCCCCAATGGAAGAATCGCTCGTGGTCCGACGCGAGACCCAGATCGCGGCTCCGCCCGCAACGGTCTTCGCCTTCCTGACCGATCCACAAAAGATCCTGAGCTGGATGGGCGCGGAAGCGGACACCGACGCCCATCCAGGCGGGGTTTATCTGGTGAAGGATGTCGCTGGGCGACCGGGCCGCACCGCGCGCGGCGAATTCCGCGAGGTCGTGCCGGTCCATCGCCTCGCCTATAGCTTCGGCTGGGACGACGATGCGAATGTGCCGCCGGGCTCGAGCCTGGTCGAGATCGACCTTCTGGAGCGCAACGGCGGCACGCTGGTGCGCATGACCCACACCGGACTTCCCAACACCTACGAGTGCGAAGGCCATGCCAAGGGCTGGGCGTATTACCTTAGCCGACTAGGGGTCGCCGCCGCCGGCGGCAATCCTGGCGTCGATCGCGGCCCGGTCGGCCACGGCTGAAGCGAGACAAGTTGGTTCGGTCGCGAGCCTCCATGTCTTCACTTTCCCCTTTGAACGCCGGAGGGCGCCGCTTCGCTTCCCGCCCAACGCGCGATCGTGCGCGCCAGAGTGGGACCGACCAGAAGCGCCATGAGCAACCGCCCGATCTGCATCGCCATGACGAAGGGTAGGTCGACCCGAGACGATGCGGCGATGATCGCCACCGCGTCGGCGCCGCCCGGACTGGTTGCGAGATATGCGGTCAGCGCGTCCGTTCCCGCAGCCTCATGCAAGGCGAAGGCGAGACCGCCGCAGAGCGCGATCAGTGTGAAGATCGAAGCCAGGATCACCGGCAATTGCTTCCACGCATACAGAACCGTCTCGCGCGTGAAGCGGAGGCCGATCGACCAGCCGACCAGCGCGTATGAGATCGCCAGGAGCCATGGCGGGAGCGTGATCGTGAGCAAATGGCTGGCTGAAAGAGGGGCGCCGACGAACATCGGCACAAGAAGAGCGCCGGCGGGAATCCTGGATTTGACCCCCACGATCGCGCCGCCCACGCCCAGGGCCAAGGTCGCCAGGAGAGGGCCAGGCGCCACAGGCGGAAACCAGACGATCGATCCGGGCGACGCCGCGCCAGCCGGCAGCCACGCCCTGGCGACAAGCGACGCCACCAGTCCGACGCAGGCGACGCGCAGATATTGCATAACTGCGACCAGACGCATGTCGCCGCCGAACGCGTCGGACATCAGCACCATAGCCGTCGCCGCGCCGGCGGAGGATCCCCAGACCGCGGTCGTGCCTGGAAGCACTCTCAGGCGCGTCAGCACGTAGCCGAGGGCGGCGGCGAAAACGATCACCGCGCCAATCAAGGCGAGGAACATCGGCCATCTGCGAAAAATCGTGACGACAATGTCGGGCGTGATGGCGCAAGCGACAAGACAGCCGATGAAACCCTGAGCGATAACAAAGCCCCAGGGCGGAATTGTCACACGCCCCTCGAACCAACACAGACAAATCGCCGCGCCGATCGCGCCAAGCATGAGCGCCGCCGGCAACTGCATCAGTTCGAAGGCCGCGACCCAGACGACTGACGCGCCGAGAAGCGCTGCCCATTGGATGGGCTGGGGCGTCTGGCGCAGCGTGAAAGGCGACATTCCGTCTTCAGTCGCGAAAGGCAAGAGCGTCGCCATCGGTTACCCGGACGATTGGCGGAAAGATATAGCGCATCGTCCCTTCACGCGGTTCGACGGCCATGCTCGTGGCAGCATCGCTTACGATCACAAGTTCGTAGCCAAGCTCCCACGCTTGCTGCGCGGTCGCCTCGACCCCGATATGCGTGGCGCCGCCGCCGAGGACGATCGTGCTTGCGCGGGGGCTCTTGAACTCGGAATCGACCGTCAATCGGCGAAATTGTCGATCACCGCGTCGGCGATGGCGCGCTTGGTGATGACGCCGACGACATCGGCGGCGCGAGGCCGACGCGTCCCATGGAAGACGATCGCCGCGCCCGAGCGGTGGCGCTTGAGGCGAGCCAGGACCAGACTCAGGAGGTCGACGTCACGGCACATGACGGGGCGCTTTTCGAGGAATTCTCCGACTGGCCGGTCAGGGTTGTTCACGCTTTCTCGCCAAATGCCTGAGCGAGGCGGGATCAGGCCAACGATCCGGCCCTGATCTTCGACGATCATCGCGCGCAGATCGTCGACATCTTCCCAGCCGATGCATTCGCGCAACGTCGAACTCGCGTTGGCGATGATGAACCGCCGCTCCATGATGTCCTGCGCCTGCTGGACAAGATAGAGATTGACATGACGTTCCTTCGGGATGCGGTGGCCGCGGTGGCGCAGCTTGATGGTATAGATCGTTTCGCCGATCAGCGCGCGCCTGACACCCGACGCGACCGCGACGGCGACGATGACGGGCACGATGATCGCGTAGTCGCGGGTCATCTCGAACACCATGATGATGGCGGTCAGGACGCCGCCGGTTCCCGCGCCGACCATGCCCGCCATGCCGACGATCGCCGCCGACGGCAAAGTCAAGCCGGCGTTGGGAAGGACGAGGGTGGCGACCGACGCGAAAGCCGCGCCGAGCGTTGCGCCGAGAAAGAGCGAGGGCGAGAAAATGCCGCCCGAGGCGCCGCAGCCGAGGCTGACGGTCGTGGCCAGGAGCTTGAGCGCGAACAACAGAACCAGGAGGTTGGTCGCCGTCATGTCCTTGTCGAGGATCGACTGGATGGCGCCATAGCCGACGCCGTCGACATACGAGTGGCCGAAAGCGTGAGTGAGGCCGACCATCATCAGCCCTACCAGAGTCATGCCGACGACGTTTTGCGTATAGACGTTGCCGGGCAGCCTGGGAAAGCCGTCCTCCATGAACACCAGAAGCCGAATGAATGCCCAGGCGGCGACGCCGCACAGGGCCCCAAGCAGGGTGAAGGCGATCGCCTCCTCGACGCCAAAAGAGCTGGCGGAGGG
>DATDHT010000101.1:0-7520 GCA_036521435.1 Roseiarcus sp.
TCTTCTGATGAAGTCTTCGACAAACCTCATCATGGCACACAGATGCCGCTCGGGGCCGTCCACCCCAACAATCCAGTGATCGTAGAACGCCCTTCGTTCGCTGGATTGTTTCGTCGCTACGCTCCTCGCAATGACGGTTTCATTGCGAACGCGAGTTCTACGCTACAGCGTGTCGATCGTCTTCGCGACGCCGTCGAGCGCCTCGCCCGATTCGTCCATGAGCGCCGCGGAAATAAGGCGCGCCATCCATTGGGCGCCGTCCTCGCGTGGGGCGAGCTTCAGCACCTTCGCCATCACACGGTCGAACTTGCTCAATCCCCGCGCATGGGTGTCGGAATAGCCCTTGACGAGCCGACGGCAGCGGAGGACCTCGACCGCGAGATCATAGTTCTTCGGCAGGATGTCAGCTGCTTGAGCGAGCCATGCCTCGAGGTGCTCGGTCTCCCGTTTGTGCCGCAGGCTCGATCGCCGCATGGGCCTCAAGGCCGCGACGCCATAGAGCTGCAGGAAGCCAAAAATCCGCCCGACCGGCACGCGCCGTCCGCGATTGACGATGCGGTCGAGTGCTCGGAACAGGAAGGGCTTCGCTTCGATAAAAGCGCCGAGCGACCCGGGCATCATGCCGCAGATCTCTTCGCCGCGCGGATGGAGGTATTCGGTCGCGTAGACGAGCTGATCGGGCGCCGCGCCCGCCTCCTCGCGCAGGCGCGCGAATCGCGACGGGCGCAATTTGATGTCGGCGACGCGGATCACGTCGTCATAGGCCATGGCGACCGCGAGGCGCTTCGCCGCTTCCGCCGTGAAGGCGAAGTTTTTCGTGTTCCCCCCGTTGGCCGCATCGAGCGCAGTCAGCTTTTGCAACCGGTCGATATAGTCGTCGCCGTAAGCGATGTCCTGGAAATCGACGATGCGTTTCAGCCCCGCGAACGCCAGCGGGCGGGCGCTTTCCGGCAATTCCGCGCGCAGGCGCCCGACAAGGCGGTTGAGCTCGGGATGGCCCGCATTCGCCGGCAACTCGTCAAGGCGCTTTTCAGGGCCGATCTTCGGCGCCGTGCGCTCGCCGGCGCGCGAGCGATCATAGGCGTCGGCGAAGGCGGCGAGGCTGGCGTTGGCGCCCCGCGCGCCCTTGCGCACGATGTCTTCGTAGGCCGACCGCTCGAACGGCAGCGCGCCTGAACCGGCGAGCGCGCCGAGCATCGCGGCCGAGATCATTGTGCCGCGGTCGACCGCGAGCTTCTCCATGTCGAAGGCGATCGTCCGCCGAGCAGCGAAATCGAGCGCATCGACGACCACGAACGGATCGCCGACGCCGTTGCCCGGCTTTTCCTTCTCGGCCACCGCATAGGCGCGGTGGGTCGAGGCGATGAGAATCGTCTTGTCCGGCGTCACGAGTCCGCGCAGGACCGATCGGCCGGCCTCCATGAGCTCCGCCGCCAGCACGACGTCGACATCGCCCGGCATCGGCATGAGCGAGAAGACAGGGGCGACGCCGTTTCGCGGCGGCAGCGTCTCGATGTAATAGATCGTCGCGCCCGTGCGCTGCGCGACGCCCGGAACGGACGTCGATTGCGCCGCCCATCCCACATGCTCGGCGACCTCGACGATCCAATCCGCCAACACGCCGCCGCCCTGCCCGCCCATGGCGAGAATCGCGATGGCCAGCGGCTTGTCGAGCGAGACCCGGAGCACGGTTGGGGCGGCTTCATTCATCAGCGTTGTCGGCAGTGCGACTCCCCTCTCCTGCGGGAGAGGGGCTGAGGGTTCGCCGGCGCGACTCCCGCATCCGACCGACTTCGTCGGCCACCTTCTCCCGGAGGGAGAAGGGAAGGAGCGCGTCAAAACCAGCTGTCTTAGGCAAAGGCGATCCGGCGGCCTTCGCGGCGCCGCTGCAGCCAGCCGATGACGCGCTCGCGTAAATTGGCGAGGCGCCGGTCCCAGCGGCTGGGATTGAAGATGATTTCGGTGCGGTAAAAGGAGGGACAGAGGACAGCCGCCTCGGCGACTTCGCCACAATTGCCGCAGCCGACGCAGCCATTGTCCACTGCCGCGACCGGATCGTCCTTCAGCGGATCGTCCGTGGGCTTCAGCGACAGCGACGGGCAGCCGGAGAGGCGTATGCAGGCGTGGTCGCCCGAGCAGATCGCTTCGTCGACGCCGAAGCGCTCCTTCACCATACGCTCGCCGGCGGCGACGCTTTTCGCAAACAGCGGCCGCACGCGCCGCTGCTTGTTCAGCATGCATTCGGATGAGGCGACGATGATCTTCGGGCCTTCGGCCTTGGTCGTGAGCGCCTCGCGCAAAGTCTCGCGCACTTTGGCGACATCGTAGGTGCGGTCGATCTGCCTGACCCAGGTCGCGCCTACGCCCTTGACCGCATCGACGATGGAATTGTTCGTTTTTCGACGCGGGTTGAGGGCGCGCGACGAGGGAAGGTCCTGCCCCCCGGTCGCGGCGGAATAAAAATTGTCGACGATGAGCGTGACACCGTCCTGCTTGTTGAACACGGAATTGCCAACCGATGAGGCGAGGCCATTGTGCCAGAACCCGCCGTCGCCCATGACGGAGATGACGCGCCTGTCCGACTTCACATTGAAGGCGGAGGCGGAGGCAGGCCCGAGGCCGTAGCCCATCGTCGTCGTGCCAAGGTTGAAGGGCGGCAGGATCGAGAACAGATGGCAGCCGATGTCGGCCGAGATGTGATGGGGTCCGAGCTCTTGCTCGACCAGTTTCATCGCGGCGAAGATCGGACGCTCCGGGCAACCGATGCAAAAGCCGGGCGGCCGCGGCGGCACTGCCTTGGCGAGCGCCTTGACCTTCTCATGCGCGAGAATCGGCGCGGGATCGGGAATGGGCGGCTGGTTGCGCAAAAGCTCAGGCGCATGAGCGAGAAGAAAAGCGCGTACGCCCGTGACCACGACCGGCGCGGTATATTCGCCGCCCATCGGCAGCACGTCCTTGCCGGCAACCTTGGTCTGGATGTCGCGCCGGCGGAGCAGCGTGTTCAGCGCCTGTTCGAGATAGTCGGGCGCCCCCTCTTCGACCATCAGCACCGCTGACTTACCGAGGCAGAATTCAACCATCTCGTCGTCGATGATCGGATAGGCGACATTGAGGACGTAGATCGGAATCGAGGTCTCGCCGTAGACGTCGGCGAGGCCCAATTGCTGAAGCGCACGAAGCACGCCGTTGAAGAGCCCGCCGAGGACAATGACGCCGACCGCGCCCTCCTTCGGGCCAAAGAATTCGTTGAGCTTGCGGCTCTTGATGAACTCGACCGCCGCCGGCCAGCGCTTCTCGAGCTTCTCCTTCTCCTGCATGAATGACGCGGGCGGGAGCACGATGCGGTTGACGTCGCGCGCAGGGTTTTCCAAAGCCTCGCGAAGCGTGAAGGCGGGCTTCTTGTTGTCCTTGGCGACGAATTGCCCATGCACGTGGCAGGTGCGAATGCGCACTTCGAGCATGACCGGCGAGTTCGAGGCTTCCGACAGTTCGAAGCCTTCCTCCACCATCCGGACGAGCGTCGGCAGATCGGGGCGCGGATCGAGGAGCCAGATCTGCGACTTCATCGCATAGGCGTGGCTGCGCTCCTGCATGATCGAGGAGCCTTCGCCATAATCCTCACCGATGACGATCAGCGCGCCGCCGGTGACACCGCTCGACGCGAGGTTCGACAGCGCGTCAGCCGCGACATTGGCGCCCGCAGTCGATTTGAACGTCACGGCGCCGCGAACAGGATACATGACGGACGCCGAGAGCGTCGCGGCGGCGGTGGCTTCCGAGGCCGAGGTTTCGAAATGGACGCCAAGGTCTTCCATGACGTCCTTGGCGTCGGCGAGCACGTCCATGAGATGCGAGATCGGCGCGCCCTGATAGCCGGCGACATAAGAAACGCCCGATTGAAGCAAGGCTTTGGTGATCGCGAGAATGCCTTCGCCGCGAAAGATCTCGCCGGCTTGAAGTCGCAAATCCTGAACTTCGCGCTCGAAGGACCTTTCCGCCATCGGCTCGCTCCCTTCAGGAATTTATTTGCATGAGCATATTTAGCGGCTCATGCGGTGTCAACGATAAGGCCGTGTTCACGCAAAAGGCGCGGGCGAGCCACGAAAAGGCGCACGCGCATTAAATTCCGCCTCATACAATAGCGTATCCCACGCCTTGCCTCGCCAATTCCACTTTGCTAGCGTTGCGATTAACGGTCCGCTGGAAGTGGCACGCAAAATGCGAAGTCGCAAAACATGAGACCGACGGCTCGGATGAATTGGGAGGTCATACATGGTGGAGGTCACTCGGCGCCAAACGCTGGCGCTCGGCGCGGGCGCGTTTCTCACCGACCTGCTTGCCGCGGGCGCCGTTCGGGCGGCCGGCAAGGACACGCTCACCATCGCCTTTAACGTCAATCTGCCCTCGTTCGATCCAACGGACGGCGCCTCCGCCGTCAATCCAAGCATCCAGGCGATCTATCGCTCCATTTTCGACCAATATATCGGGCAGGCGCCGGACCTTGCGCTCAAGCCGGGAATTCTCACCGCGTGGGGCTGGAACGACGACAAGACGAAGCTTTGGATGGACGTTCGCCCGGACGTCAAATGGTCGGACGGGTCGCCGCTCACGCCCGAGGATGTCGTTTGGTCGCTCGAACGCGCCGGCGCGAAAGACAGCGCCAACCCCATTTCGTTCATCTGGTCGACCGCGGGAAACTACAAGATCGACGGGAACCGGATCACCGCAGACGCCATCCGGTTCGAACCGACCTTCTTCATGTGGATGGCGTTCCTCACCGGCTATGTCCTGCCCAAGGCCTACTACGAGAAAGTCGGCGCCGAAGGCTTCGAGAAAAAGCCGATCGGCTCAGGCCCCTATATGGTCGACGAATACCAGGGCAACGCCTTCCTCAGGCTGAAGGCCAATCCCCATTATTGGGGCGAAAAGCCGGCGTTCGAGACCGTGATCTTCAAGTTCGTGCCCGACGCGACTACGCGCGTTGCTGAGATCGAGTCCGGCTCTTCCGACATCACGCTCGAGGTGCCGTACGAGGAGTTCGATCGCCTGAAGACGGTCAAGGGCCTTTCTGGAGTGGCGACGCCGATCACGGACATCGGCATGATCTTCATCACCAACAGGGAGCCGATGCTGGACAAGAACGTGCGGCTCGCCGCGATCATGGCGATCGACAAGAAAGCGATCGTCGATCGGCTGTTGCACGGTTATGGCGTGCCGATCGAGACGCTCGAAGCGCCCGAATATTCAGCCTTCGACCCCTCGATCAAGACGCCTTACGATCCCAAGAAGGCGGCAGAATTGCTCGCCGCTTCAGGCTACTCGCCGGAGAAGCCCGTCAAGTTCACGATCCAGACGACCCGCGGCCTCAAGCCGAAAGATTACGAGATGATCCAGGCGATCGTCGGCATGTGGCGCAAGGTCGGCATCGACGCGGATATCGAGGTCTATGAGATCGCTAAGCACTTCGAGCTCAGAACCACCCACAAGCTCGCGCCCGCGGCTTTCTACAACTGGGGCGACGCGATCGGCGATCCGACGACCTCGACCGGCTTTGCGATGTTCGGCCCCTCGCCGCATTCGGCCTGGAAAACGGACGATCTCGACGCCAAGATCGGCCCGCTTTGGGGCGAGAAGGACGAGAAGAAACGCATCGACGGCTGGAAGGCGGTCGACGCCTATATCGCCGAACAGGGCTATGTCATTCCCCTCCTGCAATACGTCCAGCCGATCGTTTACAAGTCGGACCTCAAGGTCACGCCGAACAAGTCCGGCGCCTTGCAGCCGACGCTGGTGTCGCCGGCGACCTGAGCGGCCGAAGGGCGATCGCGCGCGGCGCGGTCGCCTCGGGCGCGTTTGGGTGCGGCCATGACGAAGCGATGATCGCGCTTGCGATTCTCCGGCGTCTCCTGGTGGCGCTTGTTACGCTCGCTGGCGTTGCGATCGTCGTGTTCGTTCTCCTTCGCGTCGTGCCTGGCGATCCCATAGCGATGATGATTTCGCCTGGCGCAAGCCAGGCGGACATCGCGGCGCTCCGGGCGCATTACGGGCTCGACGGCAGTCTCCTTTCGCAGTTCGCCGTTTGGGTCCGCTATGCGCTGCGCGGCGACTTTGGAACGTCGATCTCGCTCCACCGCGACGTTCTGGCTCTCCTAGGCGAGCGGCTTCCCGCGACGCTCGAGCTTGCGACCGCGGCGCTGGAATTCGCGGTGATTGTCGGCGGCGCCATCGCGATTGTTGGCGCAATGGCGCGCCGCACTTGGGCGGAGCCGGTCGTCGACGCGGTCAACGGGCTTTTGCTCGCCATACCCGACTTCGTTTGGGCGCTCGCGCTCGTGCTCGCATTCGGCGTCGTGTGGCCGCTTTTGCCCTTGACCGGCCGAGTCGATCCGAGTGTCAGCGCCGGCATGACGACGCCGTTCTATTTCATCGAGAGCGTGTTAAGGCTCAGGTTTGACGTGTTCTTCGATCTTCTCAGACACCTCGCCATGCCGACGCTTGCGCTCGGCCTTCCTCTCGCGGCGGTGATCGCACGGGTGCTTAAAGGCGCGCTCAATGAAGCGATGGCGCAGGATTATGTGCTGCTCGCTCGCCTGAAGGGCATGTCCGAGTTACGGCTTGTCCTGCAGGAGGCGTTGCGTAACGCGATCGGCCCGACGCTGGCGCTGACCGGAGTTCAGTTCACCTTCCTCATCGGCGGCACCGTGATCATCGAGCGGATCTTCGCCTATCCGGGCATCGGCAACATGGCGATCGAAGCGGTGATCAATCGCGATCTGCCGCTCATTCAAGGACTCGTCCTGGTGTTCGCCGTGATCTTCATCCTCATCAACATCGCAGTCGATCTCCTCGTCGCGTTGTTCAATCCGAGGCTGCGCCATGCTTGAGCGCAAGGCCGATCAACCTGCGCGGCGCCTGTGACAAAGGCCTCCGCTTCCTCTTTTCTCGCGGCGTCCCGGCCCAGTCTCGCCACGCGACGCTTGCGCGCGCTGCTCGCCGAACCGAAGGTGACAATTGGCGGAGGGTTTATCGTGGCGCTGATTGTCATCGCTCTGTTCGCGCCGTGGATCGCGCCGAAGAACCCTCTCGACCAGGACCTGATGCTCGCCTCGCTGCCGCCGGCAGGACTCGTCAGCGCGGAGCCGGGTTATTATTTCGGCACGGACGATCTCGGCCGCGACGTGCTTTCGCGTCTCATCTTTGGCGCGCGGATCGCGCTGATCGTGGCCTTTGTCGCCGCGAGTCTCGCGGCGCTTGCAGGCACGGCGCTCGGGCTCATCGCCGGCTGGTATCGCGGCTGGGTCGACGGCGTGATTTCGCGGCTGGTCGACATCTGGATGGCTTTTCCGCCGGTCTTGCTCTCGATCCTTCTGGTCGCCGTGCTTGGCGCCGGCGTCGGATCGGTCATCGCGGCGATCGCCATCATCGACTGGACGCGCTTCTGCCGGGTGGTGCGCGCCGAGACGATGGCGCAGGCGGAAGCCGACTATGTGACGGCGGCCCACGCCATCGGCTTCCCGCCG
>DATDHT010000102.1:0-7935 GCA_036521435.1 Roseiarcus sp.
CCCTTTTTCCTCCTCTGCAGCCGGCGCGCGACTGGCCGTCTCTGAAACGCGCGGCTCGAGCTTGAATCCAAACGGAACGGATGGATCGGTGAAGCCGGTGATCGAGTCGAACGGCACAATCAACCGCTCGGGCTTGCGGGAAAAGTTCAGGCTGACCTCGAATGCGTCCTGGGTGACGACGAGGTCCCAGAACTCGTGCTGGAGGATGATCGACATCTCGTCGGGGAAGCGCTGCCTGACTACGGGCGGCGCGACCACGCCCGGCGCCTGGGTCTTGAACGCGATGTTGAAATGGTGGTCGCCGGCGAGCCCGTTGCGCGCCGTATCGGCGAGGACTTTGCGCACCACGGAGCGCAGCGCGTCCTGCACCAGAAGGTCGTAGCGGATGAGATCGGTCGCCATGAACAAGCTCGAAGCCCCATCAAGACTTAACCGAGGGTTTCCGGCCTTGCAACGCGCGACCTGCCAGCAGCGCCATGGTCAACGCCCGGAACAGCGAGAAACTTGGCGTTAACCCTGCTCCTTCGGCGCAGCTCCGTGTGGCCGACCTGCGATTGCCGCATGCCCCGACGCAAGCCTCCCGGCTGCAGAAAAGCGCGCCTCAGGCTTTTGTCAGCCTTCACGGGCGGCGGGATCGAGCGCCGCGAGAATCCGGTCGGCGAGAACGCGATAGTCGGCCGCCTCGGCGCCATTCGCTCGCAAGCCGAGTTCGCCAATCGTTTGCTCCCAGCCGACCGAGGCCCGCGACATCTGGCCCTCAAGGCCAAGCAGATCGACGGTCAGCGCAACTTCGCGCATTTCCGCCGCCCGGCGAAGCCCGTGAGTCATCACCCGCTCCAGCATATAGGCCGAGCGCGTCTTCCAGTCGAAGCCGGGATAGGTGTCGTCGAGCGAATCGAGCACGGTCTCGTCGACGCCCGCTTTTCGGCCGGCCAGCACGCATTCGCAAACGAGCGCCTCAAGCCCCTTCATCATGACGGAGCGAATCATCTTGACTGCCGACGCGGCGCCGACCGGGCCGTCGTGAATCGTCGCCGACATGGCCAGAGACGCAAGCGCCGGCGCCGCGGCTTCGACATGGGGCCCGCTGATCAGGAGCGGAGTCCGGTGCAGGCGCGGATGGACCGCCGCCATCACTGCCACGTCGACATAAAGGCCGCCCGCTGTCTCGACCTCTCGCGCAGTGCGCGTCTTGGTTTGCGGCGCGCAGGAATCGCAGTCGAAAAAGAGCGCCCCTTTCGCGAGCCCTGGCAAAGCCGCTATCGCGGCTTCGTGCGCCTGGTCGGCGGTGACGACGGAAAAGACCGCCTCGGCGCCTGCTGCCGCCTCGGCCGCGGTCGAAGCGCCGAGCACCTTCGCCGCCGCATAATCGGCTCGCTTCGCGGTCCGCACTTCGGGATCGGGGGCGTCGGTCTTGATGTCATAGGCGCAAATGCGCGCTTTGAAGTCCGGATTGGTGCGCCAGCCAGCGAGAAAAGCTTGCGCCGCCTCGCCAAAGCCGAGAAAGGCGATCGAGCCCGAACTTAGTGTTGAATGCGGCATGGGGTCGCTCAGCACATTGGTGCGCCGAGAAAACGGCGCACGCCTAATTAGTGAACGATCCGCCGGGGCGCCAGCGGTTCCGCAAGTCCCTCCTCTGCCGGGACTGGACGTTTGCGGCAGGGCCGCCCCCGGCTAGTATCCATCAGGTCAGAACTTGCCCTCTGCGGGCTAAGGAAGGATCTGCCATAAATGAAACGCGCGTGCCGAACGGCCGTCTTGCCCGTCGGTGTCCGGCCTCGGCGAAGCGCATGAGCGGGCGGAGGCTAACGGGCCTGTCTTCGATGGCGACCCGGCATATCCTCGCCGATCTCGCCCGCGACTATGAGGCGCGCCACGGGATGCGCGTCGAAATCCGCTCCATGGGCGGCGTCGAAGCCGCGAAACTGGCGCGGGCCAATGAAGCGACGGATATCATCGTCCTGGCGTCGAAAGTCATGGGCGCCCTAGAGACCGAAGGCCATCTCGCGATAGGCGGGACGAGGGCCTTCGCGCGATCGGAAATCGGCGTTGCGGTGCGCAAGGGCTCGGCCCTGCCAAGCGTTGCGAGCGAACAGGCGGTCAAGCAGGCGGTGCTGGATGGGCGAAAGCTTTGCTACTCGACCGGCCCGAGCGGCGACCACCTGAAAGCTTTGTGCGAGAAATGGGGCGTAGCGCCGGAGCGCGTGCTCATGGCGCCCCCGGGCGTGCCGGTGGCGACGCTGGTTGCGAACGGCGACGCCGACCTCGGCTTCCAGCAGCTCAGCGAGCTGATTGGCCAGCAAGGCATTGAGGTCGTTGGTCCTCTCCCATCGGAAATCCAGGTCATAACCGTGTTTTCGGCGGGGATAGCGATCAATTCGCCCGATCCCGAGGGCGCGCGCGCGTTCGTCGCCTATCTGGCGTCTGCTAACACTGCCGATGCAAAACGACGCCACGGGATGGAGCAAGCATAAGCCCGTAACCCACCATTTTTGGGCCTTGACACCGGGACGAAGATCCGATCACGAAATCGTGAACGGGACGCGCGGATCTCCCACCGCACGACGCCGTTGGCCCCGTGCGGACTTCCTGCGCGGGGCCGTTTCACCTTCTTGTCCTGCGGATCGGCGCTCGGAGCCGGCCGTTACCCAAGATATTTGTTGATAATCGAGAGGCCTTCGTTGCGGACGTCATCGGGCGTCATTTCATCGACAATGGCGCCGTGGGTCATCACATAAAGACGGTCGCAAACCCGCACCGCGACGTCGATGCGCTGTTCGACCAATAGGAGCGACGCGCCGCGCCGTCGCAGTTTGAGCAGCGCGTCCACCATGACGCCGACAGCGACTGGGGATAGCCCTACCGACGGTTCGTCAAGCAGCATCACCTTCGGGTCGCTCATCAACATGCGTCCGATCGCAACCATCTGCTGCTCGCCTCCGCTGAGGTAAGACGAGAGCCGTCGACGGTATTCGTAAAGGACCGGGAAGAGCTCATAGACCGATTTCAACAGCGTCTGCAGGCGGCCACGGTCGCGGCGAAGATGCAGCCCTCCCAGCAAAAGATTGTCCTCGACGGTCTGGTCGAGAAAGAGGCGCCGCCCCTCGGGCGCAATTGCAGCAAAGCCGCGCGCCACGCGATGGGCTGGAAAGGCCGAAACGTCCTCGCCAGCCACCCGGATCGAACCGCGCCGTTGACTGACCAGGCCCATGATCGCCTTGAGCACTGTTGTCTTGCCGGCGCCATTGGGCCCAAGGAGAGCGACGGCTTCGCCCGGGCCGACTTTCAGCGCAATGTCGTGCACGACGTCAAAGCGGCCATAACCAGCGGAGAGCGCGCTCACGTCGAGCGCAAGGCTTTGCCCGTCGGTCATTCGTCCAGTTCGCCCAAATAGACCTGACGGACGACCGGATGCGCGCGCACTTCCTCCGCCGTGCCGGTGAGGATCACCTCGCCGGCGTTGAGCACGGTCACCCGATCGCAAAGCGGAAACAGGAACCGCGTCTGGTGCTCGATGATGATCATCGTGACGCCGTGCCCCTTGAGGTGGGTAAGGATCTCGGCGAGATGATCGACCTCCCGCGCGGACAGGCCCGTCGCCGGCTCGTCAAGGACAATGATGTCAGGGCCGGCTACGCAGACTGACGCGAGCTGGGTCAGTTGCTCGACGCCGTGCGGCACGTCGCCGACCGCCCGTCCAACCCACGCGCCCGCGCCGACCATTTCAAGCGCCTCGCGCGATCGGCCCTCCATCCAGGCCATGTCGCGGCGGCCGGACCGAAGAAGCGGCCAGAACGCCGCCCGCTGAATAATGCGCGGCTTGAGGCTGAACAGCCCAACCATCACGTTCTGGATCGGCGTCAATTCACGCACGAGCTCGGCCGCCTGAAACGTCCTGCGCATGCCGAGCTCCGCGCGCTTGCTAGGCGAAGCGCCATCGAGGCGCATCCCCTTGATGAGCGTCGACCCGGCGAGCGGCTGCAGCCGCCCGGCGATCACATTGGCGAGCGTGCTTTTGCCCGAACCGTTCGGCCCGATCAGCCCGTGGATGTCGCCGCGCTTCACCGCGAGGTCGACGTTGCGCAGCACCATGAGTCCGGTCCCATAACTGAACTGGACGCCACGGCATTCAACCGCGTAGTCCGGCTCGGAACCGCGCGCTTGCGCCGCGACGGCGTTTGCGCTGGCGAATTTGCGAAAGAGGCTCGCCTCCACGGGCGCGTCGGCTCGATTGATGGCCGAGACAGCGAACTCCGCTTGCGGCGGCGCGCTCCAGGCAAAAGCCGCGACACGCCTGAGGAGACTCATCACGCCGCCCGGCAGCAGGGTCACCGCCAGGATCGAGAGCGCGCCATAGACCATTTCCTGCAGCCAGGGATTGATGTTGACGAGCGCGGGGAACATCGAAACGAAGGCCGCGCCAATCACCGGCCCCACGGTCGTGTTGATGCCGCCGATCAGCACCATAACGAGAATGTTCAGCGACACCGCCCAATCGAATTGCCCGGGCGAAACGACGCCGAGGAACGAGAATAGCCATCCGGCGCCGCCAGCCATCGCGGCGGAGACCCCGAACACGCCAATCTTGATGAGCGAAGTGCGCGCGCCCGCCGCCTCTGCGAAGCGCTCGGCGTCGCGAATCGCCAGGAGCACCGGATAGAGCGGCGACTGGCGGATGCTCCAGACGAAGCCGACGCAGAGCAGCAGCGCGAGCATGACGCACCAAGCCACCGGCGTTCCAAGCGACTCAAGGCCCTCCGGAAAGTCCGGGAAAGCAGGGCCGAGCAATCCCTGCAATCCGCCGGTGATCTTGAGATCGGTCGCCAAAACCGTCAGCACGAGGGTGAAAATGAAGGTGGTGATCGCGAAGTAGAGTCCGCTGACCCTCAGCGACATCGCGCCGACCGCGAGCCCGATGAGGCCTGCGATCAGAAGGACGATCAGAAGGACGAGGAAGACGTTCCAGCCGAGACTGTTCACGACGATCGTCGTGAAATAGGCGCCGATCGCGAAGAAACCGCCCTGGCCCAGCGAGTAGAGGCCCAACATGCCGGCGACGAGGTCAAGGCTGATCGCAAGGACGCCGAACACCGCCGCGACCAGAACGAGGCTTTGGACGCCAAGGTCCGAGTGGGCCACGAGAGCGGTCGCCGCAAGGTAGGCGGCGACAAACAAGGCGAGGCCGATCGTCCGAAACCGGGGCCTGAATCCCGCGCCAGCGAGCGCGGGGGTCGCGCGCGGCGCCTCTATGCGCTCCGTCTCCACGCGCTGCCCTTAGCCCTGCGCCGCCGCCACGACGCGCCCGCGCGAGCGGAACAAGCTTCCTGCACTGAACAGGCCGCGCGGCGAGACGATGAGGACGACAACGAGGACGATGAAAGGAAACCAGTCGGAGGCCTGCGAATTGATCATGGCGTTCGCGCCCTCGGCGCAAAGGCCGAGAAGGAGGCCGCCAAACATCGCCGCGATCGGCTTTTCGGTACCCCCGCCAATCATCATCGCGATGAAACCGAACGTGCCGAATGTATCCCCGAGATAAGGATTGGCGAAGGTTGTGGGCCCGATGAGAAGGCCGGCCACGCCCGCATAAAGGGCCGAGACCGCGAAGGCGATGATCGCGACCACGGTCGTGTTGACGCCGACGGCGGTCGCCATCTCCGGATCGGCGGCGGTCGCCATGCCGATCTTGCCGAACAGCGTGCCGCGCCGCACCAGTTCGAAGACCACGGTTAGGACGACAGCGGTCACGATCGCGAGCAGCTGCTGGCCGGTCATCACTGCGCTGAAAATGTGAAAGCTCGTTGCTCGGAACATCGACGGAAAGGCCTGCGATGTCGGCCCCCAAATATAGGCGGCTGCATTCTGGACGATCACAGCAAAGCCCAGGGTGCTGACGAGCCAGCCAAAACTGAAGCGGTTGAAAGCGAGGATAGGGCGAACGGCGATAAGATAGGAAAGAACGCCGAGGACACAGGCGCAGCCGAGGCCGAGGAGCGCCGCTGCCCAGGTCGGATAACCTGCGGCGCAAACTTCCGCCGTTACCATCACCGTTGTCATCATCATCTGCCCTTGGGCGAAGTTGATGATGCGCGTGACGTAGAAGGTGATGGCCAGCGCCATTCCGATGAGCCCGTAGACGGCTCCGATCGCGACGCCGCTCACCACGAATTGCAGCACTGATCCGTTCCCTGGCGTCCCGCGAGACGACGAGCATCGGCGCGCTTCTCACGGCGCTTTGCCGGACGCGGTCGGGATAGCCGCAAGCTTCGGCTTCCGCCCGAAGGCGTCAGCTCAAAGCCTATCACGTTTCCGAAGGCCGGCGAGTCGCGCGCGTCTCGAGGAGAGTAGGTAGCCGCCACGTTGCGGCGGCAGCAATGAATAGGTGTGACATAACAGGTATGTGCGCGCCGCCGGAAACCCGCCAGTCAGGGTCCGCTGCTTTCAAGGCATGGAGCTTCAATCGCGTCAGGTCGAGTGCAAACTGTTGGGCCCCTCGCCTCACTCCTAACCGAAATACCATAGCGACTATTGGCCTTTAGGCGACCGTCGGGCATATCTTGGGTTTGCGCCCATCCCAACATTCGGTCGTCAGCGATTCTGCGTCGGCGGTTATTGGGAAGCTCTTGTTTTCCCATTGTCGTTGCTTTGACAACACCCCCGATCTGCGCAAGGAAACTCGAGGCTGACGGACGGCTTGGTCAAGGCGCATCGTGTTTCGCGCCCGACTTGGACCGCCGAAGTTTCAAGGGAGGAATAAGGCTCATGAAAGCCATCATTTTGGCGACGCTCGCCGCCACGACCGCGCTATCTGCTGCACAGACTTCGGCCCGCGCCGCCGGGGAGCCGTACCTCATCGGCCTCATCGCCGGAACGACTGGCGCATACGGATCGACCGGCGTTGCGACCGTCAACGGCGCACAGATGGCGGTCGACAAGATCAACGCCTCCGGCGGCGTGCTTGGCCGTCAGCTCAAGCTCGATCCGCATAACGACGATGCGTCAGCGACCGTCTCCGGGCAATTGTACGAGAAGCTCATTGCGGCCGGCGCGATCGCGATCGCAGGTTCCCCCGACACCGGTCCGGTCACCGCGCAGCTTGCAATCCGTCACAAGTTCCCGACCATTGGCGTCGTCGACGACGGCGGTCTCACCGTCAACACCGAAGGGCCGAACGCTCCGCCGAACCCTTGGGTGTTCGACTTCGGACTTAACACCTTCGCCTGGGGCGAGAAGATCGGCGAATACGCGCTCAAGCACTGCCCCGACGGCATCGCCGTTTTGCATGATCCGTCGACTTATGGTCAGGGCGGGCTCTACGGCATCCAGCTTGCCTATGACAAAGCCGGTAAAAAGATCGGAATTGACCACGCGATCACCGAGAACTGGTCGACCGGCGCCACCACCGGCCTCATGCCCGAGGTCAACGCCGCCAAGGCCGCGGGCATCAAATGCATCGACGCGTGGCTAACGCCGCAGGACCAGGCCGCCTTCGTGCAGGACCTGCATTCGGCCGGCTACAATGCGACCGTCTTCGGCAATGACGAGACCAACGCCGACGACACCTTCTCGAAGCTGGCGGGAGACCTCGCCGACGGCACGATCAGCGCGGTGCTCACCTCCGATCTCCACCCGAGCCCGGAGCTGACGGCGTTCCGTGAGGAATATAAGAAGAAGTTCAACATCGATCCGACCCCGTTCGCCGAAACGAGCTACGACAGCATCATGATGCTGGCGCAGGTGGTCAACGACGCGAAGTCGACCAAGCCGGCGGACCTGCAGAAGGGGTTCAACTCCGTCAAGGGGTTCAAGGGCATCACCGGCGATCTCGGCTTCTCGGAGAAGAACCACATCACGATCAACGCCGAGCAGCTGACGCTGGTCAAATATGACGCCGCCAGCAAGCAATGGGTCGAGGTCAAGGACTGAGTGCTTGCG
>DATDHT010000103.1:0-16993 GCA_036521435.1 Roseiarcus sp.
GGAAATTAAGATTCTCGACTATGGCGACATCGAGCTCGAATCGAGCTTCCTTGTCCTCGGTCGCGACTGCGGACGCACCCGCCGCGTGCATACGCTGGGATTTCTGATCCTTGGCGGCGCTTATCCGATTGTGGTCGACACCGGCTACCGCTCGAACCAGATCATGGAGACGCTGGGCATGCGCGGGCTCCAGTTTCACGAGAACATGATCGAGAACCAGCTCTCCAAGCACGGTGTGCGCATGGGCGACGTCCGCTTCGTGCTGCACACCCACTTGCACATCGATCACGCCGGCAAGGACGATCTCTTTCCAATGAATTCGACCGTAGTGGTCAATCGCAAAGAGCTCGAATATTCTGTTTCCGGCCTCCAGCATCCGCAATACCCGGCGCCCGACATCAAGCATCTGATCGACCGCTTGCACGCCAAGGATGCGCTGCGCTTTCTCGACCTCGAGATCAGCGGCATGATCGAATTGATGCCCGGCGTCTTCTGCGAGGCTGCACAGGCCCACACCGAAGGGTCGATGAACGTGCACGTTCACACGGCCGAAGGCGTGGCGACGATTTGCGGCGATGTCATCTACGACATCAACAATCAGATCGTGGAGCCGTTCCGCCAGAACAACGACGGCGAGCCGCAGACGACTGGCAACCATGGCATGACCAAGCGCTCCGAGAAGGGAGCGATCAAGAAGGTGCTCGCCAACGCCAGCTTCATCTTGCCGGTGCACGATCGCCCGGCCAAAGTCGAGCATGGGATCGTCGTGGCGCGTCTGCAGGACTCCGTGCCCGGCCCCATCACCCAGACGCTGCCGAAGCGGAACTGGTTCCCGGCCTGAGCGCGACGAAGGACCACGAGCGATGACGCATGCGACCTTGCGGCCCGAATTCGAGGAATTGATCGACCCTTATGCGCCGGTCGGTCAGGTCGGAACCGGGTTCACTTTCACCGAGGGTCCGATCTGGCATCCGGTCGACGCCTACCTTCTGTTCTCGGACATGCCGGCCGACGTGCGCCGTCGCTGGGATGCCGCACGAGGCGTTGCGGAAGTGCGCCGCCCTTCCAACAAATGCAACGGCATGACCTATGACGCTGATCTCAACCTGATCGTATGCGAGCACGCGACGTCCTCGCTCGTGCGTGAACGGCCGGACGGGCGGCGCGAGGTTCTCGCGTCCCATTTCGAAGGTCAGGAGTTGAACAGCCCGAACGATGTCTGCGTCCGCTCCGACGGTTCGATCTATTTCTCCGATCCTTACTATGGGCGCATGCCGGGGTTTGGGGTCGAGAGGCCCCGGCAGCTCGGCTTCCAGGGCGTGTACCGCGTCCCGCCGGGCGGCGGCGGCCCGCAGCTCCTCGTCGATCGCCTCCTGTTCGATCAGCCGAACGGCCTCTGCTTTTCGCCGGATGAAAAGCGCCTCTACATCAACGATACGGTGCAGACGCTGATCCGTGTGTTCGACGTCGCCGCTGACGGCGCGCTGTCGAGCGGGCGGATCTTCGCCTCCGGCATTCGTTCGTCGCTTGAGCAGGGCGTGCCCGACGGAATGAAATGCGACCAGCGCGGGAATGTCTGGGTGACCGCGCCGGGAGGCGTTTGGGTCTACGCGCCCTCGGGCGATCTGCTCGGCAAGGTGCGCGCTCCAGAGAAGGTCGCCAATCTCGCCTGGGGCGGCCCGGATTTTCAGAGTTTGTTTCTGACTGCGACGCACTCGGTCTATCGGATCGAGACCAAGGTCGGGGCGCGGCGTGAGCCCTACATGAATGCGAGGCCGGCGACCCCCGCGCCGGCCGTTCGCTCAGGCCAGAGCGTCGAGAGCCAGCCGTCGTCATCCCGGCCGTCGCTCGCCCAAAATCTGACGCTCGACCCAAGGCGCTGCGCGCTCATCATTCAGGACATGCAAAACGACGTCCTTGGCGAGGGCGGCGCGTTCGCTTCGTCCGGCGCGCCGGCCCATGCCCGCGAGCAGAACGTGGTCGAGAACATCCGTCGCCTCGCAGCGGCGGCGCGTGCGCGGGGTGTCGCCGTTATCCACGTCTGGTTTGTCGTCGAGCCGGGCGCGCCGGGATTGACGCTCAACGCGCCGCTGTTCGAAGGGATCGCCGACAGCAAGGCGATGACGCGGGGGAGCTGGGGCGTCGCGCCGGTCAGCGGCCTCGAACCTCAGCCCGGCGACTTCGTGGTCGAGAAGATGCGCATGAGCGCCTGGGAAGGCTCGCGTCTCGAGACCATCCTGAGGGCCCAGGGCCGCGACATGATCATCGACACCGGCGCCTGGACCAACATGTCGATCGAGCACACCGCGCGCACCGGCGCCGATAAGGGCTACTTCATCGTCGTGCCGGAGGATTGCTGCTCGACGATGAACGCGGCGTGGCACCGCGCTTCCATCGACTTCGCGATGCAGAATGTCGCCGTCGTCACAAACGCCGAGGCCGTGATCCGGGCTCTCGGCTGAACGGGGCGGATCCCGTGCCGAAACTGTTTCATCTCAAATGCTCGCCGCGCAAGGAGGCGGCGTCGTCCGCGGGCGCGGATGCATTCGTTGCGCGCTTTCAGGAGGTGCGCCCAAACTGGGACGTCGACGTGATGGACGTTTGGCGGGAGCGCCTGCCTGAATTTGAGGGCCCGGCGCTCGAGGCCAAATATGCCATCACCAGCGGACGCGCATTCAACCCGACGGAGCGCGACGCCTTCGCCGTCATCGAGCGCATGGCGCTGCGCTTTTCGCTCGCCGATCGCGTGCTGATCTCGACCCCGATGTGGAACTTCAGCATCCCCTACAAGCTGAAGCATTGGATCGACCTAGTGAGCCAGCCTGGGCTCACGTTCCGGTTCGATCCGGCGATCGGCTATATTCCGCTCCTGAAGGATCGCCCGACCCTCGTCATCCTCGCGTGCGGCAGCGACTTCGTGACGGGCATGAACCGCGGACGGATCGACATGGCGAGCCCATACCTGCGCGAGGCGCTGCGCTTTGTCGGGATCCGCGACACGCGTTTCGTCCTGATTGGGCCGACGATCGGCCCGCAGGAGCCAATTGTCGCGGCGCGCGAGCGCGCCCATCGGCAGCTTGCCGAGATGGCGGCGACCTTCTGACGACGACGGCGCGCCGACGGCTGGACCCGCCGGCGCGGACAAAAGGGAGGATGGTTGATGAGTGATTGGTCACGATCATACGAACTCGATCGGCCGCGCCCGGCGGGATCGATCTCGTCCTCTCTCGGGATGCGGCCAGGGCTCACGAGCTACGCCGCCGGCTCCAATGAGACGCGCGGCGCCGATATCATTGCCGAGTATCTCGTCAAGGAAAAGGTGCCCTATATCCTCGGTTACGCCGGGCATGGCGCCATCGGCCTTCTGGACGGGATTTACAAGCAGACCGATCGCATCCGCCACATCTCGCCGCGGATCGAGCAGACGGCGGGCTTCATGGCGGACGTCTATTTTCGCCTGACAGGGCAGCCGCTCGCAGTGTACGCCTCGACCGGCCCCGGCCCGATGAATCTGATGATCTCGGTGGCAAATGCTTTCTACGACTGCTCGGCCTTCTTCGTCATCACCGGAAATGTTCCGACCACCCAGTTCGACACCGGCGCTTTGCAGGACGACTACCGCTACCACGGCGACATGTCGTCGATGTTCACGCCGGTCGTCAAGAAATCGTGGCGCATCCGTAAGGTCGAGGACCTGGTCAAGGCGTTGCCGGACGCCTTCACCCTGATGCGGACGGGGCGACCCGGTCCGGTGCATTTCGACATGCCCTATGATCTCTACATGCGGACCGCGCCCGTCTCCACGCCGGACCCCAATGCGCACGGACAGCCGGTGAACTGGCGCACCACGGTCGCCGACGAGACGGTTGAGAAGGCGCTGAGCCTTCTTGCTAGCGCGCAGCGACCGTTGATCCTGGCGGGCGGGGGCGTGCGCGTCGCCGGAGCCTATGAGGAGCTTCGCGCCCTGGCGGAGCAGCTCGACGTGCCGGTCTATACGTCATTCATGGGCAAGGGCGCTCTCCCGGCGGATCATCGGCTCAACCTCGGCGTCGCGGGGGTCTGGGGCGAATATCCCGCCACCGAAGCCGCACGCAATGCGGACGTCATTCTCGCCATCGGCGCGCGCTTCAACGATCTCCACACGGGGTCGTGGATCAAGGGCTACGTCTACAACATCCCTCCGACGCGGCTGATCCAGGTCGATATCGACCCGGAGGAGATCGGCCGCAACTATCCGGTCGAGATGGGCTTGGTCGGCGACGCCAAGGCCTTCCTGGCGCAGGCCGCGCGCATTGCCCGCGCCAAGGGCGTGCGCCTCGGTTACGGCAGCGCCTGGCAAAGGGAGATCGACGGGTGGCGGGCCGACTGGCGCAATTTCTGCGACCCCTTCGAGCGGTCGAGCGAAGTCCCTATCGAGCCGCGCCGGATGATGGCGGATATGAACAAGATTTCGCCTCCCGACACTGTGATGGTCGATGATGTCGGCAATTGCCAGGTATGGTCGGAGCAGTACTGGAAGCCGAAGCTCCCAGGCACACATTTGACGGCGGGCGGCTTCGCGGCGATGGGCTTCGGCATCGCCGGCGTCCTCGGCGCGAGGCTCGCGCGTCCCAACTCGCCTTGCGTCACGCTTTGCGGCGACGGCGGCTTCACCATGATGCCGCATGTCATCGCGACGGCTGTCGAATACAATCTACCCGCCGTCTGGGTCTTGCAGAATAACTACGCGATCGGCACCATCCGAGACTTGCAGCGCGCCTACCACGACGGCCGGGAAATCGGGACAAGCTTCGTCAACGAGCAGACCGGCAAGCTGTGGAATCCTGACTTCGTTAAGATGACCGAGGCGATGGGCGGCCGCGGCATCCGCATCGAACACCCCGATCAGTTTGGCGACGTTTATCGCGAAGCGATCCGATCGAACATTCCGACAGTGATCGAGGTTATGATCAACCGTGACACCGGCATTCCTATCACCGGGACCTGGCAGATGCCGCCGATCCCGGAAGTGCAGCCGACATTCGGCAAACGCAAGGTGAGGTGACCGAGCTTGTCGACGCTCTGCGCTGAACAGGAACCCGGAGCTAGGTCGATCGATTGCGCCGCTCGGTCATGTGGTGGGGCGGCGTTTGCGGCATGTCTCTCGCGCCGAGCTCCGTTCGCCGCCAGGCGGCGGGCGATGTGCCGACGACGCGCTTGAACTCGCGGCCGAAGTGATACACGTCGCAGAACCCGCAGGCCTCCGCGATGCTCGCGATCGGCGCGTCCTCGCGAATCATCAGGGATTGTGCGGCGATCAGCCGCTCGCGGATGAGCCAGCGGCGCGGACTTTCCCGCAAGGTCTTCTGAAACAGCCGTCGGGTTTGTGAAGGACTCAGTCCTCCAAGACGGGCGATCTCGGTCGCGCTCCAGGAACGGCGGATATCGGCGCGAACCGCCGCGACCACGGCGCCGAGCGGATCCGAAGCGTCTCGCGAGGCAGGAGCGGCGAGCGAGCGGGCCATCAAGAGGAAGAACTCGCTGACGAGCTGATTGAGATGGAAATCGAGGCTCCGGTCCCGCCGCCTCAACACCAGGAACAGCCGCTCGAACCATGCGACGAGTCCGTTTCTGTCGCTCGCCGCGACCCGCGGGATCCCTTCGCCGAACAGCCGCGTGCGCATGGCGGCGGGGTTCGGACCGTCGAAGCGGAACCAGAGCAGCGTCCAGGGATCGCGCGCGTCCGCGATATGCGCGTGGGGGGCTTCGTTGGCGATCCACACCACTTCCCCCGCTTGCACCTCGACCCGCCGGCTTCCGAGTTCGACCGCTCCCGAGCCAGAAAGGCAAAAGAGCACGTCCTGCCCAACCTGGTTCAACCGCCGCACCCCATAGGTCGGCCCTGCGGCGACCCTTCCCGCGCGCAGCACCGTGAAGGCGGCGAGGGGCCACGCGGCGTCTGGGACATAGTGCAGATTCTCTAAGAAAACTGTCTCCAGGGCCATGCGCGTTTTATACAAAAGTGAAGGTCGGTCTGTCCATTGGCGCGGAGCCGGCGCTCGCCTAACGTTCCTTCCATGCAAGCCCATTCGGGCTGGAAGTGAAGACGAAAGAACGGCGAACGGAGACCACGATGATCGCCATGACCCGCGAAGAGACCGCAGCCTATGCCCGCGACGGTTATATCCTTCGCTCGGGCCTTCTCAGCCGCGAAGAAGTTGGACGGTTCCGCGACACGGCGCGGGCGCAGCTTGAGCGGGAGAACCGCGAGGGCGCCGTCATGTCCAAGGGCGACAAGGAGGGGAAGACGACTCTTCTGAAAATGTGGACCAAGGCCGAGGACGATCAATACGGTCTGCTCGCGACAGACGAGCGGCTCGTCGGTCTCGCCGAGGATGCGATTGGCAAGCCGATCTACCTCTACAGCCACAAAATGACGATGAAGCAGCCCCAGGAGGGCGGCGCCTGGGAATGGCACCAGGATTTCGGCTATTGGTACAATTACGGCTGCCTTGCGCCAGAAATGATGAGCATCTACGTCGCGCTCGACAAGTCGACGAAGGAAAACGGCTGCCTTCAGCTTTTGAAGGGCTCGCACATGCTCGGCCGCCTCGATCACATTCGTGAAAAAGACCAGACGAATGTCGAGCAGGAACATCTTGAAGCGGCGCTGAAGCGCTACGCCCATGAATATGCCGAGATGGAAGCCGGCGACGCCCTCGTCTTCGATGGCAATCTCTTGCATCGCTCCGACGCCAATCGTTCCGACACCTACCGCTGGGGCTACATCTGCTCCTACAATGCGGTCGAGAACGCGCCCTTCAAGCGCGTGCGCGAATATGGCAATTACGAGCCCCTGCAGAAGGTCCCCGCTGGATCGTTTCTGAAGAGGAGCCTGGAGCCGGCTTGACCAAGGGCGTCCCGGCAGCCGGTCGCCGCAAGACTTAAGACGTCTCGAGGCGTCTGAATCGGGAGGTGGATGCGTATGGTCGATGTGGTTCGGAGCGGCGCGCGCGCTCCAACCCGCGAGTCGTTCAGCCTGTCGCAGCTTCTGTGGGCGCGCGAGGCGGGGGTCTTTTTGGCCCTGCTCGCGCTATGCCTGTTCCTCACCTTCGCGACCGGCGGCTTTCTCACCTCGCTGAACCTGCTGAATGTCGGCCGGCAGATTTCGCTGCTGGGGATCATGGCCGTCGGCATGACCTTTGTCCTGATTGCGGGCGAGGTCGATCTCTCGGTCGGCTCGACCTACGCGTTCTGCGGCCTCGCCAGCGGCATGCTGATCTGCGCGGGCTGGCCGCTTGTTCCGGCGGTCGGCCTTGGCGTGATCGCGGGCTGCGCCATCGGGCTCATCAACGGCCTGCTTTCGACCTATGGCCGCCTGCCCTCGCTGATCGCGACGCTTGGCATGCTGAGCATGGTGCGCGGCGCGGCGCTGATCCTGACCAACGGCGCGCCTGTCACAGTCAATGTCCGCAACGGCGCGTCCGAAAGCGTGCTCAACGCCTTCGAGTTCATGGGTCAGGGCTATCTCTTCGGCGTCGTTCCGATGCAACTCGTCTTCTTCGTCATCGTCGCGGCGATCGCATGGTTCGTTCTTTCGATGACGAACTTCGGCTTTCGCATTTTCGCAGTCGGGGGCAGCGCCAAGGCGGCGCGCGTTTCCGGCATTCATGTCAGTGCGGTGAAGATCTGGGCCTTCATCCTGATGGGCGCGCTCGCGGCGTTCGCGGGCATCCTGAGCCTCGCCTTTCTGCCGAGCGGACAGGCGGGCCGGACCGGCCTCGGCCTCGAGCTCGACGTGATTGCTGCCACCATCGTCGGCGGGTCGTCGCTTTCGGGAGGCGAGGGAACGATCCTGGGCACGATTCTCGGCGTGCTCATTATCGGCGTGATGCGCAACGGGCTCGTGCTCATGGGCGTCTCGCCCTTCGTTCAGGAATTCATGATCGGCCTCGTCATCGTGATCGCGGTCGGGATCGACAAGTGGTCTACGCGCCGGACGGCGTGAGGCGTTGGTTTCAAACTAAGAAGTGGGAGGAAAAAATATGAAGATTGCAGCTCTGATGGTCATGGCGGCGGCGCTTCTGCCGCTTTCGGCGAAAGCGGACGGGCCGGTGAAAGTCAGCGACTTTCCGCTTGCCGACCGGATCAAGGAGAAGGTCGCCTCGGGCAAGCCGCTCGATATCTATGTCTCCTATCACGACGTCTCGAACGAGTTTGCGCCTTCGATCAAGGCGGGCGTCGCGAAGGGCGCGGCCGAGGACAAGGTGAACGCGCAATTCATCGGGCCGGTCGGCTCCGACGCCAACGCGCAGATCAACGAGATCGAGACGCTCATGGGCAAGATGGACGGCCTCGCGATCTCGTCGGTTTCGAGCGACGCGCTGGGGCCGGTGATCGACCGCTTCTCAAGGCCGGCATTCCGGTGGTCACGTACAACACTGACAATCCGAACAGCAAACGCCTCGCCTTCGCCGGGCAGGATCTCGTCCAGTCCGGACGTGAAGCCGGTAAGCTCATGGGCAAAGTGCTCGACGGCAAAGGCAAAGTGATGATCACGACGATCGACGCCGCAGCCCAGTGGTCGCTGGACCGCGAGAAGGGCGTGCGCGAGGCGCTGAGAACCATGCCCGGTATCGAGGTGGTGAAGACGCTGAACACCGGCAGCGATCCGCAAAAGATCTATTCGGCAATCGAGAACGCCATGCTTGCCGACCCGAGCGTGACCGGCATCCTTTCGCTGGAATGCTGCTCGACGCCCGCCGCAGGCACGTGGGTCCAGCGCAATAAGAAGACGGGCGCGATCAAGGTCGTCGGCTTCGATCTCCTCGATCAGACGGTGCAGCTCGTGCAGAGCGGCGATATCCAGGCGACCATCGATCAGGCCCCGGAGAAACAGGGCTTTGAGGCGGTGGACCTTCTCGTGCAGTTCCTGCACGGCAAACCGATCGAGAGCGTCGACACGGGCGTCGGCATTTACACCAAGGAAAACATCGACAAGGTCGCCAAGAAGTAGGCGCCCGCCAAAATCGACCCAAGTGACGTCCAGTCCGCATATCGTCGAGATCGCCGGGGTGACCAAGAGGTTCCCTGGCGTTCTTGCGCTCGATCATATCCACGTGGGCTTTCGGGCCGGCGAAGTTCACGCCGTCGTCGGCGAGAACGGCGCGGGCAAGTCCACGCTCATGCATATCCTCGCGGGCGATCTTCAGCCGAACGAAGGCGAGATCCTCGTCGACGGCAAAACGACGCATTTTGCCTCGTCGCTCGACAGTCGCGCCGCGGGCATCGTGGTCGTCTATCAAGAGCTCGCGCTGTGCCCGACCATGACGATTGCCGAGAATGTCGTGATGTCGGACATGGCGCGCCGGCGCGTCGCCTCGCTCGTGCCTCGGGCGATGATGCGCGCGGAGGCTCGCGCTGCGCTCGAACGTCTTGGCATGGACTCGCTCGATCCGGACACCCGGGTGAGCCGCCTGTCTGTCGCCGAGATGCAGCTTGTCGAAATTGCGCGCGCCGTCCGCCAGCGCGCCCGCGTGCTGGTGCTCGACGAGCCCAATTCCGCTTTGTCGCGCCGCGAGAGCGAGCGCCTGTTCGACGTCGTGCGCCAGTTGCGCGCCGAAGGCGTGACGGTCATCTACGTTTCTCACCACCTGCGCGAGGTGCTCGACCTCGCCGATCGCGTCACGATCATGCGCGACGGCCGCACGATTGAGACGCTGGACAACGTAGACCTGTCCGAGCAGCGCTTGATTCACTCGATGGTCGGGCGGGACCTGGGAGACGTGCCGCCCTGGCGCGTGAATCCCGCCGCGCGCTCGGAAGGCAATCCTGTGGTCCTGTCGGTGACGGACCTCAAGGCGCCTGGGCTTGCCGGGATCAGCTTCGAGGTCCGTGCGGGCGAAATTCTTGGCGTCGGCGGCCTGCCGGATTCGGGCAAGGATGGTCTTGGCGAGGCGCTGTTCGGTCTTTGCCCGCGTGAGGGTCGGGTTGCGATCGACGGCGCCGAGACGCCCGTCGACCCGCTCGCCTCCATCCGCCTCGGCATGGCCTTCGCGCCCGCCGACCGGCGCGGGGCGGGTGGCCTACTCGCGATGACGGTCGCCGACAATGTCGTATCGGCGTCGCTCAAGCGCTTCTCTGTCGCCGGCGTGCTCCAGCGCGCCGCCATCCGCCGTGAGGCGCGCGCGCAAGTTGCGCGGCTCGACGCGCGCATCGCGCGGCTCGGGCAGAAGCTTGGCACCCTTTCGGGCGGCAACCAGCAGAAGATCATTCTCGGCCGCAGCCTCGTCACGCATCCGCGCGTGCTGATTCTGCACGAGCCGACGCGCGGCATCGATGTCGGCGCGAAGGCGGAGATCTACGGGATCCTGCGCGGCATTGCCAGCGAAGGGGTCGCGATCGTCTTGATATCCTCCGAGGTCCCGGAGCTCCTCATGAACGCTGAGCGCGTTCTTGTCTTGCGACGCGGCCGGATTTCTGGCGAGCTGCGCGGGGACGCCATGACCGAGGCTGAGATCCTCGGCCGCGCAATGGCGTCATAGCTCTCGGGGTTGGCATGGGGCCTGAAATTACCATCGTCGGAAGTTTTGCCGTCGGCCTGACGATGCGCGCGCCGAAACTGCCGATTTTCGGCGAGACGATGCTCGGTTCCGATTTCGACATGGGGCCGGGCGGCAAGGGGTCAAACCAGGCGGTCGGGACGGCGAGGCTCGGCGCGCATTCGGCGCTCGTGGCGATGATCGGGACCGACAAGCTTGCGGGCATCGCGACCGACCTCTACGCCGCCGAGGCGATCGACACGACCCATCTCACTGTGCGGCACGAGCGCGCGACCGGCGTCGGCTTCATCATCCTCAATGAGAAGGGCGAGAATTTCATCATTCTCGACATGGGCGCGAACGAGCTTATGGATGCCGCCGCCGTGGACGCGGCCGAGAGCCGAATCGCCGAAAGCTCGGTCGTCATGGCGGTGCTGGAAGTTCCGATCGCAGCCGCAGCGCGAGCGATGGAGCTTGGCCGCAAGCATGGCGCGCGAACGATTCTCAATCCCGCTCCGGCTCGCCCGCTGCCGCCAGAGGTCTTCGCCAACGTCGACTATTTGACGCCGAACGAAAGCGAGCTGCGCATCCTCTTAGGGCTCCAGGCCCACGATCCGAGGTCGTCGCGCGAGCTTGCGGCGGAACTGCGCAAGCGCGGCGTTCGGACCGTCGTCGTCACGCTCGGGCGCACGGGCGCGCTGATCCTCGCTGACGACCTCGATATCATGGTCCCGGCTGTGCCCGTCGATGTCGTCGATACGACCGGCGCCGGCGATGCGTTCAATTCGGGATTCGCCGTAGCGCTGGCGGAAGGACGGAGCGTCGTGGACGCCGTGAAATACGGGGTGGTCTGCGGCGCTATCGCCTGCACCAAGCTCGGCGTTGTCCCAAGCCTTCCCGACCGCGCCCGCGCCGACGCTCTCTATTCCGATGCTCAGAACTCCATCTGGAGACAGCCAACGTGAATCGCAACCGACTGCTCAACGCCGAACTTTCGCACGCCATCGCCTCCATGGGTCATGGCGACCTCATGATCGTTTGCGACGCGGGTTTTCCGATTCCCTCGTCCGCGTGGCGCATCGATCTCGCCATCGCGCCCGACGTGCCGGATCTCGCCACGGTTCTCACGCCGATTTCCGAGAACCTGATCGTCGAGCGCCTGTCCTACGCGGACACCTTGCCCGAGTATAACGCGCCGCTGCTTGCGACGATCAAGCGGCTCTTCTCCGACGCCGAGCTTGCGCCGGTGAAGCACGAGGCGATCCTCGGCGAGATGGCGGCGAAGGCCAAGGTGATCGTGCGCACCGGCGCGTTCGACCCTTGGGGAAACATCCTGCTCTATTCGGGCGTGGATGTGCCGGCCTGGTTCTCAAAACCCGGCGTCAAAGCCCCGGAATACTACGCCAAGAAGCTCAAGAAGGACTGATGCCGCGCATCTTCGATTTCGGCGGTCGCGACGTCGAGCGCGCCCAGACCGCCGCGGGTCTTCGCGCGCTGAAAAGCGTTGGCCACCAGGCGGCGCAGGTGACGGCCGAGACGGCGGACGAGGCGGCCGCCGCGGAAGCGGCCGGGGTTGAAATGGTCGTCTGTCGCGCCGCCAATGTCGGGCGCGTGCGCGAGGGCTCGCAGCTTGTTTTCGTCACCGCTGCGCTCGGCTTTGCCGAGGTCGTGACCGCCGACGAAATTCTGCGCGCCGCCTTCGCGGCGGTCACCGGAGGTGCCGACGCGGTGCTGACAAGCCGTGGCAGCGAAACCGTGCGGGCTCTCGCGCACGAGCAGATCCCGGTCGTCGGCCATCTCGGCTTCGTGCCGCGCAAGTCCACTTGGGTCGGCGGCGTGCGCGCTGTGGGCAAGAGCGCGGCGGAGGCGCTTGAGCTCTGGGATCGCTTCCGTCGCCTCGAAGATTCTGGCGCCTTCGCGGCTGAATGCGAACTGATCGCCGCGCCCGTCATGGCGGAGATCCATCGTCGGACCTCGCTCGTCACCATCTCGCTCGGCTCCGGCCCGCACGCGGATGTGGTGTTCCTCTTCACCTCCGACATCTGCGGCGAGTCGAGCCGTCCGCCCCGACATGCGCGCAGCTGGGGCGATCTGGCCGCGAGGCATCAGGCCGTGCGTGATGAGCGCGTGCAGGCGCTCACGCGCTTCCGCGCGGAGGTGGGCGCAAAGTCCTTTCCTGCTAGCGCCGAGTGCGCGGGCGCGCCACACGGCGAGGTCGAAGCGTTCCGCGCCAGATTGGCGGCCGACGATTGAACGACGCCTCCAGGGTCAGCGCAGGAAATCAGAGCACTTCTGGATGTCGCCCGTCCCACCCCAAGGCTCAATCGGGACGCTCGACGTGGAATTCTTCGGCGAGCCTTCGACGAGCTTGTCGCTGTAAGTCATGTAAACCAAAATGTTCCGCTTTGTGTCGCAGCCCCGGACGATCTGCATTTTCTTGAAGAAGAGGGATCGGCTCTCGCTGAACACCACGTCGCCTTGCGAGAACTTGTCCTTGAACTTGATCGGGCCGTACTGACGACAGGCGAGAGAAATGTCGGACGTCTGTTCGGCGAGGCCCAAAGCGCCGGAGAGCCCGCCTTTTTCCGGAATGGTGTAGTGGCAGGCGATCCCTTCGACGAGCGGGTCATCGATGCCGTACACGGCGAGCTTGTCGTTCGGCGTCAGCAATTTGAATGTCGTCGACTTGCGGAAGATCAAATCGGGATCCTGCGCCGCCGCGAGCGTCGGCGACAGGACCGCGAACGCGGCAAGGAGGACGGCTGTGCGCAACATCGCCATGGGTGAGTTTCTCGCTGTCGTTTCCATCAACGAGAGATAGGGGTCTTTCGCCTTCACGCAATGACGACGCGCCCTTTTCGGTCCGCCCGCTAACCGCCGCTTAGGGCAAGGCGATGCTGCACTAGCGTGGCAGGCATTTGAGCAAATCTGCCTTTTCGCGCGCCTTTGCTTCCAGGCTGCCGGCGAGTCGGCGCTGAAGGGGCGAGGGCCGGGCGGGGTTGCGCAGAATCGGATTCGGCAGCGCAGTCGCCAGCAGCGCGGCCTCATGCGGATTGAGATGACTTGCGCTCTTGTGGAAATAGCGCTGCGCGGCAGCTTCGATCCCGTAGATCCCGTCGCCCCATTCGGCAATGTCGAGATAAATCTCGAGCGTGCGCGCCTTCGACCAGGCCTCGCCTATGACGAGCGCCATGCCAATCTCGATGCCCTTGCGGATCGTGGAGCGGCCAGGCCACAAAAACAGGTTCTTCGCGGTCTGCATGGTGATGGTCGACGCGCCTCGACTCGGCCCGCGCTTGCCAGCGCCGGTCAGAACCTCGCGGAGCGAGCCCCAGTCGACGCCATCATTCTCGCAGAAGCTCGCGTCTTCCGATGCGACCACCGTGGCGAGGGCGATCGGCGCGATGGTCTTCAGCGGCGCATAAATGCGCTGGTAGCTCTTGCCCTCGACCGCGCGCGCGAGCATGAGCGTCGAGATAGGCCGGACGAACGTATAGAGACCAACGAGGACAATGAAGAGCGCGAGCAGCGCTAGCGCCGCCCAGACCGCGCCAAGCGCCAGAAGACGGAGTGGAGAGCGCCGCCGGGCCACGGAGCGAGCCTTGGCTGAAGTCGCGGCATCGGGCAAGCGCTGCTCGCCGATTGCGCCGCAACGAAGCGAACGTCCCGCGTGCGTGTTTCGCGCCACGCGTTGTGCTAGCTCTCGCGGCGGCCCCACGGGGCCGGCGCAAGCGAGGCTTGAGGAACATGATTCGGCGACGCGACGTCCTCGGCCTTCTCGCCGCTGCGGCCTTGCCGTGGTCTCGCTCCGCGCAGGCAAGCCAGGCCTTGCTGGACGAATCTGTCGACTTCACCGGCCAACTCCTGTTCCTTGCGCTCAAAACGCCCGCACTCGTTTTCGGCGCCGTCCGCGATGGGCAAACGGCGATCCAAGGCTTCGGTCACCGCGCCGACAATGCGAACGAGGCGCCCGGCGTGGATACGCTGTTCCGAATCGGTTCGGTGACCAAATCGTTCACTGGCCAGGTTCTGGCGAGCCTCGCCGCGGATGGAATCGTCAGCCTCGCCGATCCCCTGACCAAATATTGTCCTGAATTCGCATCGATGTCGGAGGGCGAGCGGCCGGTCCGGCTCATCGACCTCGCCACCCACTCGGCGGGACTGCCGCGCGAAGTCCCCCACGAGCCGGGGCCGCCGGACGACCCGTTCGTTAACGTCACCCCCGAGGCGTTCGCGGCCTGGCTCAAGGCAAATCCGCTGCTATTCGCGCCGGGGACGGCGATTTCCTATTCCAACTTCGGCTTTGATCTGCTGGCTGCCGCGCTCGCCCGGGCCGCGCATCAGCCCTATGCGGATCTTCTCGAGGCGCGGATCGTTCGGCCGCTCGGCCTTCGGGATACGACCTTCTCTCCCTCGACGGAGCAGACGGCGCGGATCCTGCAGGGTCACAATTTCGACGGTTCGCCAATGCCGAACGCGAACACCGGCGCGGTCATCGTCGGTTCCGGCGGCCTCTATTCGAGCGCGCCCGATCTTATGGCCTGGCTTCAATGGCATCTCGCCCGATTCTCGAATGAGCGCGCCGCCGAGAGGCTCATCGACCATGCCGCCTATCTGTGGCGAGATGGCCTTAGCGCCGTGTTCGGCATGGACGAGTCGGGACACATGGACGCGATGGGTCTTGGCTGGATCATCATGGCGCCCGAGGGTGACCGCCCCCTCATCCTGCAGAAGGCCGGCGGTCTCCAGGGTGTTTTTTCTTATGTCGCATTCGCGCCGGCGCGCGGGATAGGCGTCTGCGCGGCGATCAATGCGTTCGACATAAACGCGGGCTTGGCGATGGCTAAGACGGCCAACGACCTCATTGCCGAGCTTGCGCCGCGATAGCCTGGCGGCTTGGTTAGGTACGTCCGTCGCGGCCGACGGTCATTTTTCCGCGACGCCGGCCTTGCGCAGCCCATCCTGAATGCGCTCGCGCTGCTTGAGGTAGGTCGGGTTGTCGCTCTCCGCCATGGTCAGAAATCGGGCGATCGAGTAATTCGGCGCAAGCGCCTGTCCAGCCTTGACCTCGGCTCGCGCCTCATCGAGACGGTCGAGATAGGCAAGCGCGGCGGCCATGTAGAAATGGCTCAGCGGATAGTTCCGGCTGGCGTCGACTGAGCGGCGAAAGAGCGCGGCCGCCTCTTCGTCGGCTCCAAGATGGAGCTTGGCCAGGCCACGGATGTGGGTCCAGATAAAGGCGACCGCGTCATTCGGCGATAGCCGAAACGCCTCGTTGACGTGAGCCTCGGCCTCGTCGGCGCGACCCATCGTAATTTTGGCTTGCCCGATCCACGCATGCGCCGCGCCGAGGTTCCTGTTGAGCGACAACGCTTGCTCCAGTTCGCCGATCGCGCGCGAAGCGCGATTGGTTTGGATCTGGACGAAACCCAGCCAGAGATGTGCCCAAAAGTTGCGCGGCGCGATCGAGATGCCCTTGATCAAGAGCGCCTCGGCGTCGGCCAGGCGCTCGGCCCGATGCTCGGTGGTGTAGATCGCCCCGACCAGCACATCGGCCCTCGCCGCGCCGACGAGGGCGTCAATGTTGGTCGGATCGAGCGCCACGGCGCGCTCAAAATAGCCGCGAGCGGCCTCGATGTTGTCGACCCCGCCTTTGTTGAACTGTTGAACCCCCTGGAAATAGAGATCGACGGAATCCGGGTCCGCCATAGTCTCGGCGCGCCTTGCTTCCGCGGCGAGCAGCTCCGGGCGCAGTTGATTGGCGAGTTGAGAGACAATCTCATCTTGCATGTCGAACAAGTCAGCCATCGGCTTGTCGAACCGGTCCGCCCACAAGTGGTTTCCGGTGATCGCGTCGATGAGCTGGACATTGATGCGCATTCGGCTGCCGCCGCGTTGAATGCTTCCCTCGAGGACGTAGCGCACGTTGAGATCTCGGCCGATCTGCTTGGCGTCGACCGGCTTACCCTTGTATGTAAAGGCAGTGTTGCGCGAGACCACAGTCGCATTGTTGATGCGCGAGAGGTCGGTCGTCAGGCTCTCGGTCACGCCGTCGACAAAGAGCTCGTGCTCGACATCCACGCCAAGACTGATGAACGGCAGCACCACGATCGACAAGCGCAGCGGCGCCGGCTTCTCGGCGGGGGCTGGGCTTGGCGCGGGGCTGACTTGCGCGGCGCCGCCAACCTCGAGCGAGTAGACCCGGATTGGCTCGGCGATATTCTTGAGTTCCGTTTGGCCAAGGTCACTGACCATGAGATCGAGGCGCCCTTTGACCTGCCGGTATGCGTCCTCCGACAGGCAGATCGCGCCGGGCTTGGCGATTCCCTCGAGACGCGCAGCGATATTGACGCCGTCGCCCATCAGGTCGCCGTCGCTCTCCTCGACCACGTCGCCGAGATGAATGCCGACCCGGAACTCGATCCGGCGCTCGGGCGGCAGGCCGGCGTTGCGCTCCATGAGTCCATGCTGCA
>DATDHT010000104.1:0-7366 GCA_036521435.1 Roseiarcus sp.
GGGACATCAGATGGGTCGACGCTTGACCTCAGTCGCATTTGTCGCGCTGAGCCTCGGGGCAGCGGCGTGGGGCGCCGAGGCGCAGCCGCTTGTCACCCGCGTCCACGGCATTGCGACAGGAATCGCCGCCTGCTGGCGCCCGCCACATGATGACGATCAAGTCACGGTTCGCGTCAGCTTTACCCGGGACGGCGCCGTCATCGGCGAGCCGAGAATCGTGTTCGCGCAGTCGAGCCGCGGCCGGGCCGACGATTCGGCGCTTGCCCATTCCATGGCGACGGCGATCCGCGCTTGCACGCCCTTGCATTTCTCCGCTCGGCTCGGCTCGGCGATCGCGGGGCAGGTTCTCGACATTCGCTTCGTTGGCCGCAGCCGGGCGACCATCGTGGCGCCGCCCTAGTGTAGGACCTTGCGCGCTCCGAGCGAAAAGCGCTGAGATTGCGCGAATTGATTCACCTGATTTTCGCCTCTGGCCATCATGCTCCGAGGGTCGGCGCCGCGCGAGGATGGCGCCGGGCGGAGCCGCAATGTTCGGGCGCGTCATTTTTTTTGCGATGGTGTGTGTGGCCCTGGCGCTACTGGGTTCATCCTTCCTGTTGAACCGTCTGCCTGCGCCTGTCGTCGCCGCGCCCGCTCCCGCCGCCTTTGCGGCCCAGGCGCCCGCGCCCGAGGCGCCTCGGCACGAATCGCCCGGCTATCGGGAAGCGCTGCTCGAGGCTGACCAGCGCGGCCAGTATGCGGCCGGGGTCACGGTCAACGGGACGCCGGTGCGGATGCTCATCGACACGGGCGCGACCGAAGTCTGCGTCTCCGCTTCGACCGCGAGGCGGTTGGGACTTAGCCCGTCCGGAGGACCCAAGCGCGTGATGCAGACCGCGAACGGCCGGTCGACCGCTTCGCCGACGGTTCTGAGAAGCGTCAGCTTTGGCGGCCTTTATCTTAACGATGTCGAGGCTCTCATTCTCGCGCCCGAGGCGGGGGAAGTGAATCTGCTCGGCGAGAGTTTTCTCAAGCGCCTCCTGAGCGTCGAGCAGCGCAACGGGACGCTTGTTTTGCGCCAGTAGGCACCCTGCCTTACGAAACGCGAATGAGCCGCGTCAGCTCGAACGGGATGTCGTAGCCGTCCCAGATGAAATCGAAGTCGAGCGCCGTTCCGATCGGCGCCCAGCGCGATACTCCTGGGCCTACCCTAGACGCCGCGACCGTTTCGACCTCGCCGCGCTCCCAGCCAAAATAGGTGATCGTCTGGTCGCTCTCGCGGATGAAACTGGCGACCTCGTCGAGCGAGCGGACGAAGACGACGCTGAGAAATCCTCCGCCCACCCGCAGATCCTGACGCTCGGGCGCGCTCGCCACGAAACTGGTCAGGTTGGTATTTTGCCAGTTGACCGACGAAGCGCGTCCGCTCCCTGCGGCGTAGAACGCGGCCGTCATCTTGCCGATCGCGTGGCCGACGCGGCCCGCGGGATCGTCCATCGTCCATTCGAGCGCGGAGGCGTCGAGGAGGCGCCGAATCCCGCCGGAATGCGTGGCGGCTTCGCCGACCACATAGAGCGCATGCGGGGACGAGCAGGCCATCTGGTCGAAAACGAACACGTCGTTGTGGAGTTTCTTGGCGAGCGCCCTTAGCGCAGGCTCGTCCAGCTTGTCGAGCGCGGCGCCGTTGATCGTCGAGAACGAAAAGCGATCGCCGAACCAGATCGACTTGCCGCCGTTACGCAAGGGCAGGGGGGCGAACAAGGCGACCTTGGCGTCGCCGCCCCACACGACACGCGCGTCGCTCCTGGCGGAGATTTTCGCGCCAAGATCGCCCTGCGACGGATAGTGAACGAACAATTGCGACTCGTCTCCTTGAGCCGCAAGCCGTTCGAGGAAAAGATCGACGATCGCGCGCATGCGGGCGCTGATCTCATGCGGCAGGCGCACGATGTTGGCGTTGCCGGCCAGATAGGCGAGCGCCCAGGAGTAGAGAAAGACCGTTTCGACATTCTGCGGCGGCAGATGAAAGACAAGGCCGCGCGGGCGCGCCAGCGCATGGCTCGGCACGCGCGCCGAGAAATTCGCGGCGATTTTGGCGAGCGCCGCGCGGCGGGTCCAGAAGGCGAAATGAGCGGCCGGGCCGGCGGCGGTCGACCGCTGCGCGCCGAGAAGGGTGTCGGCGACGGCTGCGACCAAATCGACGCGCTCAGGCGCGAACGGGGCCGCGAGACCTTGGCGGGCGACGTCGAGTTTTGCCAGCAGCGCATGCTCATCGACCGCGGCGTCGTCTGCGCCAGCGCTGTAAGCGAGCACGTCAGTCATGATGATGTTCTCGCTTTAAAAGCCCCCCCGCCGTCATTGCGAGGAGCGTAGCGACGAAGCAATCCAGGGGCCGTAGGGCGCCCATGCTCCCCTGGATTGTTTCGGCTCACGCTCGCAATGACGGGAAGTGGGTCAATTTTGACATTCCGGGCTTCATCATCCATCACGCGGCGATCACGTCGCTGCAGCCTCTAAGCTCCGTCTTCGGAGCGCGGCCGACAACGCGGATCGCCTTGCCGAAACGGCCGCCAGCTCCCGCGTCAATCGTCGCTACGACGCCCATGTCCTCGGTCAGCACGCTATGGCCGGGATAGGATCGGGGCAGCAGCGAGACGACCTGGATCACGCCCTCCTCTCCGACCGCCGCGGGCTCCCAGCTATGTGGCCTCCTGACGATGATGTCGGTAAAATTCGGCGGATAAAGCAATCCGTCCGGGCCTTCGATGAAGACGGACCCGATCTGCTCGACGAAGCCATAGAAATTGAAGATGTTGGTCAGATTGAACCGACGCTTGAGCGCGGCGCGGAACTCGGCGTTGGAGACCTTCTGCGCTTCGAGCTTCTTCCAACCGCCCGAATGAATCAGGATCGCGTTCGACAGATCGACCTCTCCGTCCGCGAACGCCCGGTAAAGCTTGTCCCAGACGAGAAAGGTAAAGCCGAAAATGAGGAACGGCTCGGCGCCGTTCGTGCGGACGAAAGTCTCGACAAGCTCTTTGTCCAAGTCCAGTTGCGCATCGAGAGCGAAGGCCGCCTTGGCGCCGAACTTCATCATGCCCAACACCCCGCCGCCGCGCGCGGTGAGATCGGTTGGCTTGATCACGTCCTTCGTGTCGATCGCCAGGAACGGCAGACGGCGGCTGCCAAGAATGGGGCGGAACGACGCGACCAGCGCCTCCGACTGACGCCGCGCCGTCTCGTTGTCGATGATGATGCGGCTCGTTCGTTGGCCGGTGGTGCCGCTCGAGCGCATGACCATCGCCGGAAGCGCGGTGCTCTTCAGTTCCATTTCCTTGAACAGGCTGACCGGCAGATAGGGGATCTCGGCAATCGAGCCGTAGGTCTTGAGGCCGCCCCAGGCCGCATCGATAATTCGCTTATATTCGGGACTCTTCTCGCAATGATAGCGCGTCAGCTCGTTGAGCCCCTCGAGCAGAAGCGGTTCCTTGTCGGATTGCCTCAGCGAATAGGGCGGCTGGCTGAGGAGGCGCTCAAACACTCACGAGATCCTTCAGTCGTGCATAATCGATCTTGCCGCTCGAAGCGCGCGGAATTTGCTCGACCTTGCGCAAGGCGAAGCTCGACGACGGGACCTTATATGTGTCGGCAAGCTCGCGAACGCGAGCCTTGAGCGCCGCCTCCGACTCCTGTTCGTGCGCGACGGCGATTTTCTCTCCGAGATCGAGGCAGGCGACGGGGCAGACGGAGAACAGTTCCCGTTCGATCTCGTCCAGCCCGAGGCGGTATCCGGCTATCTTGGCGAAGCGTTTGGTGCGGCCGGTCAGGTACAGAAAGCCCTCGATGTCCATTCGTCCAAGGTCGCCGGTCTCGAGACGGCCGTTCATCTCGTCGCCCTTGCCGAGGTCGGCCCGCGACATGGCGTAACCCAACATGACGTTGGGGCCTTCATAGATCACCGTTCCGACCGCGTCGGCCGGCAGCGGCGCGCCATTCTCGTCAACGATCGAGAATCGGCCGCCGGCCAGCGCGACGCCCACCGAGCCTGCTTTGCGAGCGTGATCGGCGTGCCGCAGCGTCGCCATGCGCGGCGAGGCCTCGGTCTGTCCGTACATGACGACGAACTGGCCGCCGCGTTGCGCCGCCCATTCACGAATCTTGGTCTGAACGCGAAGATCCAGCGCTCCGCCCGCTTGCGTGAACGCCTTGACCGAGTCTGGCACGATGCTCGCGCCCAGGCGGGCGAGCGCAACATAGTGAAACGGGACGCCTGGGAAGTGCGATCCACCGACGTTTCCGATCTTCGACCAGAAGTTCGCAGACGTGATCGAATCGTTAATGAGACAGAGCCGGCCGCCGGACGTCAGATGCGAAGTGACCACGGAAAGTCCGTAAGAATAGTGCAGGGGCAAATGGGCGATGCCGACGCTCCGTTCGTCGATGTCCAGCGCCTCGGCGATCTGACGCGCGTTGGCGAGGACGGCGTCACGTGACAAGCGCACATATTTCTGGCTGCCGGTTGTCCCCGATGTCGACAGAAGCAGCTGCAAGGCTGGGTCGATGGGAGGAAACGACGAACCGCTTTCGCCTGCGATCCATTCGACCAAGCCCGAGCGCGACTTCGCCACGCCCGAGGCTGCTTCGCCCTCTCCTGGGTCGGGCCGTTTCTCGCCAGAGCCGCTCGGCCCCAGAATGAGTTCAGGCCGATAAGAGTCGATAAGACCCTTCATCAGGTGCTCAGGCGTCGAGGGATCGATCAGCGCGGTCGCGTGGCCTGCCGCCGCCGCCGCAAGAAGACCGATGATCGTTTCGGAATTGACGTCGCAGAGCAGAAAAACCAGGCGCTTCTGTTCAGAGGCGATGGCCTTGGCGAGATCGAGGCTCGCTGTGCGAAGCTCCTCGCGCGTCAGCCAGCTGTTGCTGCGGTCGTCATAGACCGCAGGCGACGCCTCAAGGCGCGGGATGAGCGGAAGAAGTCCGCCGCAGGAGAGGTCTGGGTCGTTCATTGCAATTGTGGACGCGATCGATTCATCGGCGTTTTTCCACCAGCCTCAAACAATGAGGCCACCATCAACCCCGATGATCTGGCCGGTCACATAGGACGAAAGATCGGAGGCAAGAAACAAGATCGTGTCGGCAACATCTTGCGCGGCGCCAACCCGACCCATCGGGATATTCGACTCCAGGCTCTTGCGTTTCTCCCCAGGGATGGCTTCGATCATCGAGGTTTGGATCAGGCCCGGCGCAACAGCGTTGACGCGAATGTTCATCGGCCCCAGCTCCTTGGCGGCGGAGAATGTCGCGCCGATGACGGCGGCCTTGGTCGCGGAATAGACCATCTGCCCGCTGTTGCCTCGTCTCCCGACGATCGAGGCGATGTTGATGATCGATCCGCTCTTGCGGCGCGACATCAGCCGCGCGGCGAGCTGGGTGATCTTGATCAATCCGATGATGTTGACGTCAAACAGCTCGTTGATCTCGGCATCCGAGATCATGCCGATGAGCTTGTCGCGAAGGATGCCTGCGTTGTTGACCAGGATGTCGAGGCGCTTGTGTTTCATCGCGCTCTGGATGAGCGCGGTCGCCGTGGCGCTGTCCGCGACAGATCCGTGAACCGCTGTCACGCGATCGGGAAAGGCTTTCTCCAGTTCGGCGAAGCTCGCCGAGGCTTCGTTGGAGGCGCGCGCGTTGAGCACGACGATGGCCCCTGCCTTGAGCAGAGTTTCGGCCGCGGCTCGTCCGATGCCGCGCGACGCGCCGGTCACGATGGCCACGCGGCCGCTGAGATCGATGACAGTCATAGAATTAGCCCGTAGGTCAACCGGCGGTCAGCTTCACGAAGCGGCTTTTTCGGGCGCCGGTTCGTCGGATAGAGGCGGGGCTGCTCCGAAGTCCGGGCGGACCGTGCGATCGATAATGCCCCTGTGGCCGGTTCTGATACCCTTTTCCATGATGCGCGCCGGATTCCCCGCGACCAGGCAATTCGACGGCACATCCTTCATCACCACGCTCGCCGCTGCGACCACGCAATTGTCGCCAACCCGGACGCCAGCCATGATGAAGCTGTTTGCGCCGATATTGCATTGCTTTCCAATCCACGTATCGGCGTGAACGCCGCGCGGGGTGTCGTGGGTGAGGATGCAGGCGCCAAAATTGATCGCCGTGCCTTCGCCGATGTGGATGCCGCGCGGGTAGCTTTTGTCCAATCTGGCCGAAAATGAAATTGCGCACCGAGGGCCGATGTCCATGCCCCAAACCTTAATGAAATAGAGGCGGCGCAATTCTCCGAAGAAGGGGCGGAGCTCGCGGCGGACGACCGCCAAGGGGCCGGTGGAGCGCAGGTCGGAAAAATTCACGGTCGAACTCCATCAACAAAAGCGCGTCGAGCTTAAGCTTTTTCGCTCGGCGTTCGGTGACCGCCCCGTTCGTTTCGCCCCGACAACTGTTGAGAGATATGTTGTCCTTACGGGCAGCCATAATGCTCGCTCCGCCTTCAACAGGACTACGCGGGAGGTTTTAACAGTTCGCGCATCAGGGTCAAGCGCCACATGACCGGTGAGCGCATGCCGCGGTTGCTTGAGGCCGCCCCGTCCTCTAAGGCCCGGTCGCCCAGCCGCGCATCCCCACTCGCCGAGGCCCTTTTGTTTCCCAAGCCTGAGCCCAGACTTTCCCCCAATACATACGCATTTGAATCGCAGCCGATGGTGAAACCGACCGGTTTTCGCGAATACGATGCGCGTTGGCTGTTCGAAAAGGAAATCAACCTCATGGGCGCGCAAGCGCTCGGGCTCGGCCTCGCGCGCCTTCTGAAGGAGCTTGGCGTCGCCCCCGAGGTGGTCGTTGGCCACGACTTTCGAAGCTATTCGGCTTCGATCAAGCTGGCGTTGACCGTTGGCCTGATGGCGGGGGGCGTGCATGTGCGCGACATTGGGCTCGCGGTCACGCCGATGGCCTATTTTGCCCAGTTCGCTCTCGATACGCCCGCGGTCGCGATGGTGACCGCCTCCCACAACGACAATGGCTGGACCGGGGTCAAGATGGGCGCGGCCAGGCCGGTGACCTTTGGCCCTGAGGAGATGGCGCGCCTGCGCGACATCGTTATCGCCGGCGATTATTGTCCGGAGGCGGGAGGCGGCTATGAGTTCATCCCCGATTTCCCGGCCCGCTATCTCGCCGACCTGACGGCCCGGCCGAAATTCCGCCGCCCCCTCAAGGTCGTCGCCGCCTGCGGCAATGGCACGGCCGGGGCGTTCGCGCCCAAGCTGCTCACCGCGCTCGGCGTCGAGGTCATATCCCTCGACTGCGAGCTCGACTTCACCTTCCCGCGCTACAATCCGAACCCCGAGGATATGGGGATGCTGCACGCGATGGCGGCAGCGGTGAAGGA
>DATDHT010000105.1:0-2152 GCA_036521435.1 Roseiarcus sp.
CACGGCGACGCGAACGGATCATGAAGCGTTTCAAATCACCCAGGCAGGCACAACGGTTTCTGTCGGTTCACGATCAAGTCGCGAACCTCTTCCACATCCCTTATCCCGAATCCGCCACTGCTGACTTCCGCCGCGCTTCGCATGAGCGCGCCTTCGCGGTTTGGCGCGACGTCTCCAAGAGTTCTGCGGCGTTCTAAGAAGAGGAAAACCCTAACCGGCGTAGCTCTCGCGCACGCATCGTTGCCTCAAGTTGACGCTCCCGTCTATCTCTCAGGCCAGAAGCGACGCGTCACCGAACACATCAAACGCGAGCTGCGTCGCCGCCCGGCTGTCGAGCCGGTCATCGGCCACGCCAAAGGCGAGCATCGCATGGGCCGCAATTACCTCGCCGGCCAACAGGGCGATGCGGCCAACGCCGTCCTCGCCGCCGCGGGATACAACTTCCGAAGACTCCTGGCCTGGTTCGAGCTCTGGCTGTCGGCATTCCTGTTCGCGATGGCGAGACCCGCAGCATCAAGAAATCAGCCCGTCGTCGCTTGATCCGTGTTCTTCACGGACGACGATTCAGTCCTGCGGGCGCAGGGTCGCTTCGGCGCGCTGCATCATCCGCCGCCATCGCTCGCTTGTCGGCCCGCCCATAAGCAGGTGTGATTTTTCATGGAATAGGGACCCCGCTACGGGGCTGATTTTCATCCAATCGGAACCCCGGCGGCGCCGGGTTCACATTGGCCTTCCGATGACTGGGAGGCGTGGATTGGAATGCTTGTTGTGGAAACGATCGCGAAGATAAGCCGGGCCTATTTTTCGCAGGGGAAGGCGATCGAGGAGATCTGCCGGGACCTGCATGTTTCCCGGAAAGTGGTTCGAAAGGTCATCCGGTCGAACGCCACCGAGTTTCACTACGAGCGCTCGCAGCAACCGTTGCCACGGATTGGTCCCTGGCGGGAGCAACTCGAGGTCCTGCTTGATGAGAACGATGGTCGGCTCGCTCGCGAGCGTCTGACGCTGATCCGGATTTTCGAGGATCTGCGCGCTCTTGGATATGGAGGCAGCTACGCGGCGGTCAGGCGCTATGCGATCGCTTGGCGGGAGAAGCGCGCGAGCCCAACGGCGGACGCCTATGTTCCGCTGAGCTTTGCGCCGGGCGAGGCCTACCAGTTCGACTGGAGCCACGAGATCGCGCTGATCGGCGGCGTGACGACGACCCTGAAGGTCGCGCATGTCCGGCTGTGCCACAGCCGGATGATGTTCGTGCGCGCCTATCCTCGCGAGAGCCAGGAGATGGTGTTCGACGCGCACCAGCGCGCCTTCGCGGTCTTCAAGGGCGCCTGCGCGCGCGGAATCTACGACAACATGAAAACGGCGGTCGATGCGGTCTTCGTCGGCAAGGACCGGCAGTACAATCGCCGCTTCCTGCAGATGTGCTCGCATCATCTGATTGAGCCGGTCGCCTGCACGCCAGCGTCGGGTTGGGAGAAGGGACAGGTCGAGAACCAGGTCGGGCTTGTCCGCGAGCGGGTCTTCATCCCAAAGCCCCGCTTCAAAAGCTATGATGAGCTCAACGCCTGGCTGCTCGACCGATGTCTGGTCTTTGCCAAGGCCCATCCCCATACCGAATGGCCGGATCGAACGATCTGGGAGGTCTTCGAGGAAGAGAGGCCGAGACTCGTTCCCTATCGCGGCCGGTTCGACGGCTTCCACGCCCTGCCGGCCTCGGTGTCGAAGACCTGCCTCGTCCGTTTCGACAACAATAAATACTCGGTGAGCGCCAGCGCGGTCGGACGCCCAGTCGAGATTCACGCCTACCCCGACCCGGTCGTGATCCGACAGGACGGCCGGATTGTCGCCGAGCATCAGCGCTCCTTCGGTCGCGGCAGGACGGTCCATGATCCCTGGCATTACGTGCCCGTTCTGGCGCGCAAGCCGGGCGCGCTGCGCAACGGCGCGCCGTTCCGGGACTGGGTCCTCCCAGGCGCCCTGGAGCGGGTCCGGCGCAAGCTTGCGGGCTCTAACGACGGCGACCGGCAGATGGTCAAGATTCTCGCCGCCGTGCTGACCGACGGCATGCCCGAAGTCGAAGCGGCCTGCGCCCAGGCGCTGAGCGAGGGGGTCCATTCCGCCGACGTCGTTCTCAACATTCTGGCGCGGCGTC
>DATDHT010000106.1:0-4300 GCA_036521435.1 Roseiarcus sp.
GAATACGGACGTGTCAATGAAGATCAGTGGCCCCAAAGCTCGTCGATTTCTTCTTTGGTCACATCACGCGGATTCGGCCCGGCCATCGCCTGCGTCTCGCGCGCAAGCTCCTCCAGCCGTTCGCGCAACGGCCGTTTGTCGCGCTCGCGTTTCAGTTCGCTGCGCAGCGCATGCGCGATCGCTTCGGTCATATTCGTTTTGCGCAAGTTGGCGAGCTTGCGCGCGAGCTCGCCAACTTCGGGATCACGGATGCTGATTCCCATGGAAACTCCCGTCAATACAATCTAACCTAAGTGTATAGACAGAAGCCAGCTTCGTCAATGATTATCCCGCGGGACACCCATCGTCTGGGCCAGGCGCTGGTACTGGACTGCAGGCTTCAGCACCATGCCCTCGTCGAACTGCGCCACCATTTCGCGCTGGATCTGCTGCCATGGGGTCTGGCTCTTGGGATAGGGGAACCCGCCTTGGCTCGCGAGCGTGGCGCGGCGCTCGTTCAGCTCCTCGTCCGATATCAGGATGTTGGCGGTCCCCTTCTTGAGATCGATGCGCACCCGGTCGCCGGTCCTGATGATCGATAATCCCCCGCCCGCCGCCGCCTCAGGCGAAGCGTTGAGGATCGAGGGCGAGCCGGAGGTGCCCGATTGCCGGCCGTCGCCGACGCACGGCAGCGCATGCACGCCTTTCTTGAGGAGCGCCGCCGGCGGCTGCATGTTGACCACTTCCGCCCCGCCCGGATAGCCGATCGGCCCCGTGCCGCGAATGAACAGAATGCTGTGCTCGTCGATCTTGAGCTTCGGGTCGTCGATCCGGTGGTGATAATCCTCGGGCCCCTCGAACACGATCGCCCGGCCCTCGAACGCGTCCGGGTCCTTCGGGTTGGAGAGGAAGCGGGCGCGGAACTCCGCGTCGATCACGCTCGTCTTCATGATCGCGTCGTTGAACAGATTGCCGCTCAGGACGACGAAGCCGGCGTCCTCCTTCAATGGCTTGTCGATCGGCATGATGACGTCGGCATCGTCCGAATGGATCTTGGCGCAGTTTTCTCCCATCGTCTTGCCGTTGACGGTCAGCGCCTTCTCATGGATGAGCTTGCGCTTCATGAGTTCGTTAACGACCGCCGGAACGCCGCCGGCGCGATGATACTCCTCGCCAAGGTATTTGCCGGCGGGCTGCATGTTGACGAGCAGCGGCACCTTGTGCCCGATCGTTTCCCAGTCCTGGATCGAGAGCGGCACGCCGATGTGGCGGGCGATGGCGTTGATGTGGATCGGCGCGTTGGTCGAGCCGCCAATGGCGCTGTTGACCACGATCGTATTCTCGAACGCCTCGCGCGTGAGAATGTCCGAAGGCTTCAGGTCCTCCCACACCATTTCCACGATCCGCTGGCCGGTCCGGTAGGCGATCTGGCCCCGCTCGCGATGGGGCGCAGGGATCGCGGCGCAGCCGGGCAGGCTCATGCCGAGCGCCTCGGCGAGCGAGTTCATGGTCGAGGCCGTACCCATGGTGTTGCAATGGCCGACCGAAGGCGCCGAGGAGGTGACGATTTCCATGAATTCTTCGTAGTCGATCTTGCCTTCGGCAAGGTCGGCGCGCGCCTGCCAGACGACGGTGCCCGAGCCGCTGCGCTGGCCGTGGTGCCAGCCGTTGAGCATTGGCCCCCCCGAGAGGACGATGGCGGGAATGTTGACCGTCGCCGCCGCCATGATGCAGGCCGGCGTCGTCTTGTCGCAGCCGGTCGTGAGCACGACGCCGTCGATGAAATAGCCCATCAGGATTTCGACGAGGCCGAGATAGGCGAGATTGCGGTCGAGCGCCGCAGTCGGTCGTTTCCCCGTCTCCTGAATCGGGTGCACCGGAAATTCGAACGCCAGTCCCCCGGCGGCGGTGATCCCGTCGCGCGTACGCTTCGCGAGCTCAATGTGATGGCGATTGCAGGGCGAAAGATCAGAACCCGTCTGCGCAATGCCGATGATCGGCTTGCCGGAGCGCAGTTCGCCTGGCGTCAGGCCGAAATTGAGATAGCGCTCGAGGTAGAGCGCCGTCATTCCCGGGTTGTCAGGATTGTCGAACCATTGCCGGGATCGCAACGCACGCTTGGGGTCGTCCTTGGAGCCGCCGTTCGATTTCGTCTTGGATTTATCGGCCATTACTCTCGTTTGCCTTCCTGGCGCAGGTTTCGTCATGTCGCGCCGGCGCTGTTACGCCATTATGAACCCAATCGCGGAGCGAATTCAATGTTTCGCTTGGGCGACCTAGCCCCACGCCCGCGTGTCTCGGATGGATTGCGCCTCACATCGCCAGCGGCGACACGCCGAACAGCCAGAGGTGCAGGCCCCCGATCAGCAGCGCATAGACGACCAGGCCGACGACAATCGCGCCGACCGTGGCGCCGAGTTGCGGCTCGGGATAGACGATTCCATTCCGCCGATCGCGCGCGTAAGACGTCGCGAGATCGGCGGCCGACCAGACGAGGAAGGCGCCGAACAGCAGCAGATCCGCAGCCGATCCGTTGGCGAAGAGGTGGCCTGCGCTCCACAGGAGCACCGACCACAGCATGGGATGATGGGTGATGACCGCGATATGGCTCCGCTTGAAGAGAAAGCTCGCGAACAGAATCAGCGCGATCAGCATCAGAAGCATCGTGATGTGGCGGGCTCCTATCGGCGGCGTCCAGAGTTGGCGGGCGTCATGGCGCGCTCGGGAGAAGCCCCAGACGATGAGAACGACGCCGATCGCCGAGAGAGCCGAATAGACGCCTTTCCACGGGCCCTCGCCGATCCGCGCGATCGCTCTCTCGCGAGCGCTCTCGGAGACGATGCGGATCGAGTGAAGGCCAAGAAAGATGACGAGGCCGAGGACCAGAAGCGTCATGGGCAATCGCCTTGAGACGGAATCGTTCGTTAGCCACGAAGGTTAGGCGCCCAAACAGGTCGAAGGCAAGATCCTTGCGCCGTCAAGGATCGCGTCGCATGAAAGGCGGACCGCCCTCCTCATGGAACCGCCCGCGATGACTTGGTCCGCCGCCCAGTATGTGAAATTCGAACAGGAGCGGACGCGGCCGGTCCATGATCTCTTGGCGCGTATCCCGCTCGCGCATGTCGAGAGGGCCGCCGACATTGGCTGCGGTCCGGGCAATTCGACCGAAGTCTTGCGCGAGCGCTACCCGGGCGCGCGTATCATCGGCCTCGACTCGTCGACCGACATGATCGAGGCTGCGCGCAAGCGGCTTCCCGATATTGCGTTCGAGGTCGCCGACATTCGCGAATGGCGTCCAAAGGCGCCGCCCGACGTGATCCTCGCCAATGCGGTGCTGCAGTGGATTCCGGATCACGAGACGCTCTTGCCGGCGCTCATCGCCAAGCTAAATCCCGAGGGCGCGCTCGCGGTGCAATTGCCCGACAACCTCGAAGAGCCGTCGCATCGGCTGATGGGCGAAGTCGCAAGCGCCGGCCCCTGGGCGGCGAAGCTCAAGGGCGCCGCAGGCGCGCGCGCCGAGCGCCATCTCGCGGACTGGTATTTCCGCTTGGCTCGCCCCCACGCGCCCCATGTCGACGTCTGGCGCACAACTTACTTTCATCCGCTCGCCGGCGCGCGAGCGATCGTCGAATGGCTGAAGGGAACCGGACTTCGCCCGTTCCTCGACCCGCTCGAGGAAAGTGAGCGACAAGCTTTCCTTGCACGCTACGAGGAGGCGATCGCCACAGCCTATCCGGCGGAAGCGGACGGAACCGTTCTTCTGCCTTTCCCCAGGCTGTTCGTCGTCGCCGCGCGCTGAGCCTTAATTTGCGCCTTGCACTTGGAGAAGATAGCGTGACTGCGCCTCGAAGGGAGGACGCCCATGCCCAAATATCTGTTCGAAGCGCGCTACAGTGCGGAAGGCGCCATTGGCCTTGCAAAGGAAGGCGGCACAAGCCGCCGGGACGCGGTCAAGAAGCATCTCGACGAGATCGGCGGCAAGCTGGAATCGATGTATTTCGCATTCGGCGACGTCGATTGTTTCGTCATCGTCGACCTGCCAGACAATGTGAGCGCGGCGGCCCTTTCTCTCGCCGTGAACGAGAGCGGAATGATCGCCTGCAAGGCGATCGTGCTCTTGACCCCTGAGGACATGGACAAAGCAGGCAAGACAAAGGTCCATTTCCGCGGGCCCGGCAAAAAAGCTCCGACCTGATCGGCTTCCAACGCGCTGCGGCTTCGTGCTATGGCGGCGGTGGCTGCAGGCGCCCGTAGCTCAACTGGATAGAGTATCGGTCTTCGAAACCGAGGGTTGGCGGTTCGAACCCGTCCGGGCGCGCCA
>DATDHT010000107.1:0-2518 GCA_036521435.1 Roseiarcus sp.
GTTTCGATCTCGGCAGGGCAGATGGCCTACATGCTGGAAGGGATCGACTGGCGGAATCCGCAACTGACATGGAGGCCAAAGAGCGCGGGCTGAGCGCGATGAGGGAAGCGCGGCGAAGCGAAGAAAAACATGGGGTCAGACGCATTTTAGGGCGCCTCAAATCGCGCGAATCGTGATTCCCTTCGTCGCATGGATCGCGCCTCTGAGTCTCTTCCCGACGACGTCGCCGCGCTGAAGGCGGCGCTTGTCGCCGAGCGCGCGCGGGGCCTGGAAGTCGCGGTGGAGCTGGCGGTCGCGCGGGCGAAAGCGTCGGAAGACATGGCGCTAATCGCCGCACAGAAGCTCAGGATCGCCAAGCTCGAGCGCCAGGTTTTTGGGCAGCGGTCGGAACGTTCGGCGCGGCTGATCGACCAGCTGGCGCTCGAGTTCGAAGAACTCCAGGCCATCGCGACGGAAGACGAACTGGCGGCGGAACAGGCGGCCGCCAGGACGACGACGGTCCGTGCCTTCACCCGCCGCCGTGCCGAGCGCGACACGTTCCCCGACCATCTGCCGCGTGAGCGCGTGGTGATCGATCCGCCGACGGCGTGCGCGTGCTGCGGCGGCAATCGCCTGCGCAAGCTCGGCGAGGACGTGACGCAGACGCTGGAGACGACGCCGCGGCGGTGGAAGGTGATCGAGACGGTGCGGGGGAAGTTCTCCTGCCGGGACTGCGAGACGATCAGCCAGGCCCCGGCACCGTTCCACGCGATCCCGAGGGCCTGGGCGGGCCCGAGCCTGCTCGCGATGATCGTGTTCGAGAAGTTCGGCCAGCACCAGCCGCTGAACCGGCAGGCCGAGCGCTACGCGCTCGAGGGCGCCCCGATTGCGCTCTCCACCATGGCCGACGCGGTCGGCGCAGTCTCGACGGCGCTCGATCCGCTTCGGCGCCTGGTCGAGGCCCATGTCATGGCCGCCGAGCGCCTGCACGGCGACGACACGACCGTGCCGGTGCTGGCCAAAGGCAAGACCGACATCGGCCGGCTCTGGATCTACGTCCGCGACGATGAGCCGTTCGGCGGCGCCGGGCCGCCGGCCGCGATCTTCCACTACTCGCGCGACCGGCGCGGCGAGCATCCGCAGGCGCATCTCGCGGGCTACGCCGGCATCCTGCAGGCCGACGCCTACGACGGCTACAACAAGCTCTATCTTGCGGACCGCAAGCCCAACCCGATCCGGGAGGCGGCGTGCTGGGCGCATGCACGGCGCAAGTTCTTCGTTCTCGCCGACATCGAGGAGAACGCGCGCCGCAAGGCCGCCGGAAAGACCGAGATTCCGCTCTCGCCGATCGCAATCGAGGTCGTGCGCCGCATCGACGCGTTGTTTGCGATCGAGCGGCCGATCAACGGCAGGAGCCCCGAACAGCGCCTGGCGGACCGGCGCGCCGAAAGCCGGCCCCTGGTCGACAATCTCATGACCTACATGCGCGAGCAGGCGGCGAAGTTGTCGCGCGGGCACGACCTCGTGAAGGCGATCCAGTACATGCTCAACCGCTGGCCGGCCTTCACGCTGTTCCTCGAAGACGGGCGCGTCTGCATGTCGAACAACGCAGCAGAACGTGGGCTGCGCGGCGTGGCGCTCGGACGGAAATCATGGCTATTCTGCGGATCCGATCGCGGAGGTCGGCGCGCCGCCGACATGTACAGTCTCATCGTCACGGCAAAAATGAACGGCGTCGATCCGCAGGCGTGGCTCGCCGACGTCCTCTCACGCATCGCCGGCCATCCCGCGCATCGGCTCGACGAACTGCTGCCCTGGAACTGGCGGCCGCAGCCTGCAGCCATCGCCGCGCTCGCGGCCTGACCCATGCACGTCAACAAGGTCTCCCGCGTCAGGACCATCGACCGCGTCGCCAAAGACCTCGGCGAGGACGTCGACTTCCTCTACGACGTCGCCATCGAGATGGAGCCCGAGGACGGCCTCATCTGGGTGCTCAGCCTCGGCGACGAAAGCGTCATGGCCTTCACCGACGACGGCGTCGACAGCCTCGTCGAGCTGATCAAGATCCATCGGGAAATGCCGCCGCGCAAGGAGCGCTGATCTCAACCGCAAGCGCCGGCCCCTGCGGCCTACGCCGGACGGTTACGGAAATCGGCATTCACCTCGATCCACTTCCAGCCCTCGGTGGCGATCTTCTCCGCCCAAGCCTTGTGAAATAGATTGAATATCCGGCTCGGGGACCGCCACAGAGTCCCGGACTGGAGCCGAAGACTGACGACTGTGGAGTTCCCTCTGCGGTCATGCATCGCGATGGGCCTCAGAAGCGCGTCGCAGATCTGGGATCGATCTTGTTCGCCGCCGTTCCACAGGCGAATGCAATGCGCTGTTGCCGGATCCAAACCGGGCGGCGAAGGGCGGTTTCGAACCGAACCTTAAACGCGTGTGATCAACAGTCCGCTGCGGGAGGCGTCGGCGGCGAGTTGGAACGATCCGGCCCCAAGCGTGGATTGTTGGAAGTCGAGTGTCGCCAGTGCGCCGC
>DATDHT010000108.1:0-2709 GCA_036521435.1 Roseiarcus sp.
TCAGAGCGCTCACCCGCTCGAGGCCTGCGACCGCCCGCTCACCACGCGTCAAGATGCGGTCCAGCTCCGCCATGGTCTTGGACAGAGTGGGTTCGTCATCGTCGAGCCAAACGTGGAGGACGCGCGCCCAGGCGAGCGCCAAGCCCTGGAGCTTGATGACGCCGGAGGCGCCCTCTGCTTCGATCCCAGCCGACTCGAGCATGAAGCGCATCGAGGAGAGCGCGACCTGATTCATCGCCAACGCCGCGGCGGGCTCGCGGCGGAGCCATGCGGTGACTTCACGCAGGCCCTGGCGATAGGGCGCCATCGCTTCCAAACGGCGCATCAGGACGTCGAACAGCCGCTCGCGCGAATTTTCTTCAGACAGCTCCCCATCGTCCTGCGCCAGAACGATGCGATCGATGCGGCGTGTGAAACCGGCAAGCACGGCGCCCTTCGAAGGAAAGGCGTCCCGGAAGTCGGCAAGAGAGACGCCGGCGGCCTTAGAAATGTCGCGCACCGAGATGTCCTCGAAGCGCCGCTCGGCTGCGAGCTCCATAAGGGCGTCGACGATTTTGCCGCGCGCGTCGGTCGGCGGGGATTTGGCCTCACTTTTCGGTCTCGTCGCCATGGCGCTCCTCCGTGCTTATCTCCCGCTAATGTAAGCCTTCAGGCTTCCGCCGCCAAGGAAGCATGGCTACCCCGCCATCTCGGCTGCTCGCGCGCGGGCGGCGGCCGTCGCCCTGGCCATCAGGTCGTTGAGCCCGTTCGCGTCCTCAAGCACCGCAAGGGCGGCGGCGGTAGTGCCGCCCGGGGAGGTGACGTTGCGGCGCAAAGTCGCCGGCGGCGTTGCGTTTTCGCGGCGCATCAGTTCCGCCGCGCCTTCCACCGTGCCACGCGCCAAGCTCATCGACAATTTCGCCGGGAGCCCAAGCCTCTCGGCCGCGGCGGCGAGCGCTTCGGTCAGAGCGAATATATAGGCCGGCCCTGACCCGGAAATCGCGGTCACCACGTCGATCGCGGCTTCGTCGTCAAGCCAGAAGAACGCCCCGACCGCGCCAAGCAAGCGCTCACACCAACGCCTTTGCTCCATGTTGACGTCCGTGTTGGCGAAGGCGGCGGTGACGCCTCGGCCGATCGCAGCCGGCGTGTTGGGCATCGCGCGCACGACGGCGGCGGCCTGCGGGAGGCGGGCCCTGAGATTGGCGATGGTCTTGCCGGCGATGATGGAGAGCAGGAGCGTGCGCTCTCCGGCGAGCTGGCTGATCTCGGGGGCGACCTGGTCCAGGCTTTGCGGCTTGACCGCGAGAACCAGCATCTGGGGGGGCGAGGCCGCGATGCGAGGGTTGAGCGCAACGCCCCGGTCCGCCGCGAGCGTCGCGATCTCGGATGAAGGATTGGGCTCGAGAATTGTCAGCGAGGATGCGGGGAGCCCGGCCTCGAGCCATCCCTGCGCCATCGCGCCCCCCATTTTTCCTGCCCCAACCAGGACAAGGCGCGCTGGCCATTCGGTCATCTGTCGCTTCCGTTAGGGTTGAGAAAGTCGCCGGAACATTTGCGCGACTGTCGCATTTTTGCCTCGGTCGGTAGCTTTCGGCAAACGACCTTGCAACAATCGCTTGGACTCAACCAGTGGGTTTCGCTAAAGGGTTTATGGCGAAAGCTGGACGGGAGACCTCCAGGCGGCGCTCGCGGTTTTGTGAACGGTTCCGGCTCTTACGCTTGGTAACTTTCGTGAAACCGTTACGTTTTATGGTAAGCAAATCATTAGCAGTGTAAGGCGGCGGGGCGGCGGCGATGAAGACGAATGCGGTCATTGTGGGGCTGGTGCTGGGCTTCATGGGCTTGGTGAGCGGGTGCACGCCGGTGATTCAATCCGGGCTCCCCGATCCGCAACTCACCGCGCGCGACAAGCAGATGATGGCGCTCGCGGATCCGGACGAGGCCAGGATCCCGACCGTCCGCAGCAAGGTCCAGTATTCGACCCAGGAGCCGCCGGGCACCATCATCGTCAATACCGGTACCAACTATCTCTACTACGTCCTGCCCCATGGAGAGGCGATTCAATACCGGATCGCGAGCGGCGCCGAATATATGGGTTGGACGGGCCGCGCCGAAGTCGGCGCCATGAAGGAATGGCCGACCTGGATGCCGACTGCCTCAATCATGGAGCGTTGGCCGCAGTTCCAGGTCTATAAGCAGCATGGGCCGCTCGAGGGCCGATGGGACAATCCGCTTGGCGCGCGCGCCCTCTATCTCTTCGTCAACAACAAGGACACTCTCATCCGCATCCACGGCACCAACGAGCCGTCGGAAATCGGCGGCCATGTCTCGTCGGGCTGCATCCGCATGCGCGACATGGACGCGATCGACCTCTATGGCCGGGTGCATGTCGGCACTCCGGTGATGGTGGTCAGCTAATTCCTCAGAGCGCGGTAATTTGGATAAAGACGGCCGAATGGTTCGGCGATAATTTGGCTCTTATAGCATTATCTGTTGGTATGGTTCGTTTCCGATTGCGCCGTTGATCCAGGCTTGCGGCCTGAGTTCGTCTCCCCAGGCTTCGAGGGCGCGGCGCCAGCCGAGGTAACTGGGCAGGTTCTTGGTGGCGACGCCGTTGAAGCGGTTGAGCCATTGCTTGAGGCGGCTGTGGTCGGCGTTGACATTGTTGATGTGCAGGTGAGGAGCTTTGGAGGTCGGCTTTCCGGGCGCGGGCACAGCGTGAAAGGG
>DATDHT010000109.1:0-7656 GCA_036521435.1 Roseiarcus sp.
ACGAAAGGCAGGGGCGTGGATCGAGTTTATTGCGCGAGACGAATTAGAATTAAGAAATCTCCTGGACAATGCGGCGAGCTTTGACATTCAGACGCTTTAGCTCGGCGTAAATCTTGAGTTTTGCATGGGACGACGAATAGCTTCCAAAATTGTCTGGCGCCTGCCAAACTTCGCGCATGTTATGTTTGGCTATAACCGGGTTTGACGCGGACCCCGAGCGCGTATCTGAACTGCTGAACCTTCAACCCACCTATGCGGCGCGCAAAGGAATGGCCTCTGGGAGTGGGCGAGCACATCGCTCAAATGGTTGGTGGCTTGACGCACATTGCGCGGAACTCACAAACGGCGGAACCCATGGCACCGCATTGAACCTACTTATCGAGCGCCTTCGGGACAGCGCACAGCGATTTCAAAGGCTGCGTGAAGAGGTCAAACCTGAGTCGGTTACAATTTACGGCGGCTTCTATCATACGCCCGGCGAGCAATCGGGTGTTTGGCTCGATCCTGATCAGATGCGAGTTCTATCAGACTGCGAGATCGGTTGGGGTCTTGATATTTTTGTGAACGAGGACGGTCCAGAACGCCTGCAAAAATCTTGATTTTTGCACCAAGCCCGATACGATCGCGTCGTCGGGCAGTTGCCTAAGCTGGCTGGGGATTACGGTGACAGTAGACTCAATCCCCAATTAGTGGGGATTACGGTGACAGTAGACTCAATCCCCAATTAGGTTGATCGCGGTCGCGGGGATTACGGTGACAGTAGACTCAATCCCTAATTAGGTTGGTCGCGGTCGCGGTCGCGGTCGCGGACCTGCCGGACGGGCGCTGGACGCCCCATTTTTCAGCGCGGAACTAAACGCGGTCGTAAGCCTCTGATTCCGTTAGGGGGCGCCGGTAAAATGGCGGCTACGCCCGGCGCGGACGTTTCGACCGGCTGGGCGTCTCGCACGGGTGAAGGAATCCGCGATGTCATTCCCGACGGCTGCGCAGCAGCCGATCGGGAATCCAGACTGCCATCCGCCGGCGCTTGGCGGCCTCCTGGATTCCCGGTCAGACCTTCGGCCCGCCGGGAATGACAAGGCTCCTTACCAATCGTCGTCTTCGAATTGGTCGGCCGGCTTCGTCCTATTCCGCCGCGACCGCAGTCACCGGCACATAGTTCAAGACCGGCCCGAGCCAGCGCTCGACCTCGGCGGCGTCCATGCCCTTGCGCGCCGCATAGTCTTCGACCTGGTCGCGCTCGACCTTGGCGACGCCAAAATAATGCGCCTCGGGGTGGGCGATGTAGATTCCGCTCACCGACGAGGCCGGCCACATGGCGTAGCTCTCGGTGAGCTGGACGCCCGTCGCGCGCTCGGCGTCGAGCAGGCGGAACAGGGTCGCCTTTTCGGTGTGATCGGGCTGCGCGGGATAGCCGGGCGCAGGACGAATCCCTTTGTACGGCTCGGTGATCAATTCGTCGGGCGTGAACGCCTCATCCGGCGCGTAGCCCCAGAGCTCGCGGCGCACGCGCGCGTGCATCGCTTCGGCGAAAGCTTCCGCGAACCGGTCGGCCAGAGCCTTGACCATGATCGACGAATAATCGTCGTTGGCGTGCTCGAAGCGCTTGGCGATGGCGTCATCGGCGAGGCCGGCGGTGACCACAAAGGCGCCGACATAATCGTGGGCGCCGCTCGAAGCGGGCGCGACGAAATCGGCGAGCGCGACGTTGGGCTTGCCATCCCGGCGGGAGAGCTGCTGGCGAAGCGTGAACAAAGTTGCGACTGGCGTCGCGCGCGCATCGTCGGCGAACAGGCGGATGTCGTCGCCCACTTGCGCCGCCGGCCAGAAGCCGACCACGGCTTTCGGCGTGAACCATTGCTCGTCGACGATGCGCTTGAGCATCGCCTGCGCGTCGTCGAACAGAGCGCGCGCCGCCGCGCCCTGAGCCGGGTCGTCGAGGATCGCCGGATAGCGGCCCTTGAGCTCCCAGGTCTGGAAGAACGGCGTCCAGTCGATGTAGCGCGCGAGGTCGGCGAGATCGTTCCACTCGTATGAGCGTGGGCCAAAGTAGCTCGGCGTCGTGGGGCGATAGGCGCTCCAATCCGCTTTCAGCGCATTGGCGCGCGCCTTGGCGAGCGGCACACGAACCTTGTCGGCTTCGCTGCGCTCATGCGCTGCGGCCACCTTGCGGTACTCGGCGCGCACCGCCTGGATTGTCGGGCCCCGTGTCTCCGGCGAGAGCAGTGACGCGACGACGCCGACCGCGCGGCTCGCATCGTTGACGTGCACCGCCTGGCAGCGGGAATAGCGGGGATGAATCTTGACCGCGGTGTGCACGCGGCTCGTCGTCGCGCCGCCGATCAGCAGGGGAATGTCGAAGCCCTCGCGCTCCATCTCGGCGGCGACGTGAGCCATCTCGTCGAGCGAGGGGGTGATGAGGCCGGAGAGGCCAATGGCGTCGGCCTTTTTCTCGCGCGCGACGGCGAGGATCTTCGACGCCGGCGTCATCACGCCGAGATCGATGATCTCGTAATTGTTGCAGGCGAGCACGACGCCGACAATGTTCTTGCCGATGTCGTGCACGTCGCCCTTGACGGTCGCCATCACGATCGTGCCCGCGGTCTTGCGTTCGTCGCCGCCGGCGGCCTTTTCGGCTTCCATGTAGGGCAGGAGGATCGCCACCGCCTGCTTCATCACGCGGGCGGACTTCACGACCTGCGGCAGGAACATTTTGCCGGCGCCGAACAGGTCGCCGACGACATTCATGCCGGCCATCAGCGGGCCCTCGATGACATCGAGCGGACGCCTGGCCTCAAGCCGCGCCTCCTCGGTGTCGGCTTCGATGAACTCGGTGATCCCGTTGACGAGCGCATGCGAAATGCGCTTCTCGACCGACCATGTGCGCCATTCGAGGTCCTGTGGCTTCGCCTCCATGCCCTCCTTGCCGCGGAAGCGCTCCGCAATCGCGAGCAGGCGCTCCGTCGCGTCCGGGCGGCGGTTGAGGATGACGTCCTCGCAGGCCTCGCGCAATTTGGGTTCGATCGTCTCGTAGACCGCGAGCTGGCCGGCGTTGACGATCCCCATGTCCATGCCGGCCTGGATGGTGTGGTAGAGGAACACCGCGTGCATGGCCTCGCGCACCGGCTCGTTGCCGCGGAACGAGAACGACAGGTTGGAGACGCCGCCGGAGATATGCGCGTGGGGCAGCGTCTGGCGGATCTGCCGTGTCGCCTCGATGAAGGCGACGCCATAGCCGTTGTGCTCCTCGATGCCGGTTGCAATGGCGAAGATGTTCGGGTCGAAGACGATGTCCTCAGGCGGAAAGTCGGCCTGTTCCGTGAGCAGCTTGTAGGCGCGGGCGCAGATGGAAACCTTGCGCTCGAGCGTGTCGGCCTGGCCCTGTTCATCGAACGCCATCACCACGACCGCGGCGCCATAGGCGCGAACGAGCTTGGCCTGGCGGAGGAACTCCTCCTCGCCTTCCTTCATCGAGATCGAATTGACGATCGGCTTGCCCTGGACGCATTTGAGTCCGGCTTCGATCACCGAGAACTTCGACGAATCGACCATCACCGGCACGCGCGCGATGTCCGGCTCGGAGGCGACGAGGTTGAGGAACTCGACCATCACCGCCTTCGAGTCGATCAGGCCCTCGTCCATGTTGATGTCGATGACCTGCGCGCCGTTCGCCACCTGGTCGCGCGCGACGACGAGCGCGCCAGTGTAGTCGCCAGCAGTGACGAGTTTGCGGAATTTGGCGGAGCCGGTGACGTTGGTGCGCTCGCCGATGTTGACGAACGGAATATCGGAGGTGAGCGTGAAGGGCTCGAGGCCCGAGAGGCGCATCAGCGGCGCGATCGTCGGCGCCGTCCGCGGCTTGAATTTGCCGACGGCGTCGGCGATGGCGCGGATGTGGGCCGGCGTCGAGCCGCAACACCCGCCGACAATGTTGACGATGCCATCGGCGGCAAAGTCGCCGATCTGCTCGGCCATCGCCTCGGGGCTTTCGTCATATTGGCCGAAGGCGTTGGGCAGCCCGGCGTTCGGATAGGCGCACACCAGCGTATCCGCCGCGGCGGAAATCTCCGCCAGATGCTCGCGCATCGCGCTGGCCCCAAGCGCGCAATTGAGTCCGATGGAGAACGGGCGCGCATGGCGCACCGAATGCCAGAACGCCGTCGGCGTCTGGCCGGAAAGAGTACGCCCCGAGCGGTCGGTGATGGTGCCCGAGATCATCAGCGGCATCTGAAAGCCGCGCTCGGCGAACGCTTCGAAGCAGGCGAAGATCGCGGCCTTGGCGTTCAGCGTGTCGAAAATGGTTTCGATGAGGAGGATATCCGCCCCGCCGTCGATCAGACCTCTGATCTGTTCGCCATAGGCGATCCGGAGCTCGTCGAAGCTCACCGCGCGGAAGCCCGGATTGTTGACGTCCGGCGAAAGCGAAGCGGTGCGGTTGGTCGGCCCCAGGGCGCCGGCGACGAAGCGCCGCCGTCCGTCCGCCTTCTCCGCCTTGATCGCCGCCCGATGCGCCAAGCGCGCCCCGTCGCGATTGAGTTCGTAGACCTCAGCCTCCATCCCATAGTCGGCCTGCGCGATCGAGGTCGAAGAGAAGGTGTTGGTCTCGAGAATGTCCGCGCCCGCCAGCGCGTAAGCCAGATGGATGTCTTCGATCGCCTGCGGCTGGGTCAGGGTCAGGAGATCGTTGTTGCCTTGCAAAAGGCGATCGCAGGAATGAAAACGTTCGCCGCGGAAGTTCTTTTCATCCAGGTTCAGGCACTGGATCTGGGTGCCCATCGCTCCGTCAATGAGCAGGATGCGCTGGCTCGCGGCGCTTTTCAGCGCCGTCAGTGCGTCCTCGCGGCGCGCGGAGTCCATGTCGGGGGCTGGATTGGAGGGCCAGTTCATTTGCATAAGCTCAAACCGTTTCGTACTGACATAATGATATAAACATGTCTTTATATGAAAGCAAGCGATCCTGCGGCCGGAGGCGGTCACCAAAAGCCTTTGCTGCCGCACGGCGATCTGCGAAAAGCATGGCGCCCTCTCGGTATGCGGCCCGTTAAAACGGCCAACTGATCCTTACGAATGAGAGCGGTCGTCGGAGGAAAACGTTCGAAACGGCGCACAATTTCTTTCCCGCAAGCGATGATCGACCGAGTCGCGCTCCGACCGGCAAGCGGGCTTCCGTCCAAGATCCAGGCAGGGTTTCAGCTATGAATGACAGGGTCGAGGGACCAAACACGCGCTTTTCGATCACCGATCAGGAGGCGCTTCAATTCCACTCCCGCGGGCGCCCCGGCAAGCTCGAGATCATGCCGACCAAGCCAATGGCGACCCAGCGGGACTTGTCCCTCGCCTATTCGCCAGGCGTTGCGGTTCCGGTCAAGGCGATCGCCGCCGATCCCTCAACCGCCTACGACTACACAACGCGTGGCAACATGGTCGCGGTGATTTCCAACGGTACGGCGATCCTCGGTCTCGGCAACCTCGGCGCGCTCGCTTCCAAGCCGGTGATGGAAGGCAAGGCCGTCTTGTTCAAGCGCTTTGCCGACGTCGATTCGATCGATCTGGAAGTGGGGACCGAGGATCCGGACGAATTCGTCAACGCGGTTAAATATCTTGGACCGTCGTTCGGCGGAATCAATCTCGAGGACATCAAGGCGCCCGAGTGCTTCTACATCGAGGAGCGCTTGCGCGAGATGATGGACATTCCTGTCTTTCATGACGATCAGCACGGCGCCGCGATCATCGCGGCCGCGGGGATGATCAACGCAATGCACCTGACCGGGCGTGACATTCAGACCACGCGGCTCGTCTGCAACGGCGCAGGCGCCGCCGGCATAGCCTGTCTCGACCTGATCAAGTCGATGGGATTCGAGCCCGCCAACGTCATTCTGTGCGACACGAAAGGCGTCGTCTATCGCGGTCGTCAAGAAGGCATGAATCAGTGGAAGTCAGCCCATGCGATCGAAACGCCGCTGAGAACGCTCGAAGACGCGCTCAAAGACGCGGATATTTTCTTCGGCCTTTCGGCCAAGGGCGCACTGACGCCGGAAATGGTCCGAAGCATGGCGCCCAATCCGATCATCTTCGCCATGGCGAATCCGGATCCCGAGATCACGCCGGAAGAGGCGAAGAAGGCGCGCGAGGACGTGATCATCGCCACCGGGCGTTCCGACTACCCCAACCAGGTCAATAACGTCCTCGGGTTTCCTTATATTTTCCGCGGCGCGCTCGATGTGCGAGCCAAGACGATCAACATGGAAATGAAGATCGCCGCGGCTCATGCGCTCGCCGATCTCGCGCGTGAAGACGTTCCCGACGAGGTGGCCGCGGCTTATCGCGGCGCAAGGCCTCGCTTCGGGCGCGACTACATCATTCCGGTTCCGTTCGATCCGCGCCTGATTCACGTCGTGCCGATTGCCGTGGCCAAGGCCGCAATGGCCTCTGCCGTGGCGCGGCGGCCGATCGTCGATCTCGAGGCGTACAAAGCGCAATTGTCTGCGCGCCGCGATCCGATCGCGGGCGCAATGCAACTCATCATCGAGCGCGTCCGCCGCACGCCGAAACGCGTCGTCTTCGCCGAGGGCGAAGAAGAGCAGGTGATCCGCGCCGCCTATTCATTCGTCAATCAGGGGCTCGGCGAGGCAATCCTGGTTGGCCGGGAAGAGCGCGTGCGGAGCGTCGCCAAGGCGACGGGCCTCGATCTTTCCGACAAGGGCATCGAGATTCACAACGCGCGCCTATCGCAGCGCAATTCGATTTACGCCCAATTCCTTTATGAGCGGCTGCAGCGGAAGGGCTACCTGTTCCGCGACTGCCAGCGCATGATCAACCAGGACCGCAATTACTTCGCCGCCGCGATGGTCGCGCGCGGAGACGCCGATGCGATCGTGACCGGTGTCACCCGCAACTTCTCGATCGCGTTGGAGGAAGTCCGGCGCGTGATTGACGACAGGCCGGGTCACAGGGTTGTCGGCGTTTCGATTGTTCTGTCGCGAGGCCGTCCGATTTTGGTTGCCGACACAGCGATCTCCGAGACGCCGACTGCCCAGGATCTCGCCGAGATTGCGATCGAAGCGGCGGGAGTGGCGCGCCGCCTCGGTTATGAACCGCGCGTGGCGATGCTCGCTTTCTCCAATTTCGGCCATCCGCCCGGCGAACGCGCGCTGCGGGTGCAGGAAGCGGTGCGCATTCTCGACGCCAAGCGGGTGGATTTCGAGTACGACGGCGAGATGGGCGCCGACGTCGCGCTCAATAAGGAGCTGATGGCCGCCTATCCCTTTTGCCGGCTCAAGGACACCGCGAACGTGCTCATCATGCCGGCCTTCCACTCCGCCGCCATCTCGACCCGCATGCTGCAGGAACTGGGCGGCGCGACCGTCATTGGACCGTTGATCGTGGGGCTCGAGAAACCGGTGCAGATCGTCTCCCTCGGCGCGAAGGATTCCGACATTGTGAACATGGCCGCCATGGCCAGCTTCAATATCGGCGGGTGACGGGCGTCCCATGCTCGAAGCTTCATTCAAGCCTGACTGTCGTCGTCTCGACCCGCAAAAACGCCTTCTGATAGGCCCATTCGCCAAGGCTCGAGAAATGGCCGGCGAATCGCGCGCTCTCGCGCCCCAGTTTCTCGACAAGCGATGAACGGCGCGCAGTGGCTTGACCGTCAGT
>DATDHT010000110.1:0-4620 GCA_036521435.1 Roseiarcus sp.
TACACCCGGATTCTGAGTTTGGAACTGCGCTACGATCGGCGGCATGAAATGCTGGCCGATCGCTTCGGGGGTGGTGACCGTGAGCTCGCCGGTCGGCTTGACGTCTCGCCCCGCCACCCGACGTTCGAATTCCTGGACTGATTCGGCCATGGTGGTTGCGAGCGCGATCATTTCTTCGCCCGCCGCCGTCGGCTCGTATCCTGAGCGGGAGCGCTCAAAAAGACGGGCGCCGACCGCCGACTCCACCGCAGCCAAGCGCCGAAAAACAGTTGAATGATTGACGCCGAGAATCTCGGCCGCTCCGACCAACGAACGGGCTTCCGCGACTGACTTGACCAGTCGAAATTCGTCCCAACTCAACCCTGAGTTCATGATTCCAACAATCGGTCGCAGCCCATCTCCGCCGACGTCATGCAGGGTGCAAGTTTCTTACCACTACCCAAGGCAGCCTGGGGGCCCGCGCGGTGATGGGCGACCCTGTTCATGTCGGAACGTTCCGGGGCGCGGCGGCGCGACGGAGCCGATCGTTGATCGCCGCGCCAAGCCCATGCTCGGGGATCGGCGCGACCGCGATCCGCGCCGCGCCGGAGGCGTCCAAGGCGCGTAAATAGGAAAATAGACGGGACGCGGCCTCGATGAGATCTCCGGACGGCGAAAGATCGAGGCGCGCGCTTGTCCCGCCCTTGAGCGATCGGCCAAAATCGAGCGCAGCTTCGTCCGCCTCGGCGTTGACGGCGCTGAGGCGAAGCTTAGCCTTCGGCGCATAGTGCGACGCCAATTGCCCGGGCGCATTCGGAGCTGTTCGCGGCCGGCTCGTCGAATCGATCGGCGAACCGAGCAAGGATTCGATCGCCTCCCGCGTTATCGCTCCGGCCCGCAGCAATTGGGGCCGACCGGCCAGACAGCCGACGATCGTCGACTCAAGACCATGGCGGCAAGGCCCTCCGTCGAGAATCCAGTCGACTCTGCCGTCGAGATCGGCGACGACGTGAGCGGCCGTCGTCGGGCTCACGGCGCCGGATCGGTTGGCCGAGGGCGCCGCGAGCGGGACGCCAGCCGCCCCGATGAGAGCGCGGGCCGTTTCATGCGACGGCGAGCGAAGCGCCACCGTTTCGAGACCGGCGCGCGCGAGCAGGCTGATCTGGCAGGTCGAAGCGACCGGCAGGACCAGCGTGAGAGGCCCCGGCCAGAACGCGCGGGCCAGCGTCTCCGCTTCCGCAACAAAGATGGCGTGCTCTCTCGCGGTCTCGATGTCCAGGACATGGGAGATGAGTGGGTTGATCGCTGGCCGCGCCTTGGCGGCGTAGATCGCCGCAACCGCCGCGTCGGAAGTCGCGTCCGCCGCGAGACCGTACACAGTCTCCGTCGGCATGGCGACGAGGCCTCCCGCGCGAAGGCAGGCGGCCGCGTCGGCGATCGCCTCAGGGCTAGCCTCCGTCACGCGCGTGATTTTGCGGGTAGACGCCATATCTCCTTCCGGCCTGCATTGCGCGCAAACTCGACTGTACATAAGCTCTTTTGTCTCTGCCGCTGCAACCAGGTCGCCCAATGCCTGGGACGGGCTCGGCGGCAAGCCGATCGGCCCGCGCATTCGCGGCGGGGAGGAGTCAAGAGATGCCCTATCGTTCGCCAGCGGGCGACATTCTTTTTTCGTTGAGGGCGGTCGCCGATTTTCCCGCGCTCGTTGAACACGGGCTGATGGGCGACCTCGATTGGGATGCCGTTTCGTCCGTTATCGCGGAAGCTAGCCGCTTCGCCACCGAGGAAATCGCGCCTCTCAATCGGACCGGCGATCTTGCGGGCGCGGCCTATGAAAACGGGGTGGTGACAACCGCCCCCGGCTTCGCCGACGCGTACCGGCGTTGGGCGGAGGCGGGCTGGAACGGCGTCTCCGCGCCGGCCGAGTTCGGCGGCATGGGGCTGCCCCATCTCGTCAATGTCGCCTGCACCGAAATCTGGAACGGCGCCTCGATGGCCTTCGCGCTTTGCCCGTTGCTGACCGAGGGCGCCATCGGCGCACTGAAGGCGCACGGCTCGCGCGAGCTCGCCGACATCTATCTCCCGCCGATGGTCAGCGGGCGGTGGACCGGGACCATGAACCTGACCGAGCCTCAGGCGGGGTCTGACCTCAACGCCGTGCGAACCCGGGCGGAACGCGCCGAGGATGGATCCTATCGCCTGTTCGGCCAGAAGATTTTCATCACCTATGGCGAGCACGATATGGCCGAGAATATCGTCCACTTCGTTCTCGCCCGGCTGCCGGGCGCGCCGGCGGGAACGCGCGGCCTTTCGCTTTTCCTCGCGCCGAAATTCCTCGTCAACGCCGATGGATCGCTCGGCCAACGCAACGACCTGCGCTGCGCTGGAATCGAGCACAAGCTCGGCATCCATGGCTCCCCGACTTGCGTCATGGCCTATGGTGATAACGAGGGCGCGAAGGCTTGGCTCGTGGGTGAGGAGAATCGCGGCCTCGCCGCGATGTTCGTAATGATGAACGCCGCGCGGCTTGCGGTCGGGACGCAGGGAGTGGCCATCGGCGACCGCGCCTATCAACAGGCGCTCGCCTATGCCCGCGAACGCCGCCAGGGCCGTATCCCCAAAGGCGGCGACGGCATGGCTCCGATCATCGAGCGTCCCGACGTGCAGCGCATGCTGATGACGATGAAAGCCAACGTCCACGCCGCGCGCGGGATCTGCCACCTGACCGGCGTTTCGCTCGACCTTGCCGACCTCGCCTCCACCGAGGCCGAACGAACGGCCGCCGCTCACCGCGCGGCGTTGCTCACCCCAATCGCCAAGGCGTTCTCGACCGACATCGGCGACGAGACGACCTCGATCGGCGTCCAGGTCCATGGCGGCATGGGATTCATCGAGGAGACCGGGGCGGCCCAGCACATGCGCGATTCGCGCATCGCGGCGATCTATGAAGGCGCCAACGGCATCCACGCGATCGATCTCGTGCAGCGCAAACTGCCGCTGGCCAACGGCGAAACCGTCCGCAACGAGATTGCTCAAATCCGCCGAGTGGCGAGCGACGTCGCGAGCCGCGGAGGCGCAGGCTTCGGCGCGACGGCGGAACGGCTCGCCGAGGCTTCGGATGCGCTCGAAGAATCGACGCGGCTGATGCTCGACTGGCTCGCAACCGACCAGAATTCCGCGCTCGCCGGCGCGTCGCAGTACCTTCGCCTGTTCGGGCTCACACTTGGCGGCGCGTGCTTGGCCAAGGCCGGGCTCGCCGCAGAGGCGTTGGCGGAGGGTGGCAATATGACCGAACTCGGCCGTGTGGGACTTGCTCGTTTCTTTGCCGAAAAACTGGCGACGGCCGCGCCCGGCCTCGCGCGCGCGGTCGCCTCGGGGGCCATGCCGCTCGAACCTTACGAAGCGATCCTGGCGGAGAGCGCATGACCCAAGACATCGTGGTGATGATGACAAAGGACATCGAGATCGCGCGCGAGGGCGCAGTCATGTCAGCGGCCTTCGCGCGGCCGCAGAAGAAGAACGCAATCACGGGCGCGATGTACGAAGCGCTGATCGAAGCGTTCGACACGGCCGAGCGCGATCCCGAAATCGGCGCTCTTGTCATGAGCGGCAAGGGGGCCATGTTCACGGCCGGAAACGACATCGGCGATTTTCTCGCGGTCGCGTTGCACGAGACGGGCGAATTCCCGGCGTGGCGATTCGTCAGCAAGGTGGCCGAGTTCGAAAAGCCGTTGATCGCGGCGATTGATGGCCTCGCGATCGGCGTTGGGACGACGCTCTGCTTTCATTGCGATCTCGTCTACGCCACGCCCGAGGCGCGGTTTCAGATGCCGTTCGTCAATCTCGGCCTTGTTCCCGAGGGCGGGTCTTCGTTGTTGGCGCCGCAGCGCTTCGGGCGCGCCAGGGCGGCGGAGCTCTTGTTGCTCGCCGAGCCCTTTGGCGCAGATCAGGCGCTCGAGCTCGGCCTCATCAACGCTATCCTGCCTCAGAGCGAGCTTATGGCGCATGCGATGAGCAAGGCGGCCGCGCTCGCGGCCAAACCCCGAGCTGCCCTTCTCGCAACGCGGCGCCTCATGCGCGGCGATCCCGAGGCGCTTAAGACTCAGATGGCGGCCGAGATGCACGCGTTCAGCGCCGCGCTCAAATCCCCTGAGGCGCACGCGGCGTTCCAGGCATTCCTGACCGCGGGGCGGAAATAGGCGCGAACTGTGGCGCTCGGGCGTGCCGGCAAAGAAAGCCCTGCGGCAGGTTGCGTTCGGCACAGGGCGTCGAAAGACACGAGCGCCCGATCTATTTGTTAGCCGCCAGCGCTTCCACCTGGCCCACAGATGGCCCCCAGCTCCACTTATCCTGAGGAGCGACGCACCACGGCCTCACCCTGAGGAGCGACGCCGAAGGCGGCGCGTCTCGAAGGATGGTCCAGCGCGCAGCGTCGTTGGGCCCTATCCCGTCTTTCGAGACGCCGCCCTTCGCGCTGCTCCTCAGCGACTGTGTTGGCGGTCAAGCGGTTTCGGGGCGCCATTGCTGTTTGTCTCGCGGGATTGCGTTGAGGATGGTGAGGAGCTTTCGGGCGACGGCGATGATGGCGACCATCTTGGGCTTTCCTTCTGCGACTTTTTTGTCGCGGAAGGCTTTGAGAAC
>DATDHT010000111.1:0-2797 GCA_036521435.1 Roseiarcus sp.
CATCGCGCCCGCGAGCGCCCGCTTCGCTACGCCGCTGCTCGACCCGCAACACCAGCGCCATCGCCACCGCGAGCGTCGCCGAAAGCGATTTGAATCCAGAGAAGCCCTCCTCGATCACCTCGACGTAGGCCTTCGAAACAGGGACCAGCGGACTGAAGGCGCTGTCGGTGAGCGACACGACCGGAACGCCGCGCTGTCCCGCGGAAGCGGCCAATTCCGGGGTGATGGAGTTGTAAGGCGTGAAGCTGACGGCGAGGACCGCGTCAGAGGTCGACGCGCAGCGTAAAAGCTCGAAGGCGGTCGAGCCGACATTGTCGAGCGCAAGGTTACGTACGCCGAGATTTGCGAGCGCGAGCGAGACATAGCTGACCACCGAGAAAGCGCGCTTTGAGCCGATGATGTAAATCAGGTCCGCGGCCGCAAGCATCTCGCTCATGACCTCGAATTGGGCGAGATCGAGCCGATCGCGGACGCCGGCGAGCGCCGCGGTGGACGACCCGATGAAACCGCCGACCAGGCGCGCCGCCTCGCTGCTCGAGCCGCTTTCCCAAAGCTCGCGGCTCCGCCCCCCGTCCGCCAGATGAGCTTTGAACACGTCTTGCAGGTCGGAGAAGCCCGAATAGCCAAAAGCTTGGGCGAATCGCACCAGAGTCGAGGGCTGCACGCCGGCTTCGCCAGAGACGCTGGTCACTGTGCCCAACGCCACTGCGGTCGGATGCTGCCAGAGATGGATCGCGACCTGGCGCAGCTTCTTAGGAAGCCGGGCAGTTCCCGACGACAGCACCGCTCGAAGCTCCTCGTAACTGCTGGGCCGCGAATAACCGAGCGCTGCGCCGACGCCGGCATCCGCGACCGCATCAGCGCGCTCGATGGTCCGGCGACTATTCATCGTTGAGCCGTTCTCTGAGGTAGCGTCGGGCGTCACCGCGGAGCAGGCCGCGCAGGTGGCCCGCGATCCCCTCAATGAGCTGCGGGCGCACCATGTCGGAGCCAAAGATCGGACCTATGGAGAGCACGGCCCGCGCCAGCTCAGGCCAGTCGGAGTTTGTTTCGCCAATCGCGATGACGGTCTCAGCATGAGGGTCTGAGGGCGCCCAGCGCGCGCCGAAGCGACGCGCCCCGCTCAGGCCGTAAGCGATCCAACTGGCGACCGCGAGCGTGAGCAAGCCCGCCGGCTGGCCTTTTGCGAGGCGCTCGCGCAAGGGATCGACGAGACGCTGGACAATCTTCTGCGATCCATCCGTCCCGATCTGATGGCATCGATGACGGATCGCGGTGTTGCGGATGCGCGCCATCGACTGATCGATATACGGAGCGATCTCCATTCCCGTGAGCTTCGGCAGCGTGGTCGACGTTTCCCGCTCGAGCATCCTGCGCGTAAGCGCGGCAAGCACCGGATCCACCGCAGCCTGATAGGTGAACTCGTGGCCGACCAGCGCGCCTTGATGCGCCAGCGTCGATTGCGCGGCGTTGAGCACACGCATCTTGATCTGCTCGTAAGGCTTCGCGTCAGCGATGAACGTCGCCCCGGCAAGATCCAGAGGCGGTCGCTCGCCGGCAAACTTGTCCTCAATGACCCATTGCCGGAACGGCTCGCCGACGACTGCGCCGGGGTCGCGCGCGCCGAGAACCTCGGAGACTTTGTCGACGTCTTCCGGCGCCGTCGCCGGCACGATCCGATCGACCATCGTCGATGGAAACGCGACGTGGTCCTCGATCCAGCGCGTCAGCTCTGCCGATCGCAAAGCCGCAAACTTGAGCATCGCCGCCTTAAGCCGCGCGCCATTCGACGGGACGTTGTCGCAGCTGATCAGCGTCAGCGGCGCTCCCTCGGCCTGTCGCCGCCGATCGAGCGCAAGCGCCAGCAACCCAAGGAGCGTGCGCGGCGGGCAACCGCCTTCTAGATCCGCGCGAAGCGCCGAAGTGTCGAGATCGAGCGCGCCGGTCGACGGCGTCAGGCAATAGCCTTTCTCAGTCACGGTGATCGTCGCGACGGAAATCCCTGGGCCGCCGAGCGCGGCGATGGCGGCCTCGGCGCTCGCTTCATTTGTAACGTCGATCACTTCGCGCAGCGCGCCCAGGATGCGAGTTTCGTTGCGAGCGTCCTGCCTGAGTGTGCTTGAATAGAGACAATCCTGGGGGGCCAGGAGATTGGCGAGGCTTGGCGCCGTGAGGTTTATACCCAGCACGCCCCATCGCCCGAAGCGAGTCTCGAGCATGTCGTCAATGAATTCGGCCTGGTGACAGCGATGAAAAGCGCCAACGCCAATATGCGCCATGCCGATCTTCAGGCTCTCGCGATCATAGTGCGGCTGGCGCACCGACGGCGGCAGCTCCGGCAAAACGCTGCGAGCCAGGCGCCGCATCGCCTTCCTTAGTCCAGTGCGCCAAAAACGTTCTGCGTATAGTCGATCAGCGCGCCGGACATCGGCTCAGAGGCGTCGGAGAGCAGGAACAGGGAGAGCCGCGCGACGTCGTCCGGGTTAAGCAGGCGTCCGAACGGCATGCTTGCGGCGGCCTCGGCCAGCCACCCCTCGCCCTTGCCAAGCGTGACCGCCTGCATCTGCCGCTCACCGGGCGAATCGACCCAACCCAGGATGATTCCATTGACGCGGATGCGATCGAAACGATGCGCGTGCGCCGTGTTCTTGGTCAGCCCGGCAAGCGCCGACTTGGACGACGCGTAGACCGCAAGCTCCGGCGCTCCGCCGCGAGCGTGCACGGAAAGGATGTTGACGATCGAGCCCGGCGTCTTGCGCTCGCGCAGGTGATTGACGAGCCGCTGCATGAGAAAGAA
>DATDHT010000112.1:0-10734 GCA_036521435.1 Roseiarcus sp.
CATGAATTTGATCGTCTCGGGATCACGCTTTGGAGCCCTGACGATGGTCTGAGTCTGGCGCTGCTCGTCGAAAGCGTCGCGTATGCGCCATTCATTTTCCTGGCGGCGATCCTGGTCGATTCATCAATCGGCGTGGTTCACCGCAGCATTGGCGTGACCGTTGCGGCGGAACTGTCCTTGACCATCGTCTATGTCGGCCTCGCTCTCTTTTTGAAGAATAGGTTAAAATTCAATATTAGACAATTTAGTCTCGCTGACGTTGTAGCCTTCTTGCTGTTCATTCCAGCGGCCGCTACTGTAGCATCGTTTGTATATTGCGGAGTATTATATCTGAGTGGTGAGTTTCCACCGGATAGGGCCTTACGCGCCTTCGGTCATTGCTGGATAGGTATTGCGCTCGGGATGATCACCGTGATCCCTGCGATGACGGCGCTCTTCTCACGTTTGTCGCTACCATGGCGCTGGTCAGGCTATACGTTATTCACTATACTCGTCTTCGTTCTAGGAATATGCCTTGGATTTGCCGCGCTCGTTGGGGTCGGCGACAAGTTATACTATGTGTTCAACCTTCTTTTTCTCCCGGTCATCTGGGTCGCGATGCGGGAAGGCTATGCCGGCGTCGCGCTTGCGCTGGTGACCATTCAGCTGACGCTTGCCGTACTCACCGCATTCGTCGGTTACGACACAACGGATTTCGCCATTCTCCAATCGCTGATGCTCGTGCTTTCCATCACCGGGTTGCTGCTTGGCGCCGTTACGACGGAGCGCCAAGACGCCGCTCTCCGTCTGCGCGAGCAACAGAGGGAGCTGGCTCGGATGGTGTCCAACGCACGGGCCGGCGCGATGGGGATGGCGCTCGCTCACGAAGTGAGCCAGCCGCTGTCGACAGTGGCGACTTACCTGCATGCCGCACGGCGATTGCTGCAGGCGAGCGTCGCGAGCCAGCCAGTCATGGATGCGCTGGTCAAGGCCGAGGCCGAGGCTCAGCGGGCTCGCGAGGTTCTGGAACGGATTCGCGATTTCGTGTCAAATGGCAACTTGAACTTGACGGCGCTCGATGTGTCCGTCCTTGCGGAGAAGATCGGCGAGCTTTGTCGCGAGGAAGCAGCTGCCCGCAACGTTCTGGTGGAGGTTGAAAGCATGGGTCGTGTTCCTCTGGTGTCCGCGGACGGGGTCCAGATTGAGCAGGTTCTGATCAATCTCGTCGCCAATGCGATTGACGCCGCCGCGGAGCGGTCGGACGCTCGGGGTCGGGTGATCATGCGGGTCGCAGCAACAGGCGACGGACTCATGCTCCGGGTTGAGGACAACGGCAAGGGAGTGGCGCCGGACCTCGCGGACAACATTTTTGACGCCTATCAGACCACCAAGCCGCGAGGAATGGGACTTGGCTTGCACTTGAGCCGACGGATCGTTCAGAGGCACGCGGGGCGGCTCTGGTGGGAGCCGATTGCGACAGGGGGCGCGCGATTTGTAGTCGAGTTGCCGACCAATGGATGCGGACAAAATGCTGCATGAACGTTGCGTGCACATCGTCGATGATGAAGCAAAGGTGCGGGATGCGTTGACCTTGCTTCTGTCGACCGCCCAGATCGAGTCCAAATCCTATGGCTCCGCCGAGGATTATTTGACCTCGAACCCCCTGGATGATCCGGCTTGCATTCTGCTCGACAACCAGCTTCCCGGTATGAGCGGAATCGAACTTCTGCGGCGTATCGTGGCTGCGACCACAGATTCGACGGTCATCATGATAACGGCTTATGGCGACGTGCCGACGGCTGTCTTGGCGATGAAGGCGGGTGCCTTCCATTTCGTCCAAAAGCCGTTCGACGCCGAGGCGCTGCTGGCCACTGTCGAGGAGGCCTTGTCGCGCGGCGACGAGACGGGCGACGCTCCACTCGAAATCAAGGAGTTCAAGGCTCGGCAGGCGCTGCTCACCCAGCGTGAGCGCGAGGTCCTCACGCTTCTGTTGGAGGGGTTGCCGACCAAGCTCATTGCGCACCGGTTGTGCATAAGCTCGAGGACGGCCGAACATCACCGGGCCGCCGTTATCCAGAAGATGCAAGCGCGCAATATTTCGCACCTGATGCGAATGGCGTTCATCGCGAGAAATCTCAATAGCGCCGAGTGGACGACGCAATAGCGTGCATCGCTTTCGTCCGAAATTTGCAACCCGTCTCCGGCGGAATCTTTGTGTTGGGGTTCCATCTGAAAAATTATCTCGCGTCGCCAGGCGCCGAGGCATAGTCGGGACTGAAGCGATGGGTTGAGCAAGCGTCTCTCGATGGATGGCGGGGCTTTCGATTACATTATCGTCGGCGCCGGTTCGGCGGGCTGCGTGCTCGCCGACCGGCTGACCGAAGACGGCCGCTCGAGCGTGCTTTTGCTTGAATATGGCGGAAGTGATCGCTCGATCTTCATCCAGATGCCAGCTGCGCTATCGATTCCTATGAACTCCAAGACCTACAATTGGGGATACGAAACCGAGCCCGAGCCGCATCTTGGCGGCCGGCGCATCGCCTGTCCGCGCGGCAAGGTCCTTGGCGGTTCGTCTTCGATCAACGGCATGGTCTATGTCCGCGGGCATCCGCTCGATTTCGAGCACTGGGAGGAGGAGGGCGCGAAGGGCTGGGGATATAAAAATGTGTTGCCCTACTTTCGTCGGGCAGAGAGCTTTCGCGGACCGGTCGACGCCTATCGCGGCGACGCCGGACCGCTTACGACAGCCCATGGGCGAAAAACCAATCCTCTCTACGACGCCTTCATCGAGGCGGGCCGGCAGGCGGGTTATGGAGTCAGCGCTGACCTCAACGGCGAGCGGCAGGAAGGATTTGGCGCGCTCGGCATGACGGTGAAGGACGGCGTCCGATGGTCGACCGCCAACGCCTATCTCAAGCCCGCGATGAAACGCCCGAACCTCGAGGTCATCACCCACGCCCTCGCGACCCGGATCGCCTTCGATGGACGCCGTGCTGTCGGCGTTCGCTACCGGCGTCGCGGGCGCGAACAAACGGCGAGCGCGCGGCGCGAGATCATACTTTGCGGTGGGCCGATCAATTCGCCGCAATTGTTAAAGCTGTCGGGTGTGGGGCCGGCGGCCGAATTGCGATCTCTTGGGATCGACGTCCTCGCCGATCGATCAGGCGTTGGCGAGAACTTGCAGGACCATCTCGAATTCACTTTTCAGGTCGCCTCGAAGCAACCGATCACGCTCTTTTCGCACATCGGCCTATTCAGGCGCGCGCTCATCGGCGCCGAATGGCTCACGCGTGGGCGCGGCCTCGGCGCCTCCAATCAATTCGAGGCCGGCGGCTTCATCCGCTCGCGCGCCGCCGTTCGCTATCCGGACATTCAGTTCCATTTCCTGCCAATGGCCGTCGCCTATGATGGCTCGATCCTGGCGAAAGAGCACGGCTTCCAGGCGCACGTGGGACCGATGCGATCGAAAAGCCGTGGCTGGATTCGCCTGAGGTCCGCCGATCCAGCGGACCCGCCACGGATCCAGTTCAACTATATGAGCCAGCCCGAGGATTGGATCGAGATGCGCGCTTGCGTGCGCCTGACCCGGGAGATCTTCGCTCAACACGCCTTCGACCCTTACCGGGGCCGGGAGATCAAACCCGGCGCCGAGTGCGTGAGTGACGAAGCGATCGACGCCTTCGTGCGCGACCACGTCGATACCGCCTACCACCCCTCCTGCAGTTGCAAGATGGGATCTCCCGCCGACCCTTTCGCGGTGGTCGATCCAGAAACACGGGTAATCGGGGTTGACGCGCTGCGTGTCGTCGATTCGTCGGTCATGCCTTCGATCACCAACGGCAATCTGAACGCGCCGACGATCATGCTGGCCGAGAAAGCGGCGGACATGATCCGCGGGCTTGAGCCTCTGCCGGCTTCGAACGCGCCCTATTATGAGGCGCCTGACTGGGAGACGAAACAAAGATGAACTCGCTTCGAGCGGCAGGATCGGCATTGGTTGAGCGAGCGGCGTGTGATAATATCCACCTATGACTAAGCTTCTTGATCTTGCCATTGCAGAAGTGCGCAAGCTGTCTGCGCTGGACCAGGACGAGACGGCGGAGATGCTCCTCTGGTCCATCGAGGCGCGATCCGGTTCGCTCTCGCTGGACGGCGAAACCCTTGCGGCGATCGACGAGGGTTTGGCACAGGCGAAGCGGGGCGCATTCGCTTCGGACGCCGAAATTGAGGCGCTCTGGAAGCGCAGTGGTGGATGATCGTCCGCTACACGCGGCGAGCGCAAGGCGACCTTGCGAAGATCCTCAACTATCTTGATGAGCGAAGCCCGCGCGGCGCGCTCAACGTCAGCCTTGCTATCAAGCGCACAATCGAGACGATCAGTCATAATCCGAGCGTCGGACATCCAACGGTGATCCGCGCGATCCGCGGTATGCCAGTCGGCCGATATCCTTATCTCGTTTTCTGGACGGTTGACGCGGGCGAAATCTGGGTGCTGCACATTCGTCACGGCGCCCGAAGGGTCTGGCGTGGCTGAGCGGCCGTGACCGGGACCGCCCTTATGCGTGGGCCTCAATTTTCGAGTTCAATTCCGAGTCTTCTTGGCGCAAGCTCCCGGCCGGACGGACAAAAACGAGCTTCGGGAAAGCGAGAACGCCATGACTGACACCGCACCGGCCGCTGCCCGAGAGCCGCGCCGTGGCCGCGAGGCGCGCAAAAGCGCGCGCGCCCAGCGCTCGCTCGCCTCGATCCCCTACATCACCCGCAAGATTCCGCTCACCGAACTTGTCAGCCAGGAGGGGTTGCAAACGATCGAGCGCAACGCTGAGACCCTACTCCAAGAAGTCGGCGTCGAGTTTCGCGAGTTTCCCCGCGCGCTTGAACTCTTTCGGAAAGCGGGATGCGACATCAAGGGCGAGAGGGTGCGCTTCCCGCGCGGCCTGGCGAGAAGTCTGTGCGCCACCACGCCATCGCAATATGTGCAGCACGCGCGAAATCCGGAGCGCAACGTCACGATCGGCGGGGACGCGATGGTGTTCGCGCCAAATTACGGGTCGCCGTTCGTGCACGACCTCGACAAGGGCCGCCGCTACGGGACGCTCGAAGACTTCCAGAACTTCGTCAAGCTCGCCTACGTGAGCCCGAATATCCACCATTCCGGCGGCACGGTGTGCGAGCCGGTCGATTTGCCGGTCAACAAGCGGCACTTCGAGATGGTGTATGCGCATCTCAAATACTCGGACAAGCCGTTCATGGGCTCGGTAACCAAGCCCGAGCGCGCCGAGGACAGCGTCCGCATCTGCGAGCTTCTGTTTGGCGAAGAGTTCGTGCGCGAGAATACGGTGATGACGAGCCTCATCAACGCCAACTCGCCGCTGGTCTGGGATTCGAGCATGCTCGGCGCGGCGGAAGTTTATGCGCGCTCGAACCAGGCCTGCATCATCACCCCTTTCATTCTGTCCGGGGCCATGAGCCCGGTGTCGGTCGCCGGGACGTTGACGCAGGTGCTGGCAGAGGTGATGGCTGGGACAGCGTTCTGCCAGCTCACGCGTCCTGGCGCGCCGGTCGTGTTCGGAACCTTCGTCTCGACGCTGTCGATGCAGTCCGGTGCGCCGACGTTCGGCACGCCCGAGGCGGCGATGGCGATCTTCGGCGCCGGTCAGCTCGCGCGGCGCATGAGCATGCCGTTCCGCACTGGCGGCTCGCTCTGCGCCTCAAAGGTTCCGGATGCGCAGGCGGCTTATGAAAGCGCGCAGACGCTTCTGCCGACGGTGCTGGCCGGCGCCAACTTTGTTCTGCATGCCGCGGGTTGGCTCGAAGGCGGCCTGACCGCGTCGTATGAGAAGTTCGTGCTCGACTTCGATCAGCTTGGCGCGATGCACGTGCTCGCCAAAGGTGTCGACTTCAGCGACAACGGGCAGGCGATGGAGGCCTTCCATCAGGTCGAGCCCGGCGGGCATTTCTTGGGCTGCGCCCACACCCAGGCGAATTTTGAGACCGCCTTTTATCGCTCCAACATCGCCGACAACAATTCGGTCGAGCAATGGCGGGAAGAGGGCTCCAAGGACGCAGCAACCCGCGCCAACGCGCTGTGGAAGTCGATGCTGGCCGAATACGAGGCGCCCCCGCTCGACCAAGGCAAGGACGAGGCGATCCGAGAGTTCATCGACAAACGCAAGGCGTCGATGCCAGACATGAATTATTGATGTGGGCGATCTTCTCCACGGCCGCGTCCTGAGGAGCGGTGCCATGAGGCGACGCCTTGGCGACCCTCAGGATGAGGTTGGGTTAGGCGCCAAAGACTAGGCAGCTAGGCTTGAGGGGACTCGATGAGAGCGCATGCGCGGGCGGTGGTGATTGGGGGGGGCGTGGTCGGCGTGTCAACGCTTTACCATCTCGCCAAGAAGGGTTGGACCGACAGCGTGCTCATCGAGCGCAAGGAGCTGACCTCCGGTTCGACTTGGCATGCGGCGGGTCTCTTGCCGTTGTTCAACCTCAGCTATTCAGTTGGGCAAATCCATAAGTATTCCGTCGCGCTCTACCAAACGCTCGAGAAAGAGACCGGGCTCGACCCCGGCTTGCGCCAGGTGTCGAATATCCGTCTGGCGCGAACGCGCGACCGGATGGACGAGTACAATTATTACGCGGGCGTCGCGGAGACCATCGGCGTCAAGGTCAAATTCCTCACACCGGGCGAGGTCAAGACGATCTGGCCGCTCTGCGACGTCGCGGGAATCATCGGCGCGATTCAGCACCCTGATGACGGCTACATCCAGCCTGCCGACCTCACGCAAGCGTTGGCGCGTGGCGCGCGCGATCGCGGCGCCGAGATCAACCGCCGCACGACCGTCACCGCCATCGAGTGGCTGCCAAGCGGCGAATGGAGAGTCTCAACCGACAAGGGCGAGGTGGTCTGCGAGCATGTCGTTTCGGCGACCGGCAATTTCGCACGGGCGACCGGGCGCATGGTCGGAATCAACGTTCCAGTGATACCGGTCGAGCACCAATATATCGTGACCGAAGCGCATCCCGAGATCGTCAAGCGCAAGGCGCAGGGCCTGCCAGAAATGGGCGTCTTACGCGAATCGGATTCTGCCTGGTACATGCGCGAGGAAGCGGGCGGCCTGCTGCTGGGGCCTTACGAAAAAGGCGCGCCGGCCTGCTATGTCGACGGGCCGTCGTCGGACAGCGAATACGAGCTCTTCCCCGAAGATCTCGATCGCCTTGGCCCGCACATCGAAACCGCAATTGCACGCGTTCCCGCCTTTGGCGAGGTCGGCGTCAAGAAGGTCTACAACGGCGCCATCGCCTATACGCCCGACGGCTCGCCGATCGTTGGCCCCGCGCCGGGGGTGAGGAACTTTTGGCTCAACGAAGGCCATTCGTTTGGCGTCACCGCGGCCGGCGGCGCCGGTTGGCAGCTCGCCGAGTGGATCGTCGAAGGCGAGCCGACGATCGACATGCTTGGCGTCGACCCGCGTCGCTTCGGCCCTTATGCGGACACAAGTTATCTCGTTGAGAAGAACGAGGAGGCCTACGCGAAGGTCTTCACCGTGCATTATCCCGACGAGGAGCGCGAGGCCGCGCGGCCGCTGCGCCAGACGCCTTGCTATGGGCGGATGAAGGATCTCGGCGCCGTGTTCGGTTCGGTCTACGGCTGGGAGCGGCCCAACTGGTTCGCGCCACAGGGCTACGCGCTGAGCGAGGCGGAGCTCGCTAAACCCGACGTGCTTCTGAACGAGAATCATCCCGCTGTTGGTCCCGGCGAAAAGCCGCGCGAGAAATGGAGCTTTCGCCGTTCGAACTATTTCCAGTTTGTCGGCGACGAGTGTCGAAACGTGCACGAGAACGTTGGCCTCATGGATATGTCGGCCTTCGCCAAATGCGAGGTTTCAGGTCCTGGGGCGGAGAGCTGGCTCAATTCCATCCTCACCAATCGCGCGCCAAAGGCGATCGGCCGCGTCACCCTGAGCTATCTTCTCACCGCGCGCGGCGGCGTTCGCGGCGAATTCACGCTGACCCGCATCGGCCCGGAGCGATTCTATCTCATCTCCGCTGGAGCGCTCGAGACGCATGATTTCGACGTGCTGGAGAAACTCCTCCCAGCCGACAATAGCGTGCGCATCGACAAGGTGACGACCCAGCGCGGTGTGCTGTTGCTTGCGGGGCCCCGGTCGCGCGAAGTGCTGGCCAAGGTCGCCGACGTCGACGTCTCGAACGAAGCGTTCCCCTGGCTCACCGCGCGGCGCCTTTCGATTGACGCCGCCGGCCTCATCGCGATGCGGGTCAATTTCGTCGGCGAGCTCGGCTACGAGTTTCATCATCCGATTGAAATGCAGAACACTATCTTCGACGCCCTGATGGAGGCCGGCGCGCCGTTTGGCCTCAAGCCGTTCGGAATCCGCGCCATGGATTCGCTGAGGCTCGAGAAGTCCTACAAGCTCATTGGGCGCGAACTCTCGATCGAATACGCTGCGCTTGAGTCGGGTCTCGAACGCTTCGTTGATTTCGACAAAGGTCCATTTCTCGGCCGCGACGCGCTCATCGCCTGGGAGGGCAAGGGCTTCGAAAATAAGCTGGTCACACTCGAGGTCCAAGGGGTCACTGACGCCGACGCGCGCGGCTCCGAGCCCGTGATGAAGCACGGCGCGATGATTGGGCGCTCGACCTCCGGCGGCTATGGCTGGAGAGTCGGCAAGTCGCTGGCGATTGCGATGGTGAAGCCCGAATTCTCCAACGTTGGCGGCGAGGTCGACGTGCGTATCCTCGGCGAGATGCGCCGGGCGATCGTCATTCCCAACAGCCCTTATGATTTGAGAAACGCGGCCTTGCGGGGTTAGCGGACGAATTGATGCCTACGCTTCTCCTGCCGCCCGGCGCTGCTGGAGCAGCGCCCTGTAGATCTCGTCATCGCCGCATAAGCCCGCCATCCGGCCGAGGTCGTCGACCAGCACGATCGGATTGCCCGACAGACTGCGCAGCGCGATCGCCGAGCGCATCTTCAGGTCGAGCGGCGCGACCACGATATCCACGTCTTCGGACCGCGCCGAGACCTCGCCGGTAGCGCGGTCTGCGATTGCGATCGCGCCAGCATTTCCGTCGAGCGTCACGCCGACCGGTCTGTCGTCGGCGTCGAGTTGGACGCGGACTCGACCGTTCCGGTCGAGCATCACCTCGTTGTCGCTCCGACGCAGCGAGGCTGCAGGCGTCATCAAAGCCCCGCCGCGTAACACGTTGAGCGGATTCATGTGTTTGACGAATTCCGCCACATAGGCGTCGGCGGGCCGCAGGAGGATGTCCTCGGCCGTTCCGCATTGAACAATCCGTCCGCCCTCGAGAATCGCAATCCGGTTGCCGATCTTCAGGGCTTCATCGAGATCGTGACTGACGAAAATGATCGTCTTCTTCAGATCCTTCTGGAGCAGGAGCAGCTCGTCCTGCAGCTTGTCCCGGATCAGCGGATCGAGCGCCGAGAACGGCTCGTCCATGAGAAGAATGTCGGCGTCGGTGGCGAAGGCGCGCGCCAGTCCCACGCGCTGTTGCATACCGCCGGACAACTCATGGCCGAATTTGCCGGCCCATTGGGTCAAGCCCACCATGGCGAGCTTGTCCGCGACAATTTTATCCATCTGCTCTTTCGGCGTGCGGCGAAGTTCGAGCCCGAAGCCGACGTTCTCCTTGACCGTGCGCCACGGCAGCAGCGCGAATTGCTGGAACACCATGGCGATGCGGCTCGTGCGCAGCATCCGGAGCTCGTCTGCGCTGCAATGGGCGACGTCGATAGCTCCGTCGCCATGACGGACAAGCACCTTGCCCCGCGCCACTTTATTAAGGCCATTGACGGCGCGCAGGATCGTCGACTTGCCCGATCCCGATAGTCCCATCAGGACGCAGATTTCGCTGGGATCGATGGAGAGGTTGACGCCCGCCGCGCCAAGAACGACGCCGGTCGATTTGAGGATCTCGTCGCGCGTTGCGCCGCGATCGACCATTGTGAGCGCTTCGGCCTGTTTGTCCCCGAACACAATGTCGACATTCTCGAAAACGACTGCGGACATCTCACGCGCTTCCTTTTCGCTCGGGATTTCGGAAGACGCGATCGAGCACGATCGCGAGGAGGACGATCGACACGCCGGCCTCGATGCCCATCGGAATATTGACGGTTCCCAACGCGCGCACCACCGGCACGCCAAGCCCTGCTGCGCCAACGAGAGCCGCGATGACGACCATGGACAAGCTCAGCATGATGCACTGGGTGATGCCGGCCATGATGGTAGGCAGCGCGTAAGGCAATTCCACCTTCCACAGCAATTGCCGCTTCGTTGCCCCGAAGGCCTCGCCCGCTTCCTTCAGCGGCGTCGGCGCCGACACGATGCCGAGATAGGTCAGGCGAACGGGCGCTGCGATGGAGAAAATGACCGTGGAAATCAAGCCCGGCGCCGAACCGAGATGAAACAGGACCAGGGTCGGGATGAGGTAGACGAAGGTCGGAAGCGTCTGCATCAAATCGAGCAGCGGCCGCAGCAAGGCGTAGAGCCACGGGCGATGGGCGGAAGCGATGCCGAGTGGCACGCCGATCAGGACGCTCACAATCGTCGCGAACCCGACGAGCGAAATCGTCTCGACCGTCGCTTGCCAATATCCGAGATTGGCGATGGCGATGAACGCGATGACTACGAACGCCGCCAGACGCCAGGACCGGTGCATCCAATAGGCGAGCGCCGCGAGGGCGAAAACGACGATGAGAAAAGGGATGTG
>DATDHT010000113.1:0-8736 GCA_036521435.1 Roseiarcus sp.
CAGCAACAACGCGTTGCCAAGCGTCGTGCCCGCGACGGTGGTCATCGCGGCGCGCACGCCGCGCGTGGCGCCGGTTGAAATGACCAGGGTGACGATCGGTCCCGGCACGATGATCAGGACAATTGTGATCAGGAGAAAAGCCGTGAAGAGTTCGATGTTCATGGTTCAACGCTCCGCTCGCGCATCTTTTAATCCTAAGGCGCGGTCCAGAACAGCCCGATCGTGAGCGCAACGCCAAGCGCGACGACCGCGAGCTTCAAAAGTTTTTCGTTGACGCGTCTCAGCATCAAGGCGCCTGCCCAGCCGCCGAACGAGGCGCCGATCGCGGTGATGAGCGCCTGCAGCCAATGCACGTCCTTGGAAAAAGCGAAGATCGCGACCGCGGATGCGTTAATCACGCCAGCGAGAATGTTCTTCGCCGCGCCCGCATTGCGCACCGCCAAACCCATCATGGTCAGCGCGGCCATCATCAGAAGGCCAATGCCGCCGCCGAAATAGCCGCCGTAGACGGCGATGAAAAACTGCGCCACGCTCGCGGCGCGAGGCGATAAATGCGCTTCGCCTGTCGCCGGGGTTTTGCGAAAAAAACTGCCCCAGGCGAACAGCGCGGTCGCGAACAGCACCAGCCACGGCACGAGGCGGGCGAAGATCGACGGCGGCGTCGCGAGGAGGATGAGCGCGCCAAGCCCACCGCCGATGAGGCTGATCACGAATAACCTTCGCATCGTGAGCCCGCTCGGGGTCTCCGCGTCCGCCCGGCCGGTGAAGCCGGTGACGAGCTGCGCAGGAAACAGCGCCACGGTCGAGGTGATGTTGGCCGCGCGTGCGTCCATGCCGGTCAGCATCAGCGACGGAAGCGTGATGAACGAACCGCCGCCGGCGAGCGCATTCTGCACGCCCGCCCACATCGCGGCGATGAAGAGGATGATGTGGGCGGTCATCGCGGCATTCGTTCCAGGGGGTCGGCGCACTGAAAGCGAGCGCAGGGAGAGGTACTAATCGCGAGTCGGACGAAAAGGAAAACCCCGTCCAGCAGCGCGCCGGGATGCTGCGCGGGAGGGGCGCGTCAGCCCGATCACGCGAAATCCCGCGCCGCCTCGTGGTGCTCGGCGATCAGCGCGGCGAGATCGAGTCCGACCGGCTCTCCGTCGACCACTCGCCACTCGCCCGCGATCATGACTCGGTCCGCCCGATGCGCCCCGCAAAGTACGAGCGCCGCCAGCGGATCATGCGCGCCCGAGAAGCGCGGCTCGTCGAGCTTGAAAAGCGCGAGGTCCGCCTCATAGCCTTCCGCGATTCGGCCGATGTCCGAACGCCCAAGGCAGCGGGCTGAGCCCTCAGTTGCCCACCGCAGCACATCGCGATGGGTGACTTTCTCGGCGCCGTACCGCAAGCGGCCGATCATCAGCGCATGCCGAATCGCCTCCATCATGTTGGAGGAATCGTTGGAGGCCGAGCCATCGACGCCGAGGCCCAGCGGCGAACCGGCAGCTTCAAGCTCGCAGGTCGGACAGATTCCGGACGCAAGCACCATGTTCGACGCCGCGCAATGGCAGACGCCCACACTCGCCTTGCCGAGCCGCGCGATCTCCTCGGCATTGAAATGAATGCCGTGCGCGAGCCAGACGCGGCTCGACATCCACCCTGTCTCCTCGAGAAGATCGACCGGCCTCAGGCCATACATTTTCAGGCAGAACTGTTCTTCATCCTCGGTCTCGCAGAGATGGGTGTGCAGCTGGCAGTCGTAGCGCTCGGCCAGCCGCGCGCTCTCGATCATCAGATCCTTGGAAATCGAAAACGGCGAACAGGGCGCGAGAGCGATACGAATTTGCGCGCCTGGCTTCGGATCGTGAAACAGCTTCAGCACCCGCTCGCTGTCGGCAAGAATCGTCGCTTCGTCCTGGACGACGCTGTCGGGCGGCAGCCCGCCGTCCTTCTCCGACAAGTTCATCGAGCCGCGCGAGACGGTCATGCGCATGGCCAAAGCGCGCGCCTCCTCGACCTCGATGTCGACTGCGTTCTCAAGGCCGTCCGGATAGAGATAATGATGATCGGCAGCGGTGGTGCACCCCGAAAGCATGAGCTCGGTCAGCGCGAGCCGGGACGCAAGCCGCAAGTGGTTAGGCTTGAGCCGCGCCCAAATCGGGTAGAGCGCGACCAGCTAGGGAAACAGCGGCTTGTTGATGGCGGAGGGATGGGCGCGGGTCAGCGTCTGATAGAAATGGTGGTGCGTGTTGACGAGACCCGGTAGCACGACATGGCGCGACGCGTCGAAGGTCGCATCAACGCGCTCGGGCGTCTTGCCCTTTGCCACACGCTCGGCGATCCGCGTCCCTTCCACGACGAGACCGCGGTCGGCGTCGTCGGCTAAGATCGCCAACGGGTCTTTGATCCAAAGCCGCATCGCGCCCGCCCTGCCCTCGCTCAACCGGTTCCCCAATTGCGAATCCAGCGCGGCTCATGTCAATGGCGGGCGAGGCGCAAATCGCGGGCGGTGGCATCACGGGCAGCGGCGTCTCGGTCTCTATCTTCAATCCATCGGCGCCGCCTTTTTCGAAGCCGGCCAGCTCATCAGTGCAACATCGACGATCTCATGCAGCTCCGCCGCGCTGGCGCCGCTGGCCGCTTCGACTGCCATACCGCGCATGACGGCGACCAGATAGCGCGCCAGGACCGCGGGTTGGGCGCTGCGCGGCAGATCGTCTTCATGAAGCGCGCGCTCAAGACGCTCCTGGATCGCCTCACGCAGACGGTTGCGGCGGCTGCGAGTCTCTCGCCGCGCCGGACCGCTGGCGCCGGAGCCGACGAGTGCGCTTTGAACCATCAGACACCCAGGCGGATTTGCCGGATTGCCATGAAACTCAGCCGCCCCGCGCAACAGGCCCACGGCGACTTCGCGCGCCGTCGCGGCTCGGATCGAGCCCGACAAGAAGCCAGCCGTTCGCTGGTCGTAGCGATCGAGGACCTTGCGGAACAATTGCTCCTTATTGCCGAACGCGGCGTAGAGGCTCGGCTTGGTCACGCCAATCGCCGCGGTCAGGTCGGACATCGCCGCGCCGTCATAGCCCTTGCGCCAAAAGAGCAGCATGGCCCCCTCAAGAGCCGTGTCGAGATTGAATTCGCGCGGCCGCCCGATCGATACGGGTTGAGACCTGTCCTCGGACAATCGCATCGCTTGACTCGGTTCTGCGCCTGTTCTATACTGATCGGTATAGAACGATTTAAACAGACCTTTAGTCAATTCAATTCGGCGTGAAGAGGAGGTTTGAGTGACAGTGCTCAGCATGGACGGCAGCAATCCCGCCACATGGGACCCTTCCCTGGACGGCGTCCTCGCAGCCCCGGAGAACCACGCGATCCTTTATGAGGACGACGAAATTCGCGTCGTTTCAGTGAGCATCGCACCCGGGGCGATCGAGAAGCCGCATCATCACCGTCTGCCGTCGATTTTTGTCGTCGACAGGTTGGTCAAACTGCGCGATTTCAACGGCGCGACGGGCGAGGAGATACAACTGCCCATCCCGAAGGACGTGGAATTCCCGATCACGCTCAAATTCTTGCCTCAACCGCTCCACTACGTTGAAAACCTCGATACGAGCCCGTTCCACGCGACTCGCATCGAATTCAAGAAGGGCTTCCCGCAGGCGGCGTGATTGCGCGACGCTTCGAGGCTCGGACGACATGAAGGCGCGGGAGCGCTCCAAACGGCGCCCCTTCCGTCCCGTCGATTGACGCTGCTCTTGAGCGTTGGGCTCACATCGGCGGATCGACTCCATTCGTGCCAACAGCGACGAAGCCTGCCGCGAGCGCGCCGTCGTCGCCGCGCTGGGCGGGAACGAAGACGGTTGCGCCGGGCTTGAGGTCCGCCTCGGTCGCCGGGCCGAACGTGACGATCGGAACGCCGTCGGGGATCGAGATTTTCTTCTCCTTGCCGCTACTATAGGAGAGGGCGAGCGTCCGCCCTTCGACGCCCTTGACAGCGTTGGTGACCGTCGCATTGGTCATCGAACTTTTCGGCTTCAGGTCCCACGGATAGCTGCCCTCGCCGGTGCCTTTCATCGCAGGCGGAAAAACCAGCACCTCGACGGCCCCGTCACCTCCCGACGATGTGGGAAGCGAGGCGATGCCTACGAAATCCCCCGGCTTGATGTCCTCGACCGACGCCTTGGCGATACCTGCAACCTTGAAGCCCGGTTTGAGCATCACCGCCGCGTTCGGGCCCTCGCGCGTCTTCACTGTCAGCGTGGAGCCATCCAGGCCGACAATGGCGCCGCGCACATGCACCGTCTCCGCCGCCTGCACGGAAGATGAAGCTGCGATTCCGGCCAGGGCCGCGACCGCAATGGCGCCGCGGAAGGCTTGGGGCAATTTCAGATTCATTTTTGAACTCTCCACGTTGGTCCATCGCAATCGCTTGTTGCGGCGCCGGGCGCGATCGACCAGGATCTCCGCCCTGGGCATCGCATGTTAACGGGCGAAGCCCGCGGTTTATTCGGCGGCTCGAAAGATTTCCTGCCACCGCAGCGTGATCAAGGCGTCGGGTTATCCTCCCCCGCTAAACGGCGAAGTATACGCCAAGTTACCCCGCGACCCTACCCTTTCACGGTAAAGTGACCCTGCGTATGCTAATCCCTCATAAGCTCTCGCTTGGTCGCGCCGCGGGCGCTCACCACCTCCGCGTAGCGGTCGCGAATGATCGCCATCTTGGCGACCCCAGTCATCGCTGAACCCGCATCGAGATTGAGGCGGAATCCGGCGATCTGATCCGCATGCGAGGCCTCGCGGCGCGCGTCGTTGGGTGTGTGGCCGTGGACGACGAAGAAGCCGCTGAAACCGCCCTGCCCCGGACGATGCTCGAGGAACGGCCGGCGCACCCAGGCCCAGTGACGATCTTCGTCGAGCTTGGCGAGCGGAATGTTCCAGGGAGCGGCAAGAAACGTTTCCAGTTCGACTTCCGGGTTGACGCCCGCGTGGACGAACAGAACCTGGCCGGACCGCCAGCTTGCGCGTGAAGACTCAAGCCAGGCGCGGATGCGCGGGGGAAGCGACGCGCGCGCCTCGGTGAGCAGAGCGTCGAGAGACTCAGGCGGCTCCTCGGTCTTGAGAAACTGCGCCACAGTCCGGTCGCCGCCATTGGCGAGCCAAGTGTCGAATGCGTCAATCGCGTCGTCCCAAGGCGTCTCGGGATCGAGCGCGAGCCGCATCATCGCCTCGTGGTTGCCCATCAGCGCGATCGCCTCATCGGCGCCGACCCGCGCTTTCGCGCCCATCGCAAGTTCGATCGCGCCGAGACTGTCGGATCCGCGGTCGACGAAATCGCCGAGAAAAACGATCGTGCGCTTGTCGCGCAGCTTGGGCTCCCGCGCCGCCTCGTCGATGAGCGCGCCGAAAAGATCGCTTCGCCCGTGAATGTCGCCCACGGCGAAAATCTCCGCCTCCGGACTTACGCCCAGCGGCAGCGAAAATCCTCGACGCTCGACCACCACGGACATGAGACGACACCCGGCTCTACAGGGACGGGCGGCAAGCATTGCACGCCCGCGCCCGCGCGCGCTAGGATCGCGCCCATGTTCCTTGAGTTTTTCGCCAATCTTCGTCAGGCGCACGTGCCGGCGACGCCGCGCGAATATCTCGACCTCATGCGCGCGCTGGAAGACGATCTGGCTGGGATGTCGGTCGACGAATTCTATCGCCTCGCGCGCGTGCTCCTGGTCAAGGACGAGCGCAATCTCGACAAGTTCGACGTCGTCTTCGCCGCTACATTCAAGGGTGTCCTCAGCGTATCCGCTGCGGTCGAGGCCCGCGACCTGCCGGAGGAATGGCTGCGCCGAATGATGGAGCGCTATCTCAGCCCCGAGGAGCGGGCTGAGATCGAGAAGCTCGGTTTCGACAAGCTGATGGAGACGCTGCGCCAGCGCCTCGCCGAGCAGAAGGGCCGCCATCAGGGCGGTTCGAAATGGGTCGGCACGGGCGGGACGTCGCCCTTCGGCGCCTATGGCGACAACCCTGAGGGCGTGCGCATCGGCCAGGACAAGAGCCGTAGGGGCAGCGCCATCAAGGTCTGGGATAAGCGGGAGTTCAAGGACTTCGACGGCGAGGCGGAGCTCGGGCCGCGCAACATCAAGCTGGCGCTGCGACGGCTTCGGCGATTCGCCCGCGAGGGCATGGCGGAAGAGCTCGATCTCGACGGCACCATCCGGTCGACCGCGGACAAAGGCTATATCGACGTTCAGCTCAGGCCCGAACGCCGTAACGCCGTCAAGGTGCTCTTGTTTCTCGATGTCGGCGGCTCGATGGATTGGCACGTGGAAGCGGCTGAGCAGCTTTTCTCCGCGGCAAAAAGCCAATTCAAGCGGCTCGACCATTTCTACTTCCACAACTGCCTCTACGAGAGTGTGTGGAAGAACAACCGCCGCCGGCACGACGAGCGCGTGCCCACGCGCGATCTCATCAATTCGTACCGCCGCGATTATCGCGTCGTCTTCGTCGGCGACGCTTCAATGAGCCCGTACGAGATCATGGCTCCCGGCGGCTCGGTCGAGCATCTCAATCCGGAGCCCGGGAGGGTGTGGCTCGAGCGCGCGATTCTTGCCTGGCCGCGCATTGTGTGGATCAATCCGACGCCGCCGAGCGCCTGGGATCATTCGCTGTCGACAACGATGATCGGCGAAATCTTTCAGCGTCGCATGTTTCCGCTGACCCCCGACGGGGTCGAAGCGGCGATGCGGGCGCTGGCCGGCTGACGCTTGCGCCTTACCAAGCGGCGCCGCGCGTCATTCCCTCACCACCAGCACCGAACATTGGGCGTGGCGCACGATCGTCTTGGCGTTCGAGCCGAGCAGGTAATCCGCCATGACTGGGCGATGCGAACCGACAACGATGAGGTCGGCGCCCCACTCGGACGCTTCTTCCAGGAGCTCGTGATAGATTCCGCCCGCCCGCGTCACGGCGCTCTTGCGCTCGGCGGGCAGATCGATGACGCCGAGAATCGCGTTGAGCGCCTCCGTGGCCCGATTCGCCTGCTCGACGTCGAAATCGACCGGGACATATTCCATGAACGTGGCCGGCATGACCGGCTGGACATTGACCAGCCTCAATTCGCCGTCGCCCGACTTCGCCAGCTCCACCGCCTGCGTCAGCCCCTTCGGACTTGGCGTCGGCTCGAATAGATCGACCGCGAGAACGATACGCTTATACATGGCAATCCCTCTCCAACGCCAAACGCCGTCGCTCGGACCCGTCAGGGCGCTTGAACGTGAGACTGTCTTTACTCTCTGGCAAGCCTCTTGCGGCAAATAGCGCGGAGGCCTCGCCTGAATCGCTCCCCGCGCTTGCCAGCCGGTCGCGGCGCGATCGGCGACGATAGTCATTGTTCCTTCGCCGATCGATCGTTATAAGGCCGCAAAATTCCACGCGGAAATAGGATCGCCCATGAACGACGTGTCCGTTGAAAGTTATAAGCCGTCGGACGACGAACCGTTCATGAACGACCGACAACGAGAATATTTCCGCCGCAAGCTGACCGCTTGGCGCGAATCGATTCTGGCCGAGAGCCGGGACACGCTGGCCGCCCTGCAACAGGAGAGCGAAAACCACCCCGACTTCGCCGACCGCGCGTCCTCGGAAACCGACCGCGCGATCGAGCTGCGCGCCCGTGATCGGCAGCGCAAACTCATCTCCAAGATCGAGGCGGCGGTAGCCCGAATCGAGGAGGGTTCTTACGGCTATTGCGTCGAAACAGGCGATCCCATCTCGCTCAGGCGCCTCGACGCCCGTCCGATCGCGACTCTCTCGGTCGAGGCGCAGGAGCGCCACGAACGGCGAGAACGGATTTATCGCGACGAGTGATTCGATGGTGACGGCCGCGGCGAGGACCGGCTGGGCGGCTGAGCCTCCGGGCCTCAACGGCGCTGACGCAAGGAAAGGCCGTCGAGGCGATTGGCGAGATTGATGGCGCTGTCCTCGACCATTGTCGTGACGTAACGCCGGCGGACTCGGTCAGTCGGATTTTTCGCGGCCGAGCAGACGCGCCATCTCCGCCTCGAGCGAATCGAGGTCGGCAAAGGGATCGTCGACATTGGGCGACGGCTTGCCGCTTGGCGCGGCGTTCGTCTTCTCCACTGGCGGGCGGGCGTCGGCTGGTTTTCGCGCCCAGTCGGACGCCGGCGCCGATGGGGCCGTCTTCGGCGCAGGCCGCGCTTGGGCCAAACCCGCGCTGGCCGCCGGGACGCTCGTCACTGTCGGCGCCGCGGGCGCCTCCGTTTTCGCCATTGGAACGATTGACTCCGCTTTCGAGCCCGCAATTGCCGGCTCAGCTTTCTCCGGGCGGCGCGGCGGCGCAGGCGCGACCGGAGACGACGGCGCCGGGGGATTGCCTGGGCCCCTTGCAGGCCCTGTTTCCGCAGCGCGAACCGGCGCCCCGCGATTGGGCGAAGCGTTGGCGGGAATGATCGGCGGAGGCATTGACGCGCGCACTTGTGCGGGGCGCGGCGGGTCCGCCTGACGCGGCGGCGGCGAACTCGCCGGCGCTGGTCGAGCGGACTCCGCCGCCTGCGGGGCCGCCGGCGGCGCGGAGGCTGGACGCGCCAGTTCGGGCGCGGCCGCCTGGTCGGGAACGGGCGCGGGCGGCTGGGCGGGCGCGGGCGGCTGGGCGGGAGCGGGCGGCTTCGGAACTGGCGCCACGGTCGGGGCGGCCGGCGCAGCCGGGACCGGCGGGGGCGGCGCCGCTGGGACCTT
>DATDHT010000114.1:0-19420 GCA_036521435.1 Roseiarcus sp.
ACCACCTCGATGTCGTGCTTGAACTTCTTGTCGAGCGCCGGCGCATCGGCGATCTCGTAAAACTGGCCGTCGATCTTCAGCCGCTGGAAGCCGCGCTTCATGTAGTCGGCGATTTCCTTGCGGTATTCGCCCTTCCGGCCGCGCACGACCGGCGCGAGCAGATAGAGGCGGGTCCGCTCCGGCAAAGCCAGCACCCGGTCGACCATCTGGCTCACCGTCTGGCTCTCGATCGGGAGACCCGTGGCGGGCGAATAGGGAATGCCGACCCGCGCCCAGAGCAGGCGCATATAGTCGTGGATTTCGGTCACCGTGCCGACGGTCGAGCGCGGATTTTTCGAGGTCGTCTTCTGCTCGATCGCGATCGCCGGTGACAGGCCGTCGATCTGGTCGACGTCCGGCTTCTGCATCATTTCGAGGAACTGGCGCGCATAGGCCGAGAGCGACTCGACATAGCGGCGCTGGCCCTCCGCATAGATGGTGTCGAAGGCGAGCGAGGACTTGCCCGAGCCCGAGAGGCCCGTGAACACGACCAGCTTGTCGCGCGGAATGGTGAGATCGACGTTCTTGAGATTGTGCTCGCGCGCCCCCCGGACCGCGATGGTCCTTCCGCCGAACAGGGCTTCGACGGGCTCGACGGTTTTAGGCGCCCGCACCGGGCGCGCTGTTGATTTGGGTCCGGCCATGGCGGTTCCTGGAAACGGCCTCTTCCTTAACGATAACGCCCACCGGCGCGCGAATCGCGCTTGCGCGGGCATCGCGCCAATGCTAGAACAAAAGAAGAACGAAGGCAAAGACGCATCTTTCAGCGCCGGAACCCCGCGATTGAGGTTAATGTAGTCATGAGGCCGCCGCTTCCCAAGCGTTCGATGCGGCGAGGTGTGGATAAGAGTACGGATTTTGTAGCCGCGCTCGCTGAGCGCGGCAGACGCGGTCGCCGACCGCGTCTACAAGGGGGCTAATGTGTAGCTGCGCGCGGAAGGCGCGGTAGCGGCGGCGGAGCGGCGGCAAGGAGAGGATCATGGCGGGCAGCGTCAACAAAGTCATTCTGGTCGGCAATCTGGGCAAGGACCCCGACGTCCGGCGGCTCAACTCCGGCGATCAGGTGGTGAGCTTTTCCCTCGCCACCTCCGAGAATTGGCGCGACAAGACCAGCGGCGAGCGGAAAGAAAAGACGGAGTGGCATAACGTCGTGATTTTCAACGAAAATCTCGGGAAAGTCGTCGAGCAGTACTGCAAGAAGGGCTCAAAGGTCTATGTCGAGGGCCAGTTGCAGACCCGCAAGTGGCAGGACAAGGACGGTCACGATCGCTATACGACCGAAATCGTGCTGCAGCGCTTCCGCGGCGAGCTGACCCTGCTCGACTCGCGCGGCGGCGAAGGTCGCGACAGCTTCCCCGATGAGGGGGGGAGCCGCAGCAGCTCAGGCTTCAACCGCGCCGCGACGAGCGAGCGCCGCCCGGCGCTCTCCGGCGGCGGGGGCGGCGCGGGCGAGATCGACGACGACATCCCATTCTGAGGCTCTCTGTCTTCGGCATCCGCGGTCGAGGATAGGGATGGGGAATTGACCAGATAGCTGCAGCGAGGTTTCAGGCCGGGTAAGCCGGGCTGCCGTCGTCGTCCCGCCGAAACGAGAGATGAAACTGAGGCGGGGAAGGCGCGTGACGACTTTGACGGCGCATGGCGCGGACGGAGCGGGGACGTCCTTGGTCGTGGCAAGCGCGGATTGGCGCGCCGCGGCGATCGCCCTGCTCTCTGTCCGCATCATCCAGGGCTTTATCTACTGGGGCGGCGGATCCCGCCGCTTCATCTACGACCCTTCGAAGCTCGATCCCAACGCGCCGTCGTGGATGGCGAACAAGCTCCAGACAGCGATGCCCGGCGCGCTTTTTGGCCTCGATCGTGTGCTCGCGTTTTTGCTTGCTCATTTCTGGCTTCTATACGCGGCGATCCTGCTGTTCAGCGCCATGGAACTGGTCGTGGGCTTCGCGTTGATGGCGGGCCTGTTCACGCGCCTAGCGGCGCTCATGTCGATTGGACTGTCGATCTCACTCATGCTGCTGTTCGGCTGGCAGGGCGGCACGTGCGTCGACGAATGGACCATGGCGTCCTGCAATGTGGCGATGGGCGTGACGCTGATGCTCGCCGGCGGCGCGGCCTATTCGCTCGACAATGTCTGGCTGCGCCGCAATCCAGCGCTGGCCCGACAAGCTTGGTTCCGCTGGTGCGGGGGCAGCCTGAAGCTGCCATTGAACGACAGCCGCTTTGGCGCCCTCGCGCTCGCGTGCCTCGCCTTCGTTCTCGCCTTCGACGTAGGCCTCTACAGTTACTATCGGGGCTCCGTGCTCACCCCCTATCACGGCGGGCCAGTCGGCGCCGAGACACACCATCTCACGCTGTCTGACGCGACAATCCTCGCCGACGGAAGCGTTCGCTTCGCAATCGCGCTCGACGGCGGCACGCCGGCCGTGCCGGCGCACGTCATGAAGGTGGAGGTCGTCGGCTCCGACGGCAAACGGCTCGCGACCTGGGACTGGCAATCTCTGTCAGATCTTCCAGCATCGGCGATCGTCAACGATTTCCCGTACAACCGGTTCAAGCCAGGGCCGTACGGGCTGGAGGCGGGAATGGGCGCGAAGGCAATCGTGACGCTCCCCCAGGCGGCGAGCGCCACATTGCCAACGTCCGGCGCTCAGTTGCGCGTCACTGATGTGGACGGCAAGACCTTTGCCAGTCGCCTCAATCCTGCATGAGTGTTGAGAACCAACACCGGACTTTGACTTGCACGTCCGACGGCCACATTCCGTTCAGATCTCCCTCTCCCCACGGGAGAGGGTTCGGGGTGAGGGATGGGCGCCGCCCTGCTCCGTTGTAAGGGACCCCGGCCATGCCCGTGTTCGTTGTCCTGTTGCGCGCCGTCAACGTCGGGGGCACCGGCAAGCTGCCAATGGGCGAGCTCAAACACCTGTGCGAGAAGGCGGGATTCCGGAACGTGCGCACCTATATCGCGAGCGGCAATGTCGTGGCCAAGCGGGACGGATCGGAAGCTGAGGCCAAGGCCGCGCTCGAGGCGGAGCTACTGGCCTATGCGGGCAAGTCGGTCGGGGCGATCGTCCGCACGGGCGTCGAGATGGCCAAGGTCGCCGCGAACAACCCGTTCCCGGACCGGGCCGCAAACCTGACCACCGCTGTCTTCCTCGACCGCGCTCCGCCTGCCGACACCTTGAGAAACGCCAAAGGCCGAGCGAACGAGGAGGTCCGGCTCGGCGCCCGCGAGATCTATGTTCACTATCCGGACGGAATGGGCCGCTCCAAGCTCCGCATCGCCGCTGCTGGCGACGGAACCGCGCGCAACATGAACACCGTCGCCAAGCTCGCGGCGATGGCGGCGGAATAAATGCCGATTTAGGCGTTGTACGCATCTGGGGTCCCGAGAGGCAATCTCCTTAACACGCTGATATAACTCAGTGTTTAGAACATATTCTTGACGAATTCAGAATAAAAGAGTACGATCACCCCCAATGAAACGCATCGAGGTCATGCGCCCAAGATGGCCGTCTCTCCGCCGCGATTTTTGATCGCCCGTATGCTCCGATCAACGCTCGTGCCGGGGACCGGCGCGGGCTGCAGATCATCTCCTAACGCAGAGGCCTTGGTAACGAGATTGCGGGCGCGAAAGTGTCTCGCTCAAGCGGCGGGGGTAGCCTTGGGGGGCGAGTGACTCGTTAAAGGCGCCGCAACCCTTTGAAAAGGTTCGATCCGGACTCGCTAATTCCAGCTCGACCTTTCTCTCACACCACGGTGGATCGCCTTCCTCTGGATAGCGTCTGGACTGAAGCCGGTCTCAGGAAGACCGCCGCTTGCGGTCAGAATTCGCGATCGGCTTCGGCGCCGTCTTCGCAGGCGTCTCGGCCTTGTCGCCGCCCTTGGCCTTCACCAGCGCGGAATGATCCTTTACCGTCTGCTCGGCATAGGCCATGGCGAAGGATGCGAGCGCGTCGTCGAACGCCGCGCTCCTTCCCATATAGCCGGCGATGACGGCGGGGTCGCCGGTGCGGGCGTGGGAGCGCGCGAGCGTCCGGCCGCAGAGCCGGGAATATTCCGAAAGCGCCTCGTGTTCGGCGAGCTCACTGACCGTGCCGAGGCGGCGGTTCTTCAAGATGCGAACATAGAATTCGATTCCCAAGGGCTCGTCCGACGTCCAGCCGAGAAGAATGTCGGTCGCCGCCTGCATCGTCCGCTGCCCCTCGACCACGCGCCTGCCTTGTGGGCCTTGGTAGGCGAGCGTCTTCGAGAGTCGCTCGAGGACGGACCGTTGCGCCTGCTTGACTTGCAGGAAGAGCGGCTCGCCGTCGCCACTGAGGAACAGCCCGACAACGCAGATGGTGCCGACGGACCCGACGCCTACTGCTTTGAAAGCGACATCCGTCAATCGGTAGCGGTCGAGCAGCACGGTCCGGTCAGGGGTGAGCGTGTCGCGGTAGAGCGCGAACCCGCGAGCAAAGTCGATGCTGCGGCCTCCCAGCGTCTTCGGGCCGATGTGGAAGATTGTCGGCGGCTTGTCGGCGATCCTGGGTTCGCCGGCGGTGACGAGGTGCGGAAAGTTGTCGTCCTTGTCGAGACCCCGGGCCTGAGCGCGTTGGATCAGCGTCGAAAGACTGCGACGCAGGCCCGGACTCTCGATCTGCGTAAGTTGGTGCTCAAGGTCAATCCGGCTGTGCCAGATCTCGCGCGGAGAGAGCTCCATGAGAGCGAACATGTGTTCGCGATAATCAGTCACTGTGCTCGCGGCGAGGCTGCGCGCCCGCTTGTCCGACATGGCGGCGGTCTTGGCCGCGACGGCGACGCTGGCCGCCAGACGCTTGAGGTCGACGGTGAAATCGACGCCTGGCAGCGTCTCGTCGAAGTCGTTGATGTCGAACAGGATATTGTCTTCGGGCGAATTAAACGCGCCGAAGTTCATCAGATGACAGTCGCCGCAGGCTTGCACTGGGGCCCCGGCAAGCGGCTGATGCGCAAGATCGGTCGCCATAACCGCCGCCGCGCCGCGAAGAAACCCGAAGGGGTCCACCATCATGCGCTTGTAACGTTCAGGCACGAGCTCGGGGACCCGCCCCGCGTCGGCTTCTGCAAGTATGGCGACCGCGTCCCGATCCAGGGGGCCGCGGAGTTCCCCGTGGGCTTCGCGCGGGACGCGGGCTCGTAAATCTCTGCCTTGTTCGTAACGATCTCTGCGAGTCTTCAAAGATATGGCCATGGCGATGCCTTGAAGGAAAAGCGGGGTCCGGCGCGAACTCTCGGGTCGAACCGCTCGCCGCCCACCTTGGGTCAAGCTTGCCTAAAATCGACTCCACGACCCGCACGTCAAGCGCGCGGGTCGGTCACGCCGGCCTCGAGGCCCGACACGTTGGGTCGCCTGGCGAGGGCAAGCCCTACCGGAAACAGCGCAATGTCCCATTGGGCATACGCGTGGCCGGATGGCCGGTTCTTCGCAAGCACCAGTCTTGATTTTGACCGCCCCAGACGCAATAGCCCCATCCATTGCGATGACGGTTTGGACCGCAGCCGCCCAACGCGAAGGCAGGGGTAATCGCCGATGATAGAGTGGCGGAAATCAATGCGACTCCAAGCAGCTTGATCGACAGTTTTTTCATCATCGCCTCCATTCTCACACAACGAAAAATGAATGAAAATATTTAATAGCACAATGCCTATTGTTGATATTCAAATTCAGAGGATAAAAAGCTTCCTGTCTCGCTCCGAACGGCGATCGAAGCTGTGGGGTAAGTTGGAGCGCGCGCCCCATGGCCCTTTCCCCCGACATCCCCATGAACACGATCGACGGCGAGGCGCGCACGCTCAAAGATTTCGCGGGCCGGGCGCTGCTCATCGTCAATGTCGCGAGCCAGTGCGGCTTCACGCCCCAATATGCGGGTCTCGAAGCTTTGCACCGGCGCTTTCGCGAACGCGGCTTCGCCGTGCTCGGATTTCCGTGCGACCAGTTCGGCCATCAGGAGCCCGGGGATGAGGCTGCAATCCGCAAGTTTTGCACCGAAAAGCACAATGTGACGTTCCCGATGTTCGCCAAGATCGAGGTCAACGGCGCGAACGCACATCCGCTATTTCAAACGCTCAAAGAAAAAGCGCCCGGCCTCTTGGGCACGCAGGCGATCAAGTGGAATTTCACCAAGTTCCTGATCGATCGCAGCCACCGCGTGCTGCGCCGCTACGCGCCGACCGCCAAGCCAGAGACGCTTGCGGACGACATCGCGGCGGCGCTCGGCTGATCGCGGCCTTCGCTTCCCGCTGACCGCTCTCGGAGTCCAACATGGCCGTCAACGCTCTCCTTGTCACCGGCCGCCTCGCGGGGCATCGGCCACGCCTGCCCGCTGCTGGCGGCCCGGAACGGCTGGGCGGTCGCCGTCAATTATCGCAAGGACGCGAGGCGGCGGACATTGTCGTCGAGACGATCGCCAAGGGCGGCGGCCGCTCGATCGCGGTGAAACGCGACGTCGCCATCGAGGCCCATGTGCTCGGCGTGTTCGACGGCGACCAAGGCGCTGGGAGCGCTCACCGCGGTCATCGCCAACGCCGGCGTCGTCGCGCCCACGGCCAGGCTCGAGGACATTAGCGCCGAGCGCATGCGCCGCGTCTTCGAGGTCAATGTCCTCGGCGCCTATCTCACCGCCCACGAGGCTGCGCGACGAATGTCCAAGTCCTCTAGCGGAGCGGGAGGCTCAATCGTCACGATGTCGTCAGCCGCCGCGCGCCTCGGCTCGCCGAACCTGTACGTCGACTATGCCGGCTCCAAGGGCGCTATCGACACGCTGACCTTGGAGCTCGCCAAGGAACTCGGCTCCGAGGGCGTCAGGGTCAACGCGATCCGTCCGGGACTCATCGACAGCGATATCCACGCCAGCGGCGGCGAGCCGGACCGCGCCCACATTCTGGGCGCGACCCCCCCGATAGGGCGCCCAGGCACGGCTGAGGAAATCGCCGAGGCCGCCGTCTGGTTGATCAGCGACGCCGCGTCCTAGGTGACCGACGCGCTGCTCGACGTTGCGCGCGGACTGTGACGGCGCGGCTCCAAGCAGATCCTCACGCATGGGTTTCGTCGCTCGAGCACGTGCTTTGAGAATCGCGCTCTACTCTCCTGGCCGTACGGTAGGGCGCGGTTTGACGCCTGACGTTCGCGCAGCTTAGTTAGGGTGTCCAGCGAATTGATAACCAATGACGGGGTTGTGGGACCGTTGCTTCCGATTTCGCGGGCCTTTGGCCCCTTCCATCGCACTCAAATCGGTCGCGCAATCGCATAAGCTCTCGCACTCGGAGCGTTGAACGTGACCGGGGAACCGAGTCGAACAATCCTGCCAAGCGCGACAGGGGTCGCCGCACGGCAGGCCATCGCCTTCCTTCGCGCGTGCGACGTCCCAATCGCATCGCTGTTGAGCCGCGCCGGCGTTTCGGAGAGCGACATTGACAGCCCTCAACGTCGCATCGCGGCTATGGCGCAGGGCAAGATTCTTGAGTACGCGGCGGAGACGCTGGGGGACAGCGAGTTTGGATTGCACCTCGCCCAGAACACGAACCCACGCGAGGCCGGGTTGCTGTTCTATGTCTCCTCCGCCGCCGAAGACATCGGCGATGCACTGGCGCTCGCCGCGCGCTATTGCCGCATCGTTAACGAAGCGGTGCGTCCGAAACTCATGCGATCCCCAGAAGGGATGACAATTGAGATTGAGTTTACCGGCGTTCCGAGGCATTTTGCTTGGCAAAACACGGAGTTCATCGTCGCCGCCCTGGTCAAGGGTTTGCGGGAGATGGCCGGACGCGACTTTCGGCCGACGCAAGTCGGTTTCACTCTGGCGCGCGAACCGGATCGAGGGGAGTTCCAACGCTTCTTTGGCTGCCCCGTCGCGTTCAGCGGCTTAGCGGATCAGTTCAGCCTTTCGAATGAGACGCTCGCCATTCCGCTCATCACAAGAGATCACCATCTGTTGGACACGCTTCGACCCATTTGCGAGGAGGCGGCGAAGGCGCGCAACACGGCTTACGGAACGCTCCAATCTTCGGTCGAGAACGAAGCGCAGAAATTGCTACCCCACGGCAAAGCCAACAGGCAGACGATTGCCAAGGCGCTGGGGCTGACTACGCGAACGCTCGCGCAAAAGCTAGGTGAAGAGAACACAAGCTACGAGAAGATCGTCGATCGTTTGCGGCACAGCCTGGCGCTCGAGTACATCAAGGAGCCCAGCGTTTCGATCGCGCAGATCGCTTGGTTGCTCGGCTATGAGGGACCGACCTCGTTCAATCATGCTTTCGCCCGCTGGACGGGCAGATCGGCCTCAGAGGCGCGCAACGAGATTCAGCTTCGGAACGACGGCAAGATTTCGAAGCTAGGCCGCGCCCCGTAAGCTAGAACCCCGAGCTTGACGCGGCAGACCGGCGGCCGACGGCGCTCGCTGCAGAAGCCAAGCGATTAACCGTCAATTTGATGTAAGTTTGACGAAATTGTCCCACATACGGTAATTGTCCATAGCGGCGTAGAGCTAATGATGGATCATAGGCGATGAATAGGATTTTTCTGGGTGTCATAGGTGCGGCGGCAACAATCCTGGGGGCCTCGGCGGCGTCCGCGGTGACTATCGACGGCATAACGGTCAACGAGTACGGGCGCGTTAACCCGGCCGGCCCGAACTATGCGCAGCCTGGTTTCGGAACCAGCACAGCGCAGATCCAGATCGGCCAGGTCAACGTCATGCCTCCGAATCCGCCTGAATTCGATAATCCCGGCTGGAATCCTTACGGGCTCAGCGACACGACCCACACCTGGTGGAACGTCGAGGGCGGCCAGGTCACGCTTAATGGGCCGGGCAACGCTTTGACGATCGTCTGGGGCTCGCCCAACGACAACAACCCGGCGGCGACCAACACCGTATCGTTCTACTCTGGCGCCAACGGGACGGGCTCGCTAATCGGCCAAGTGCTCGCCTCGGACCTCTATTCGAACTTCGGCAACATCGACAATACGCAGGACCCCGGTTTCCTCGTGTCTTTTATGACGCCGGAGAACTACGGCAGCGTTGTGTTCACGACCGGCTCGAGCGACTTCGAGTTCGCTGCGGTCCCGGAGCCCTCAACCTGGGCGATGTTGGGCATGGGCTTCGCCGGCCTTGGGCTTGCTGGATACAAGCGCTCGCGGCGCAATCGGCTCGCGCCCGCGCTCGGCTGATCCATTTCTTCGCGCCTCCCGGCAGCGACGGGCCGCCCAGGGGTTTGGGCGGCCTTTTTTCGTAGCGCTGCGGCCTACGATTCCAGGCGGCGGGTTGTAAGCCCTCCATCGAGACAGCGAGGCGCGGGACAGGCGCGCGAGTTCGACAACACCTCGAAATCCGCCCAGATTGTGTGGGGATTGATGCCCTGTTTCGCTGGCGTCTGGCAGTGAAATCGGCTAGAGCCTGACGACGCAATTGGCGTCAAGGACCTCTTCCCATTGCCCGACACTGTTGACGAACGGCCCGCTCCCGGCGGACCGGCCGATATCAAGTCCGTCTCGATCCTCGATGAAATGAAACGCAGCTATCTCGATTACGCGATGAGCGTGATCGTGAGCCGCGCCTTGCCCGACGTTCGCGACGGCCTGAAACCCGTGCACCGGCGCATCCTTTATGCGATGCGCGAGCTCAACTTCACACCCGACCGCCCCTACAACAAGTCGGCGCGCACCGTGGGCGACGTCATCGGCAAGTATCACCCGCACGGCGAGCTCGCGGTCTACGACGCCCTGGTGCGCATGGCGCAGGACTTCTCGATGAGCGCGCCGCTCATCGACGGACAGGGCAATTTCGGCTCGGTCGACGGCGATCCGCCCGCGGCGCAGCGCTACACCGAATCCAGGCTCGCGCCCGTCGCGATCCCTTTGCTCGACGATCTCGGCAACGACACCGTCGACTTCAAGCCGAACTATGACGACAAGGAAGAAGAGCCGGTCGTCCTTCCGGCCCGCTTTCCCAATCTGCTCGTCAATGGCGCCGGCGGCATCGCGGTCGGCATGGCGACCAACATCCCCCCGCACAATCTCGGCGAGACGATCGACGCCGTTCTCGCCTTCATGGACAAGCCCGACATCACGCTCGACGAGTTGCTGGAGCTGATCCCTGGCCCCGACTTCCCGACCGGGGGATCGATCCTGGGGCGCGCCGGCATCCGCTCCGCTTATGCGACCGGACGCGGCTCGATCATCATGCGCGCCAAGGTCGCGGTCGAAGAGCTGCGCAAGGACCGCGAGGCGCTGATCGTCAGCGAGATCCCCTACCAGGTCAACAAGGCGACGCTGATCGAGCGCATAGCAGAGCTCGTTCGCGAGAAGCGCGTCGAGGGCATCTCGGATCTGCGCGACGAATCCGACCGCGACGGCATGCGCATCGTCATCGAGATCAAGCGCGACGCGGTCGCCGACGTGGTGCTCAACCAGCTCTGGCGCTTCACCGCCCTGCAATCGAGTTTCGGCGCCAACATGATCGCGCTGAACGGCGGCCGGCCGGAGATGCTGACGCTGACCGACATGCTGCGCGCGTTCGTCGACTTCCGCGAGGAAGTCGTTACTCGCCGGACCAAATATCTGCTCACCAAGGCGCGCGACAGCGCGCATATCCAGGTCGGCCTCGCAATTGCGGTCGCCAACATCGATGAGGTCATCCGCCTCATCCGCACCTCCCCGGATTCTGCGACCGCGCGAACCGCATTGATGGAGCGGATGTGGCCGGCGCGCGACATGGCGCCGCTCATAACCCTTATCGCCGATCCGCGCCACGCACTCGACGCCGATGGCGCGATCCGTCTTTCGGAAGCACAAGCGCGCGCGATTCTCGAATTGCGCCTCGCGCGCCTGACCGCGCTCGGACGGGACGAAATCGCCGAGGCGCTCAATCGCCTGGCTGTGGAAATCGCTGACTATCTCGACATCCTGAGCTCGCGCGCGCGGCTCATGGGCATCATCCGCGACGAGCTCGTCAAGGTGAAGACCGACTTCGCCATTCCGCGCCGCACGGTGCTGCTCGACAGCGACGCCGACATGGAGGACGAGGATCTTATCCAGCGCGAGGACATGGTCGTGCTGGTGAGCCATGGCGGCTACATCAAGCGCGCCCCGCTCACGACCTACCGTGCGCAAAGGCGTGGCGGCAAGGGACGCGGCGCGATGGCGACGCGCGACGAGGATTTCGTCGCCAGGCTGTTCGTCGCCTCAACCCATCAGCCGGTGTTGTTCTTCTCGTCGACCGGGCAGGTCTACAAGTTAAAGGTCTGGCGTTTGCCGCTTGCCGCGCCGCAGGCGCGCGGCAAGGCGCTCGTGAACCTGTTGCCGCTCGAGCAGGACGAACGCATCACCACTATCATGGCCCTGCCGGAGGACGAGGAAAGCTGGGAGGCGCTCGACGTGATGTTCGCCACCACACGCGGCACGGTCCGGCGCAACAAGCTCAGCGACTTCGCCCAGGTCAACCGCGCCGGCAAGATTGCGATGCGGATCGACGAGGGTGAGCGGATTGTCGACGTGCAGATCTGCTCCGACAAGGACGACGTGTTGCTGACGACCGCGCGCGGCCAGTGCATCCGCTTTCCCGTCGATGACGTGCGCGTGTTCAAGGGCCGCGATTCGATGGGCGTGCGCGGCGTCGCGCTCGCCGAAGGCGACAGCATCATCTCGCTCGCGATCCTGAGATCAATTGACGTGACCGCCGACGAGCGCGTCGCTTATCTCAAGCAACGTCGGGCGGCCGAGGGCGAGGCGGACGAAGCCCAAGGCGCCGCCGAGAGCGAAGACGAGAACGGCGCCGAGTCGAATGGCGCAAGCACGCTCGAGCCGGATCGCTTCGAGGCGATGCGCGCGGCCGAACAAGTCATCCTTACAATATCCGAGAATGGCTACGGCAAGCGAACCTCGTCATTCGAATACCGCGTCACCGGGCGCGGCGGCAAAGGCATCGTCGCGATGGCGGTCAACGCCCGCAACGGTGCGCTTGTCGCCTCATTCCCGGTGGAAGAGAGCGACGAGCTCATGCTGGTGACGGACGGCGGGCAGCTCATCCGGGTGCCGGTCACCGGCATCCGCATCGCTGGCCGGTCGACCCAGGGCGTGATCGTATTCGACACCGCCGAGGAGGAGCACGTCGTCTCGGTCGACCGCATTGGCGAGACGGGCGGCGAGGCCGCAGGCGACGAGGAAGCGGAATAGCATTTTCCGCGCCCACCGGGAAACTTGCCGGAAGGTGTGTCGGCCGCCGGATCGGCGGCAAGTATAGTCCCGCCTTGGAGAAGATCCATGGGCGAAATTCACGAACGTCCGAAGGCGCCAACGCGGCGCCGACTCGACACCGACGTGTACTACAAGATGGCCAAGGCCGGCATTCTAGGCGACCCCCGTCATGTCGAGTTGATCGACGGAGAAATCATTTACATGGCCGCCGCTGGCGCCGTCGCTCGTCTCCGGCGTGCCGATCGATGTCACAGGGCTGATCGCGTAAGCGCCAGCGGTGCATTCGCGATCGCCAGGGACCTGCAAAGGGAACGATGACGCTCTCGCCGCACAAGGTTACGCACACGAATGATTTCAGGAGCTTAACTGCGCTTTTGCGCAACTTCTTTCGCCTTCGAATAATTCCGCGACCGCCCCGCCAGGCGAATGTGTGAGCGCAAGCGGCGGCGATGCCGGCGCGATTTCCGGCAGCGCCGCCGGCGCGGCGAGCCGCGCCGAGCCGACGTTGACGCCGTGGTAGAGGCTCAGTTCCCGCACGACTTTCACGAACGGCGCGATCGCCTTTAGATCTCCGGTCTCCAGCGAAACGTCGGCGCAACGCAGCGCTTTGGTCAGGCGCGCGACCTGGAGGCGGGCATAGTCCTCAGGCGCATCGAGCCGCCGCTTCGCCAAGGCCTGATCGACAGCGCGACGAACCGCCGACGGACTCTTCCGCATGTGGCTCGCAATCTGCGCAACGCTGTAGCCCGACACGAGCAGGTCGAAATACCCCTCTCGCCGTTTGATCAATCCGTCGCGGAGGATCTTGCCCAAAGCGCGCTTGCGCGCCCGTTCGGAGGCTGGTGTCGGTTCATTGGGCATGGGCGCTCACGTTTTGCTAATTTAGATCGATTATACGAATAATTCTGATTTTCTGCAAGCGATTGTTTTTGGCGGGACCGGAACCGCCCGGCGTGTTCATCGCGGGAGACCCCCGCGGCGGCCCATGTCGTGGTCGTTGCGGCATTGACCGCAAGCCGTCGCCGGCGGGCTTGTCGCAGCCATCACTTTGTCGGCGCGAGAACCGGACCGCAAGGCGCGTCTGTGTCTGCAAAACGACGCGGCCGCTCATCGCTGGAGCAACGTAGGCCATGACGAAAGCGAGCGTATGCGCGGCCGCGAAAGAGAACTTGGCGCCGCGTCAGTCGAACTTTGCGAAGCGCCCGGCCGGCGTGTGAGCCTCGTCACACCCCGCGCAGCACGCGCTGGTTAGAAGCCTTGCACCCTTATTCGCCGGTCCCCAATTGAGCCAGTAAGGGCGGGAGCGACTCCAAGCGGGATATAATGCGGAGTTGGACCATGCCCGAGGACGTCCCCAAACTTTCGATCGCGCAAAACGACGGCGCTGCGCCGGCGGCGCGCAACACAGCACCCTTCGTACGGGTTTTGCATCCAGGCGCACCAATCGACGGGCTCCCTGTGCGCAAGATGAGCGCTGGAGAATCGCAGGCCTGTTCAAGGCCGCCCGTCTCTCTTCTTGCTAGACCCAGTATGGTTCGCGCCACCGCGCGGGAGGAACGCAAATTGAGCGATTCGACCCCTTACAGAAAGCCCCTCGGCGAGGGAGCGACGCCTACGCCGGTCCCGCTCGTTCGCGATGCGAGCGCCATCGACGAGCGAGCATCGACTGCGGAGACGGCCGGCACAGATGCGTCATCCTTTACCATCCCCGCCAACGAACCGGAGCGGCTCAATGCCTTGCGCGCACTCGACATCGTCGATAGCCCGCCCGAAACGGCCTACGACGAGTTGGCGGTGTTGGCGGCGCAAATTTGCGAATGCCCAATCGGCTACATCAGCTTCATCGACGACGATCGCCGTTGGCTCAAGGCTAGATATGGCCTCCCGTCGGAGGTGACGAACGCGCCTCGCGGAGCCACGGTCTGCTCGACCACGATTTGCGGTGCCGAGATGTTCGTGGTGCCGGACATGACCCAGGACCCTCGGTTTGATCGTATCGCGATGGTCGTCGGCGAACCACACTGCCGGTTCTATTGCGGCGTGCCGCTCATCACTAACGAGGGCTATGCAGTGGGGACGCTATGCGTCTTGGATCTTGAGCCCCGCCGGCTTACCTTTGAACAAACCCAAGCGCTACGCAGGCTGTCGCGTCAGATCCTCACCCTTTTGGAGCTGCGTCGAAGGCTGATCGAGCATAACCAAGCGATTGCACAGCTCGAGCTGGCGCGCGAGGAGGCCGCTGTGCAAAAAGCCCGTGCTGATGAGCTGCTCGACAATCTCTTGCCGCGCGCGATCGCAGAAGAACTGAAGAGAGATGGCAGGGTTCAGCCGAGATATATTCGCTCCGCGACGGTTTTATTGGCCGATTTTCAGGGTTTCACGCTTCTCACCGAGCGAGCGGAGCCAGCGGCGCTCATTGCTCTCCTTGACGAGTATTTCAGCGCGTTCGACGACATCATGGCCCGTCACGGACTGGAGAAGATCAAGACGATCGGCGACGCCTACATGGCGGTCGGCGGCGTGCCTGAGACGGGCCTGCCCCATACGATCGACGCCGGTCTTGCGGCCCTGGAAATGCACGCGACGGTCGCCCGCATGAAGTCGCAGAGTGAGGCCTTGCGACTGCCGTCGCTCGAATTGCGGATCGGCATTCACACCGGGCCAGTCATCTCCGGAGTCGTCGGCAATCACCGCTTTGCTTTCGATGTCTGGGGCGATGCCGTGAACATTGCGTCGTTCATGGAGGCGCAGTGCCTGCCGGGCCGAATCAACGTCTCGGATACAGCAGCCGGGCACGCCAAAACCCTATTTGATCTCGAGCCGCGCGGACCGGTCGAAGCGAAGCACCAGCGCACGCACGAGATGTTTTTCCTCAATCGCCTGAAGAAGGAATTCTCGAACGATCAGGACGGGCGTGAGCCGAACGAGAGTTTCGCCGCCGAATATGACCGCCTGAACGGTCGGTCTCCGTTGCCGCTTCTTCAGGATTGGTCATCGCCTTAGCTTTCGGCGGCAGCTCGCCCTCGCAATGTTGCGGGCTTTCGGAGCTTAACCCAATCACCGTGGAGGCTTGAAGAATTGCGTTGCAGCCGAGATACGAGATGTTTGGGGTTTAAGTGAATTGTCACCGGAACCCCCGTGGAGCCTTTGGAGAACTCCGGCATGGAAGGGACGGTCGAGCGGCAGCTTTCAATCCCGAACCGCATGAACGGTCGCCACGGACCCCGCCACAGAGTCCAGTGACACCGTAAATGTGGTGTGGCCGGAGGGGTCGTGGTAGACCGTCGGCGCGCTGGCGGACCCAACATGGACCTTGGCCAGGAACATGCAGGTGGGCACGTTGATGCCGAGGTCGTTGCGCTCAGCGATGCGACGCACCATCAGACAAGGCACGTCGTCGACGGCCCGGTTCCAGCCGGTGGCCGTTACGAATTCGAGCAGGTAACTCCAAGCAGGGGTCGATTCGGGAATCGACAGGCTCGCGCCGAGGAAGACCGGCACCGCCGGGTTCGTATTGGGAGCCAGCTTGAAGGAGATGCCGTTCGGCGCTTCCGCCCAGGCCCCGTCATCGAACAGCATCCGCCGCGCGTACATCCATCGCTGGATTATCAGATGCGGTAGGCATACGGGGGAACAGAAATCGACATTCCAGGGCTTCTGCATGAACCTGGCGCTCTGGCTCATGATGCAACATGGGTCGTGGTAGTGTGTGTCGCCGGCGACGTCGGCATCGTGCTGCATATCCAGACTGTGTCCCATCTCGTGCGCAGTGACGTCGCCGGAGAATGGCGCGGTCATATTGATCTTGCCGGCACCGTCCGAACTGCCGTCGATGTGCAGCCCGGCCTGCGTTTGCCCAAACATGTAAAGGGAGATTTGGCTGACGAAGCCCGTGATCGGGTCGCCGCCCGCGTCCTGCACGGCGCGGATGGCCTTGTTGGTGAGCACGGTGCGCGTGATCCGCTGCTCGGCGGGCAGCGTGCCATCGTAGCCTGCATCGGCGCGTGCGATGTCCACCTCGATCCAACCGAAGAATTGCGTTCCGCTGACATCGACCTTGCCAAGCGAGGCGTCGCGCCAGAAGTCGACGAAGCCACCGGTACCCGATGTGAACGCTTCACGGAAGAACGCCTCCCACCTTGCCTCGTCAGGATGCGGACCGTCGCCCTTGAATCGGCAGAAGATGACAGCGAACGGACGTGCGATCGCCGCACGCGCGCGCATAGCTCCAATGAGGTCGCGCATAGAGGCGCGTACTGCATGCGGGAATTGCGCCTGGAGTTGCCCAACGCGCACCGGGCCGTTCGCTACGAATTGCCCATCTTCGCGGGATCGCGTCACCGCCTGCACCAACGTTGTCATGGCTATTGCAGCGCAACGAGGATGGGGATCAGCCCGCGGCCTTCACGCAGCGGCCGCAAGGCTTTGCCAATAACGGCCCCGAACGCCTTACCGTGGTCGAGTGCCACCATGGCGTGGCCCAGTGTCGCCGATGTCGTTAGCAGATCGCCGACCGCGATGGCGCCGAAGTCGGCGTCCACCTTGCAGAATACCTTGCCGACGAGCGCCAATGGTTGGCGTTTTCCACGCGGGTGGGGCTGCCGGTCGAGCACAATCGCGGGCCGATAGGCGCCAGCACCAGAAATGACGCCGACGACACATTTATCGTAGGCACGCGCGCTGGCGGCAAGCGCACCACCGCCGTCAAGCACCATTACGGTACCGGGGTCCACGGCTGTGGTCTCAACCACATCGAATTCCTCGGCGCAGTCGGCGTTGGGCAGCGTAATGTCACCGGTAACAAGTACGTTGCCCTCGAAGAGGCCGGCAAGACCACCGCCGGCGTGGATGGCTCGCAACGCGGCCGGACCGCTTTGAGTCGTGGCATCGACGCCGACCGAACTGGTGCTGGTGCCGGAAACGCCGGGCCCAGTTTTACTGTCACCCCAAACACCGGAGTGTCCATCGCCATGGCAGGCCCCAAGAACCCCGACGCCATCGCCTGCGTGGATGGCCCGCAACGCGGCCGGACCGGTTTGAGTCTTGGCGTCGACACCGACCGAACTGGTGCTGGTGCCAGTGACGCCGGCCCCAGTTTGACTGTCGCCCCAAACACCCGAGCCGCCACCCCCGGTTTGAGTCGCCTTGACGGCAGCAATGTTCGGATCACTCGAACTAGCATCTACAGGGACACCCATGATTTGTTCCTCTAGTTACTTAGGTGAAGAATGCGCGCCCAATCTGAGGAGTGCTTCCGATACGTCTGCCACGCGCCTAAGTACTTGGCCTTAAACGTTCAGACAGTGAGCAAAAGCAACGGCCGCTATTTATTATTGCCTAATAGGCTAAAAATACAGTAAGCAACAGGGCTGGCTTAGTCGTGCAGAATCACATTCAACAAAGAACTTGGACATTTAGTTTGGCAGTTTGAGTGCCCGCATACTTGCTGTCTATGGGCAACACTACCTAGAAGGTCACAGCATGCGGCACCCCCCAAACGACCGCATTGGATCGGGGATCTCGACCAACGACCGCCCATCACGTCGCAGAGCGGCGCAAATCGGATCAGCAATCCCGGCTCCGCCAAGATGCCAGAATGGAAAGAGGGAAACTCCAATGACCCGACGCGCGCGCGACGTTCTCATCGACATCCTGCGCGATGAGGGCATAACCCACGTCTTCGGCAATCCCGGCTCGACCGAGATGCCGCTCATGGACGCGCTCGTCGACGCGCCGGACATTCGCTACGTGCTCGGCCTTCAGGAGGCGACGGCGGTCGGCATGGCCGACGGTTGGGCGCTCGCCACAGGCCGCGCCGCCTTCGTGAACCTGCACGCGATGGGCGGCCTCGGCAACGCCATGGGCGTGCTGGTCGCCTCCAAGGCGAGCGAGACCCCGCTCGTCGTTACCGCCGGCCAGCAGGACACACGGCATCTCATGACCGAGCCGTGGCTCTCGGGCGACCTTGTCGCGCTTGCCGCGCCGGTGACGAAATGGGCTAAGGAGCTACGCCGCGGCGACGATGTCGGCCCGGCGCTTCGGCGCGCCTTCAGTCTTGCGCGCACGCCGCCATGCGGGCCGGTGTTCCTGTCGCTGCCGATGGACATCCTCGATCAGGACGTGAATCACCCGACGCCGCCGGCCTCTTCGCCGCCGCGCCTGGGCGCATCGCCCGACGCGGCGCGCTTGGCCGACAAGCTTGCCGCCCTCGATCCGCATCGGGTCGTCGTCCTGCTCGGCGACGACCTGCCAGCTGCCGCGAGTGCTGGCCTCGTCGCCTTCGCCGAGGCAGGCGGCTTTCCGGTCTGGGGCACGCAGCTCACCTCGCGCACCGCGTTTCCGTCCCACCATCCGTGCTGGGCGGGGGTGCTGAAGCCTGATTTCGCCGACATGCGCGCTCACCTGCAATCCACGCAAGCCATCGTGCTGGTCGGCGGGCGGGCCTTCGTCGCCTATCCCTATCGCGAAGCCGAGCCGGTGCCCGAGGGTGTCGCCGTCATGCATATCGCGGACAACCCGGAAGCGTTCGGACGCGAACACGCCGCCGACATGGCGTTGCTTGGCGATATCAGCCAGACGCTCTCCGCGGTCGCCCGGCGCCTCGGGGAACTGGTCGACAGGGGCAAGGTTGCGGCGCGACTCGCCACGCGCGGCGCGGGACGGCGCGAGGCCAGGGACGCGACGCGTAAGGACATTCTGGCGGAAGGCGCGAGCGGGCCGCTCGGCGCCGACGCCGCCGTGCTCGCAGCGCTCGACGCGCTGCCGGACGACGCGATCATCGCCAACGATTCCGCGGCCACGTTCGGCCGCGTCCAGGATCTCATGACAACCGAACCGGGCCGCTACTTCTTCGCTCGCGGTGGTGTGCTCGGCTGCAGTATGCCGGCGGCGGTTGGCGCGTCGCTCGCGACCAGGGGCTGGGTTGTCGCCTTCGTCGGCGACGGGGGCGCGATGTATTCGCCGCAGGCTTTGTGGAGCGCCGCGCATAACAAAACGCGGACCATCTTCGTTATCTTCAACAACCGCCGCTATGGCGTGTTGCAGAATGTCGCCAAGTCGCTGGGCTACGCCAACGCCAAGGCCGGCCGGTTCGTCGGCATGGACGTCGTCGATCCCGCCATCGACTTCTTGGCTCTGGCGGCGTCGATGGGCGTGCCGGCGGAACGC
>DATDHT010000115.1:0-22712 GCA_036521435.1 Roseiarcus sp.
ATGATGGCGAGCACATGTGGCAATTCGCGAATGACGTTCATGGCGTCGTCAATGGCCCATCATCTTGGCCATGAAGGTGATGTACGTCGTCAGAGCCACAGCGACGAGGACGATCAGCACGATCCAGTTGCGCCGCTTAACGTTTGGGTCAGGGTTTGACATCGTGGACATCGTTGGGCGGCGGGGCCGGTTCGAGCTTCACGTCATGAAGACTGTACGCGAGAGCCGCCAGGGTTAAACGCGTCCGCGCAGCAGGACCTCGGCGAGCATCGCTGCGAACAGGACGAACAAGTAGAGAATTGAGAAGCCGAACAGGCTCATCGCCGCCTTGCGCCGCGCCGATTCATCGCCGTCCCGCAAGCGGTACAGCGCGAACGCGCGCCAAAGAAATCCGGCATTCGCCGCAGTCGCGATGGCGCCGTAGAGAAGCCCGACGCCCGGGATCAGCATCGGCCCGAGCGACGCCGGAACGAGCAGAAGTGAATAGGCCACGATCTGCCGACAGGTCTTAACCGGACCGACGACATTGGGCAGCATCGGCACCCCCACCCGCTCGTAGTCGCCGCTACGGCACAAAGCGAGCGCCCAGAAATGCGGCGGCGTCCATAAGAAGGTGATGAGGAACATCGCGATCGGGCCTGCCGAGACGCTATTCATCGCGGCGGCCCAGCCGATGACGGGCGGAAGCGCCCCCGCGGCGCCGCCGATGACGATGTTGAGCGGCGTCGAGCGCTTGAGAACCATGGTGTAGAGCGGAACGTAAATGGCGATAGTCAGCGCCAGCAGCGCCGCGGCCAAGACGTTAACTTTGATCGCCAGCGCCGCCACCGACACGATTGAGAGCAAGATTCCGATCGCCAGCGCCTCCAGCGGAGGCACCACGCCGCGCGGAATGGGCCGCATCGCCGTCCGCGCCATATTGGCGTCGATGTCGGCGTCCCACCACATATTGAGTGCGCCGCAGGCCCCTGCCCCTCCGGCCATGGCCGAAAGCGTCGCGAGGAGCTTCATCCAGTCCACTGGCGCCGGCGCTAGCGCGAAGCCAACGGCCCCCGTGAAGACGACGAGCGACATGACGCGAGGCTTGAGCAGGACCAGATGATCGACAACCCCATCCCATGGCCGCGCAGGCGCCGGCCTAACGACCCGGCGCTCACGCGGAAGTGTTGTCGATCGAACTGTCACTCTGCTTCGCCTAAAGGTACGCGCCGCGTCGAGGGGCGCCTTCGAACGCCATCGCCGCAAAGCGCGGGCGGGAGAGCTCTACCATAATTGCTAGCGCCGTCGACCGCAAAAGTGAGGCCGCCGCTAGCTCGCCGCATTTGCCTCGCTGAGCGCGGCTGCGCCGGATTCGAATTGCAGCCGGGCGAGACGCGCATAGACGCCGTTACGCGCAACAAGGGAGGCGTGATCGCCCTCCTCGACCATGCGACCGGCCTCCATTACCAGAATTCGGTCGGCCTTCAGCACCGTCGCAAGCCGATGCGCGATCACCAGCGTCGTGCGGCCGGTCATCACGTCGTCGAGCGCGCTTTGCACCAGCGCCTCATTCTCCGCGTCGAGAGCCGACGTCGCCTCGTCGAGGAGCAGAATGGGGGAGTCCTTCAGGATAGCGCGCGCGATCGCGAGCCTTTGCCTTTGCCCTCCGGACAGGGTCACGCCGCGCTCGCCGAGCTTGGTCGCATAGCCGAGCCCAAGCTCACGGACAAACCCGTCCGCCGCCGCTCGTCGCGCCGCTTCTTCGATCGCGAATTCGCTCGCCTCGGCGCGCCCATAGGCAATATTTTCGGCGACCGTCGCGCCAAAAATCGCCGCCTCCTGCTGGACCGGCGCGATGCGCTCGCGCAGATCCTTTGGATCGACCGCTTTGACGTCCACGCCATCGACGAGGATCTGGCCCTCGTCGGCGTCGTAAAAGCGCATGATGAGCTGGAATATGGTCGACTTGCCCGCTCCAGAGGGCCCGACGATAGCGACCCGTTCGCCTGGCGCAATCGAGAAACTGAGGTCTTCCAGGACGCGAATTTCGGGCGCGCTCGCATACGAGAAGGCGACACGCCTGAATTCGATCGCGCCGCGCGGGGGCGAAGGCATCTGCGCGGGCTTCGTCGGCGCGACGATGCGCGGCTTGACGGCCAGAAGTTCAGCGATCCGCCCCGCCGAACCGGCAGCGGCGGAGACTTCGTTCCACACTTGCGACAATTCGCCAAGCGAGGTCGCGCCAAGCACGGCGAACAGCACGAACTGCGACAAAAGTCCGCCGCTCATGCGCCCTGCCAGCACGTCGCGGGCGCCGAGCCACAGCACGAACACGACGCTGCAGAAAGCGAGCGAAACCGCAATCGCAATGAGGAGGGAACGGGTGGCGGCGGCGTCACGCGCCGCGCCATAGGCGCTTTCGACTTCGTTGGCGAAACGGGCTTGACTGGCGCCCTCGGCGCCAAACGCCTGCATGGTGCGCGCCGCGCCAAGGCTCTCCGCGGCGAAGGCGCTCGCTTCGGCGAGCGTGTCCTGCGCGCGCCGCGACCGGCGGCGGACCACGCGGCCGGAGGCGATCAGGGGCGCGGCGATCACAGGGATCGCGACCAGCACCAAAGCCGAGAGTTTGGGGCTCGTATAGACCATCAGCGCGGTTGCGCCGACGAACATGAAAAGATTGCGCAAGGCGATCGAGGCCGAGGCGCCGAAAGCCGCCTTGATCTGCGTCGTATCGGCGGTGAGGCGAGACACCAGCTCGCCGGTTCGCGCGCCGTCATAGAACGAGGCGTCGAGACGCGACAAGTGCGCAAACACGTCGCGTCTGAGATCCGCGACCACGCGCTCGCCGAGCGTGGTGACCAGATAATACCGGCTGGCGGCGGCCAGCGCGATGACGACCACCAGGGCGCCCATGGCGAGAAAATAGACGTTGATCGCGCCGCCGCTCTCCTTCGAGAAGCCGAAATCGATCATCGAACGCAGCGCGAACGGCACCGCTAGGGTTGCGGCGGATGAAATTGTCAGCGCCGCCAGCGCCGCACTCGCGCGGCCAAGATAACGCCGGCCATAGCGGACGAGCGGAAGCAACGCCGCCACAGATCCTGCGCGGCTTGCGGGCTCAGTCGTCATCGCTCATCCATGAGAGGCATCGCTAAAGTCCGACGAACCGGAGGGGAGGCCACTCCGTGGTCCTCTAGCGCGGCTTCCTACCGGCGAATATGGGCGAGTTGAAGGGGACGCGCCAAACCCCTTCGAATGCATCACGCAGGGGGATCGCCTCTGCCCAACATGTCTTGTCGAAATCAAGCGGTCCACTTGACGAGAGACACCTCCTGCTCGAGCCGCTGCGTTTCGGTCGGCTTCAGACCCGCGTCTCGAAGAACGTCCTCAGGCGCCTGGCCGAACCGACCTTGGAAGAAGACCGGCACGCCGCCGGGCAAGTGCACCTCCTCGGCGCGGGCGAGATAGAAGACGTCGTAGCCGATCTTCAGAAAGAGGCTGAAAACCTCCGTTCCTCCCGCGATCCCCAGTGTCCCGGCCCCGCACCCGACCGCGTCGCAAGCCTCTTCCAATGTGGCGCCGGCAGGGTTCCAAAGCCAGGTGTTCGGATTATCAGGGGCGGGCGTAAGATTGGACACTCGGCGGGTGAGGATCAGGCGGCGGCGAGCGTGCGATTCGGGATGGCACTCGTGCGACAGGCGGCCATGGCAAACCACCTCCACCCGATCCAGCGCATCAGAAAGAAAACGTTGGTCTGCATCGAATTTGAGCGAGTCGGGCATAAACCCGGTCGCATCGGCGATCATCCCGTCGGCCGATGCGATCGCATAGCCCTCAATTCGCAGATTTCCCCGCATTCTACGCAGCTCCGCTCGCTCGAAGCGCCCAACGGTTGCGAGCCGAGCGCACGCACCCAATTATACTGGAGGGATGCAAAACAAGTGCCGAATAGGGATTGGTTAGGTCGAGAGTCAAGAGGATGGCGGACGCGCTGACCGAACAACCTAAGCAATCGCCGTTCCATTGTCGGCCGAAACCATGCCATAGGCGCAGTAGCAATGTGCGGGGCGAGGATCATCGTCCCCGGCAAGAAAAGGCTTTACGATTATGAACGGCCGCAGGCTTCTTCCTGGGAAGCCTATTCCTGCAAACGAGATTCCCGATTATTCGATACGGCGCGACACCCTTGAAGAGGTTTTCGCCGAGCCATTCCGCCTGCGTCTCAAGCGCATAGCTGAACTCGTGGAGCAATCCGGCGAACGTTTGGAGGGCAACATCTTCTACGGCGACCTTGACAATCACTATGTCGACGAGCCTCCGGAGGTTGGGCTCGCTCCGGCCCGCCGCAATGCATGGCGCGCGGTACGGTTCAAGGAGCGACTGCTCGAAGTCGGCGTTAACGCCGGGCACAGTGCGCTGCTGGCGTTGTCCTCGAACCCGCGACTGGAATATTACGGCGTCGACATCATGTCGCACGCCTATACGGCCGAATGCGTCGAGTTCCTCAAAGGGGAGTTTCCGGGCCGCGTGCACTTGTTTACCGGCGATTCGCGCGAAGTTCTCCCTTGGCTGGTCAGCCGCCGCGCCGAGCTGGCCTTCGACATTTTTCACATCGACGGGGGCCACACCGACGACGTCTGCCGCTCCGACATGAGCCATTGCATTCGTATCGCCGGGGGCCAGCGCGGGCGGCATGTCCTGCTCGATGACGTCCATGCGAGCTGGATCTTCGACGTCTATTGCGAATTCGTATCTCGTGGGGATCTGACGACCGAGACATTCTACGACGACTGGGAGGAGGCCGGCCGCAACGTGCTGGCGAGGATCGAGTGACCTCAGCGAACGGGTACGAATTTGCGTCCTTCTGGCACGGGAACCTCAACCCATTCGCTTACGCATGCCTCAGCTCGTTTCCCCTAGCGGGGTTGAGCCTGCGCATCTTCACCTATGATCCGCATCTCGAGCTCCCTCCGGGAGTGGCCAACGCAGACGCGCGGACGATCTGCTCCGATGAATCGCTCACTCGGAGATTCATCGCCAATGGCAAGCCGTCCCTCGCCCACTTCGCCGATATGTTTCGCTATCGAATGATGCGGGAGACAGGCTGCTGCTGGGTCGATACCGACATGCTCTGCCTGAGCAAGCCGGCCTTCGAGAGCGCCGGCTTCGTGTTTTGCCGCCAGGCAGATGCGGTCGGGACAAGCCTCGTAAACAACGCGGTATTGAGGCTTCCGCCGACCAGTCCGGCTCTTACGGAACTGATCGCGGTAGCGGATGCCGCGATCGATGTCGACCAGGGTTGGGGCGCGATCGGCCCATTCCTGCTGACGCCAGTCCTCGCTAAATACGACCTTACGCAGCACGCGCTCGACTCGCATGTCTGCTATCCGATCGAACCCGAGCAATTCTGGAAGCTATTCCTGCCCAGCGATCGTGAATGGGTCGCGAACGCGGCGCGCGGGGCGAGCTTCGTGCACCTGTGGAGCGAGGCGATCGCCTGGAGCGGATACGATTTTTGGGCTTGCCCGCCGCCTGGGTCTTACTTGCATGAAGCGTTCGAACACCTCGGCGCGCTCGAGCGCTTTCGCCGAGTCGCGACTGAGGACGAAGTTCTTCGTGTGATGGCGAAGCCGATCGCTGACTCGAAGCGCTCTGCCCGCACCGGCGCAATTGCCTCCGATTGACGAACCGGCGATTTCTTACGCCGGCTATCCGATCGGGGCGGGTTCACGAACCGCCCGAGGCGCGAGTCGCTTCGACCGTTTCCGCTTCTTCATACGATGGCGCTTCGGCGCCACAAGAAATGTCACCTTTACCGGCTGCGTGACAAAAGCGCGGGCCTGTTCCTCAATCAGGCGGTCAGCCATCGTCACGCGCGTGCGCAGATGCCTGAGTTCGAGCAGCGACTGAATGAGAAAGGTCTCGACGATCCGGCCACTAACCTGTGTGTCCTCGAAAACACCCCACGCATAAGCGCCATCGCGCTTTCGCTCGAGGCCGATTTCGTGAATCAAGGCGAGAAAGGGCTTAAGGTTCTTCGGGTCGATCATGTATTCGACGGTAAGCAGAATCGGCCCCTGGTCGTCCTCAATGGGATGCACAAACACCGGCGTCCGCCAATGCATCGAAGGCGTGAGATCGAGTTTAGCGGCGGTCTGCAATCGCCAAGGCGCGGTTACGATCATCCCGATTGCCGCACACGCCGCGGCCAGAATAAGGGCGGTAGGCACGCCCTGGACGCTGGCGACCTTGCCCCAAACCGCGCTGCCAAGCGTCATCGCGCCGAAAAACGCTGTGAGAAAAATCGCGAGGCCCCGCCCGCGCACCCACTCCGGCAACGCCACCTGCGCTGAGACGAATAGCGTTGTCATCATCGTGATCCACGACGCGCCCGCAATCAGGCTCGCGAGCGCTGCGACGACCGGCTCTCGGGCAGCCCCATAGAGCCCGAGCGCGAGAATTGTGCCCAAGGTCCCGAGCGTGGCTAGTCCATCTGGACCGAGGCGCGCCTTGAGGCTGTTGAGCACGAAGGATCCAAGAATCGAGCCCACGCCGATCATGCCGAGAAGGATGCCGTAGACTTCCGGTCCATTGTGCATCTGCGTGCGTGCGACCAGAGGCAGAAGCGCCCAATAGGCGCTCGCGAACGGAAAGAAACCGACGGCGCGGATCAGGGTCGCATCGATGTCGCGATTGTTTCTGGCATAGCGCAAGCCTGTGCGGAGCGCGCTGAAGAGGCGCTCCGCCGGAAGGGTCTCTCTTGTCCGGCGGGGAGCGCGCCACCACAGCAGCGCGATCAGGACAGCGATATTGCCGACGCAGAAACACCAGAAGGGCAATCCGATGCTGAAGGTCGCGATCCCTAGCCCGGCAATGGCCGGACCGAGCGCACGGCTGACATTGTAGCTCGCGTTGTTGACGGCGATGGCGCTGTCGAGATCCTTCTTCGGCACCAGCATCGGCGTGATGACCAGCCACGCCGGCGCCGCAAGCGCGCCGCTGCCGCCCAGACAAAACGCCGTCGCCAGCAGCACAGCGGGCGTCGCCCAATGCAGCGTGACGATCGTTGCAAAGACGATTGATATCGCCGTCACCGCAATCTGCGCGCCGATCAGCATTCTGCGCGCGTCGATGATGTCGGTCAGCGCGCCCGCGGGAAGCGTCAGGAGAAACATTGGCAGGGTGGTCACGACCTGTACGGCCGACACCATCATCGGATCCGGATTGAGGCTGGTCATGAGCCAGTTCGACGAGGTGTCGAACATCGCGAATCCGACGTTCGACGCGGAACTCGCGATCAGCATGACCGTGAACGCCAAATTGCCGAAGACGCCCCAGTCGCCGGCTGCTGGTGCGTCCGACTTGGCGGTGGACTCGCTGGACAACAACATCCCCATTGGAAGAGCGAGAAATCGGGGGGCCCTACCAGCCCAAATCCCAAGATCAAATGGCGAACAGCGCGCAAAGTTTCAAGGCGCCGCAGTGCAAAAAGGCGAATCCAGAAGCAGAAGGCCCTGCCCAGAAAATGAGCTGCAGAGTATTCAGACTAATCCGGTCTGTCCCGGCCGCCACCTCACCGGCGCCTGCGCAAAGCATTCAATGCACTTCTCTTTCGTGGCTATTGATCTCCGCGCGCCGCCACGAACTCGACAAATTTCGCGAGCGTCTGGCAGTTGTCGAAGCAGAATTCCACTCAACGTTGTCGAGAAAAACCTTTTCTGGCCCGCTGTCGCGTGCGCAAGGGACGCACTCGGCCAAAGCCGTTTGTGCGCATGGGCGTTCGGAGGCGTGACGCAGGACTTTCTCGCCAGGGCGAGCGCTGCACCCTCGTTTCACATTAAAGCGATCAGGTCCCGGCGAGGAGCGAATTGAAGATGAACTTGCGCTTCAGTCAGCGGGCGCCCTCCAACCGGTCGACGATGTTTGGCGCGTTCGCCTATCCGGCGTTCGCGATCGTCTGGACGGCGAGCACCTGCGCGCTGATCGGCATCGCTATGTACGACACGGCGTCCGGCTGGTTGATGACGACGTTCGACCTCAACCCGTTCGACGTGTCGCTGCTGCACACCGCAACCACACTGCCGATTTTTCTGTTCACGCTTCCCGCCGGCGCCATCGCCGACATCGTCGATCCGCGCCGGATGATCATCGCCGTCTCCTTCGCGATCGCCGCACTCATGACGATCTTCGCCGCGGTGGTGGCGCTCGAATTCGTGTCTCCGGCGCTGTTGCTGTTGACGACGTTTGTACTCAGCGCGGCTTGGTCGCTCAATGCGCCCGCATGGCTATCGATCGTGCCGCGACTCGTGCCGAAGCCCATAATTCCGGGAGCAATCGCCGCGCACAGCGTTGGCTACAACCTCAGCCGCACGCTCGGTCCTGCGCTCGGCGGATTCATCATCGCGCGCTACGGCGCGGCGGTTCCGCTTTGGATCTTTGTCGGCGCCAATCTGGCGGTGATCGCCGCGCTCACCTGGTGGCGCGCGCCAGGCCGGCAGAGAGCGTCCCTGCCCGCCGAGAGATTGAGCAGCGCACTGCGCACCGGCCTTCGGCATACCGCCAACAATCGCCTCTTATGGGCAACGCTGGCGCGAACCATTGCGATCTATCCATTTACCGCGGCGTATTGGGGCCTCTTGCCGTTGATCGCTCGGCGAACCGGACAAGGCGCGGAACACTATGGGATTCTGCTCAGCGCGATCAGCGTTGGAGCGATCCTCGGATCGCTCGGGCATGAGAAATTGCGCCGCAAGTTCGGGGCCGACCGGCTGGTTGCGGCCGGGACCATCCTGACGGTGTTCGCGCTGGCGCTGTTCGCCCTCGCCCAAGACCTTCCGATTTCGCTGTGCGCCTGCCTGCTGGCTGGGGTGGCGTGGGTCACCAACCTGACTTGCCTTTACACCTCCGCGCAGAATGTCTTGCCAGATTGGGTGCGCGGCCGCGGGCTCGCCGTGTTTCTGACCGTCATCTATGGGACAATGACTTTGTGCAGCGCGGCCTGGGGCGAGGTCGCCGCGAGATCCGGACTTTCGGCCGCGCTGCTCATCGCCGCCGGAGGCGCGATGGCTGCAATTCCTCTCACCTGGGGATGGAAGCTCCAGCAAGGCGCGCTTGACCTTTCGCCCTCCCAGCATTGGAGCCTGCCGGAAACCCGGGAGGAAATCGATAACGATCGTGGTCCCGTCCTGGTGAAGATCGAGTACCGGATCGACCCCAAAGACAGCGTCGCGTTCGTTCGAGCTTTGGATCAGCTCGGATTCGAGCGTCGCCGAGACGGAGCGTTCGCGTGGGGAATCTTTGAGGATGCGAGCGACCTCGGCCGCTATGAAGAAGCCTATCTGATCGAATCATGGCTCGAACTCATGCATTTGCGCGAGCGGGTCACCAACGCCGATCGGGTGCTTGAGGACGAAATCCGAGAGATGCTAATTGCTCCCCCGCGCATCGAATTTCTCATTGCCGCTGAGCGCGGCGATCAGGCTCGGAATCGACGCGCGGAGCCAGCCGGAGCGTAAGCTTGCGCATTCTCGTCGTCTTCGCGCACCCGCTGGAAGCGAGCTTCGTCGCTGCATTGCACGCCCGCGTTGTCGAGATCCTGCGCTCTCGCGGGCATATCGTCGACGATCTCGACCTCTATGCGGAAAAGTTCGACCCGATTATGTCGGGCGAAGGACTCCTCCATTACGTCGATACGAGCGCAAATACTCGCGAAGTCGAAGTCTACGTTCAGCGCCTGCGGGCAGCCGAAGCCCTTATCCTCGTGTTTCCCATCTGGTTCGACGGCCTGCCCGCGATCATGCAGGGGTATTTCCAGCGGGTGTTTCTACCGGGTGTTTCCGTTCGCATTGACGAGGCAGGGCTGTTCCATCCCAATCTGCACAATATCAAGCGCATGGCCGCGGTTTGCGCCTATGGTGAAGACCGCGTGGGCGTCGCCGCGAAAAAGGATCCGCCACAGCGTTTCGTGCGCGACAATATTCGCGCACTGATCGATCCGAAAGGCCGGTTCCAATACCTGGCCCTGTACAACATGGACTTCAACGCTTCGTCCAGGCGAGCCGCGTTTATGAAGCGAGTCACCCGCGCGTTCGAGAGCTGGTGAGCGCTCCGACGAACGCCACAGATTAGAAAGCGTATTTGGCCCCGGCAAACGGCCCATACATCCACGACTGATAACGATAGTCGTGGAGTGATCCGTTGTCGTCGCGGAAGTAGGTGTAAAGGACGCGGTAGCCGAGCGTCGTCGAGAACGCAGGCGTCCAATTGTAGCCGACCGAGCCGAGGACCTGACCGGTCGCGCTGTTGCTCAGGCCGCCCATGTCCGCCAGGAAGTTGATGAAATATTTGTCGTTGATCGCGTAATGGGCCGCGAGGCCAGCGACCGGATCCGCCCAATTTTTCGTAATGGCGAAGCCGGAGGGTGGAAAGCCGCTCACCGGAAACGACAGGTCGAGCGCAGTGCGGCTATAGAAATAGCGAACGCCCACCGTGCCATAAAGCTGGAGGTTCGGCGGCCCGACAGGAATCCTCAGGCCTCCGAAAGCGGTCGCGATTGCTTGTGTCAGTGTGAGAGTCGCGTGGTCGCCAAACAGCGCGCTCGTCGGGTCCCTGAAGTTGGTTCCCCCACCGATGCGCGACAGGATAACGTCGACGCCCGCAATATAATTGTCGTTGCGGGCGACAAAAGACGTCATCAACCCGCCCTGAAAATGTTGGAGAATCTTCAGGAAGTTGATGAAGGAAGGCGAGGTGGGAAAAGGTCCGACGCCAGTCTGGCTGGCGACATCCGTCCCCCAACCGTAGCCGGTGATTTCGTAGTGCCAGCTCGACGGCAAGTCTGGAGCGAGGATTTCCTCTGGAGCCGGCTTTTTGGTGGGTAAGTCCGCTGCTAAAGCCTGGACGCCGAAAACACCCACAAGGAGGGCCAGCGCTCCCGCATATGTCCGCATCGTGTTGCTCCGACCCCGTGCGATTGGCCGCCAGATTGACGCCTTGGGTTGCGGCGCGAGCGTCGACTCAATCACATTCGATGTGGATAGAAGGGAACGGAGCCTCCGGCAATAGCGGGGGCGAGGCTTGGTTGTGATAATCGTTCAAAAGGCACGCCGGGAATTTACCCGTGGCATGGCCTCTCGGTCAGGCTCACTCTGAACCGGCGTCGCCGCGGACAGAACTGGATCAGTTCAGGCGTTGTATGGTTTGCGAGACCCTAAATCGGGTCTCCGACTGCTACAGTCTCGCCCTTGCCGACTTTGCTCAGCATCGACAAGATGAAATCCGGAGCGAGGAATCGTGCACAGGTTTCACCGCCAGACACGAGCGCGATCATCGAGCGGCCGTTCACGCTTGCGATGACAGCCCTATCCCCGGGAGGAAGCGCGCGCGAAATCGGCGGGATGGCGATGTAGAGAGCGCGGACAAATTGGAATTGCGCAGGCGTCAGCTTGGTCAGATGCGCGATCGAGCCGATCTGGGATACCGCCACACACTGGGGCGCGTCAGAGCTCAAAAATTGTGAAAAGGCGCCCGCCTCCTGAGCATAGACCGGAGTGGAATTCACGACTTGCGCAGTTTGTATCGGACTGGTTTTCGCGTTGATGCCGTATCCACTCAGACCTGCCAATCCTGCGGCCGTCAAGGCCAGGAACGCGTTGTGCATGGTATCCTCCTTGCCGCTGAAATCGCCACGACGAAGAAGACAATCGGCTGGCGACGCCTGTGTCGACCGGCCGGCCTTCCAGACGTTGCGAGGGCCAACTCTACTCTGCCACTCCAACGTCGCCGGACTCTATTGGTTCCGTTATTTCAAGAGCGCCCTCGAAGGCCGGATATAGTTCGCGCCTGGCCTTAGTTGCACGCCCCAAAACGTCAACGCAGCCTTTGACGGCGGCTGCGCGCACGCGGCCCGGTCGATGAACGCGGTAATGTCGTCGGATCTGCAGAGCGAACCCCGAACCGCGTGTTCCGACGCCGCCCGGCGTTCGTCCACCTGACAACGATGCCGAAACAGGAACCGCTTATCCGTCGAACACCGACGGATTGCATATCCAAATCAGTGCTGGACGGAGTAAGACGTTATTATCTTCAGCGCCCCTGACGGCGAAGTCGCGGATTGGTTTGCCATGCTTCCTTGCGTCTATCTCGTCCGCCATGGCGAAACCGAATGGAGCGCAAGCGGCCAGCATACCGGACGCACGGACATTCCCCTCACCAAGGAGGGCGAACGCAAAGCCCGAGGGCTCCAAGAGCGTCTCAAGGGCCTCAAGTTTGCCAGGGTGTTCACCAGTCCCCTTCAGCGTGCGGCCCGCACCTGTGCGCTCGCTGGGTTCGGCGACGCCAAGGTCGATCCGGATCTGCTCGAATGGAACTACGGCGACTACGAAGGTCGCAAGAGCAGTGAAATCCTCGCGGACCGTCCCGGCTGGCTTCTGTTTCGCGACGGCTGCCCGAACGGCGAGCAGCCAGCCGATGTCGGCGTTCGCGCCGATCGGGTCATCGGCCGCCTTCGCGCAGCCGACGACCAGGCGATCGTATTCTCGAGCGGGCATATCCTCAGGGTGCTGGCGGCGCGCTGGCTCGGCCTTCCTCCGTCGGAAGGGCGTCTGTTCTTGCTCGGCACGGCAAGCGTCAGCATCCTTGGCTACGAGCACGACAAAAACGAGCCGGCGGTCGCATTGTGGAATTCGGTCTAGAAAAACCGCTTGGAGCAGGAACGCCAGGTTCGAACAAAGATTAAAACGACAATTGATTGCAGAAACTCAGAAACACGGCTAAGCTTGCTCCATGAATCATCATAGCGCCTCCGTGCAAACATTGCCGGTTTCCGTTCCGGCGCAGCTCGCGAACGAGAGAAAGCGACAGGAAAAATTTTCCGTCAGAATTTCCCCATAACCCATTGATAAGTCTCGTTTCACACGAGAGAATCCAAGGAAATCCAAGGAAATCCAACGCTTGTAAACGGGGGTTTTCGCAACCGAATGGGCCGGGGCCAAGGAAATCCACACGGCTCGATCGAACCTAGGCCGCGACCATCCGTTGAGGCCAGCCGGCTCCTATTCAATGCGGCGGAATGGCCGAGGTCTGCGCGGTCGCATCAGGCAGCATCGCTTGGCTCCAGCCGCCTCCAAGCGCGACGATCAGATCGACCGCGTCAGCCTGCAGTTGCCCCTGGGTCGACAATAGCGACTCCTCGGCGCTCAACTGTTGCGTCTCTGCGGTGACGACCGCGGTGAAGGCCTGGGTGCCCGCCCTGTATTCGTTGAGCGTGATCTGAGTCGCCTGCCGGGAGATGCGCACGTCCTCCGCCTGCACTTTGACCTCCCGCGAGAGGATGCGAATCCCCGCGAGCGCGTCCTCGACCTGCTGGATCGCCGACAGCACCGTCCCGCGATAAGTGGCGACGTCCGCCTGATAGATCTGGCGCGCCGCCTCGACCTGGGCGGTGGTGAGACCGCCGTTGAACAAAGGCTGAGCGAGGGACGCGCCGAATGACCAGACGGGATTGCTCGGACCGAACTCGGTTGCGAACGGATTGCCGGAATAGCCGATGAGGCCGGAAAGCGACACAGCCGGAAAATAGCCAGCGAACTCGACGCCGATCTCGGCATTGGCCTGGCGCATGGTCTCCTCCGCCGCCGCCACGTCCGGTCGGCGCTCCAAAAGCGACGACGGCAGACCAACGGGAACCGAGGGAACGCGGGTCGCCAGGCTTCCGTGCGGGATCGACAGGCCTGCGGGAGGGCGGCCCATCAGGACCGCGATCGCATGTTCGCTTTGCGCACGCGACACGCCGGCGGCAATGAACGCCGCCTGGGCGTTGAGCAGTTGGGCCTGGGCGGTGATGACGTCAGACTTGGCGGCGGTCCCAGCATTATACTGGTTCTGCGTGATCGTGACCGAGCGCTTGTAATCTTCTATAGTTCCGGCCAGCAGGTTTTCCAGCGAGTCCGCCTGTCGGAGCGTCACATAGGCGAGCGCAAGGGTCGATTGCGAGGCGAGCAACGCGTTCGCCAGAATGGCCGCGCTCGTCTCCGCGCCTGCCTGCTGCGCCTCGATCTCGCGCCGGACCTGGCCCCAGACATCGAGCGTCCACGAACCCGCGGCCTCCGCAGCCAAATTCGTGCCGCCAGGCAATCCACGGGTCGCCGAGCCCGTACCGTTGACATTAGGAAAGAGCCCGGCGCGCGCCTCATTGATGAGCGCCAGCGCTTGGCGGTAATTGGCCTCGTCCGCCTTGATCGTCTGGTTGGACACCGCGACGACCTGCATGAGCTGGTCGAGTTCGGGATCGTGAAAAACAGACCACCACTCGCCCTTCGGCTCGTTCGCGCGCGGAGTGGCGATCTTCCAGCCCCTGATCTCCTTGAATTGCGGCGACACGATCGCCGCAGGGCGTTCGAAGTTGGGGCCGACCGGCGCACACCCGGTGAGCGCGAGAGTGGCCATAAACGGCGCCGCCCGCGCAAGCGGCAAAAGGTTAAGCGCGCGCCCGGTCGAGGTCAGGCGCGCCCGACCGACGGACGCGTCGACTCGCCGAGGCTCGCCTGTCCTTGTTCTTGCCCCCGCTACGCGGGCCAAGTCGGGAACGCACAAAGCGATAGTGAAGCTCCCCTCCCGGCCGGCTTGCCTCGCCCCATCCCTTGGCGGCCGCTCTTTAGGCGCCATCCGGCTCGCCCACGCAAGTCCCGCGCGGGAGCAATCACGAACACGTGTCGATGCTTCACGCTATGGAGGACAGGCGGAAAGCGCGGTCGCAGGCTTGGACACTGGCGGGAAATGGCTCAGCCGTGCTGATGCGACCGATGGGCGCCCCACCAGGCAAGCACGCCAAGTGCAATCAGCACGATTCCGATGAGAAATATAAACAATCCGGCGTTTTCGACCCAAGCGACAAACGGCACCGCCAGCGCGAGGAAACCGCCGGCGACGCAAAGCTTCCAGGTCCTCAAGTCCAATCCAGAAATGAAAACCCCGAGCGCGAGCAGCGTCAGCAGAATGCTGCCTAATGCGTCGTGGGTGACCAAGCCGTCAGAATTGCTCACGTGGATGAGATACATTGCGGCGAGCACCGCGGCCCATTGACCAAGCTGAAGCGCCGCCATTTCGAGCCGACCGCGACCCCGCGGCAAATGAGCCCAGCCCGCGCAGACGCAAAGAAGCGCCGCAACGGGGGTCATAGTGACCCAGTAGCTCGCCACGGAAACGCCAAGAATGTTGGTCCAGGCAACGCCAACGATGCCGATGATAACGATAGCGAAATAAGGGAGTTCAGCGAGGAGACTGATCCATTTTCGCGACCCCCCGCGATGGGGCTCGGCGAAGCCGCCGGAAGACGTCGAACCTGCATCCGCCATTGATCGCGTCCAGCCGCGCTTGGGGCGCGCAGAACCGCGCCTCAGCCCCGTTCCTATCATGCGCGCCGATAATGACGCCAACAGGCAAAGCGTCAGTCGATCTTCACCGCTTCCGTCGGGACCTGAGCCGCTAAAGCTTTCCGCAGCGCATTTTCTTTCGCGTGGTCAAAGGACGTTGGAATGACGGTCCGCCGACTTCATAATCTCGCGATTAGTTCCGCGCGCCGACGATCGCCCGCCAAAAACCGCTATAGGCCAACTCAAAGCCGACGATTTCATAATTGAGATCGATCGCGTCCATCACCTCGTAGGCGGAATTGTTGCAGATGGAAAAAATGATCAGCCCGTCTTTCGACACGTGGCGACGCGCCTGGCGAAGGTAGGATTCGGTGATGCGGCCCTGCGGATCACAGAGGCTGTAGCGCTCGATGTCGTTTTCCGGGCTTTTGTCGACCAGTGGCGTATTGAAAACGATGAGGTCGAAATCCTTCTCGTCGATTTTCTCGAACAGGTCGGACTCAAAAGCCGTAAGATTGACGTTGTTTAGTTTGGCGTTCGCGATCGTTGCCTCAACGGCGATTGGCGAGATGTCCGTCGCCACCGTTCTCGATGTCCAGTTGGCCGCCATATAAAGCGAGATGATGCCGCAACCGCAACCGATCTCCAGCGTCTTGGCGATCAGGCTTGGGGTCATTGCCTTGATATTGCGGATGAAAAACTCAGAGCTCGAGTCCGGCAGCGGGTGGTAAACGCCAGCCGGAACATCGACCACGAGACCGTCGGCGAATATCCGCTCGGGGACCGCCTGTCGACGAACCAGAGCTTCATGTGCGGCCGCAATATCGAACATTCCGGTGCTGACGAGATTGGAAATTCCAAGCTTCCGGAGAACGGAGACCCGCCGCGACTCAGTCCGTCGCTCGACATTGAGATATCCGATGTTCATGTGACCGCCTTCCATTTATCGGCGCAGATTCGGTCCGCTCGGCGGCGCCGCGGACGCAAAAGCGCCCGCGCCGGCTTACATCATACGACAAGTTATTTGGTTTGTTTCAGGTTTCTCGCCCGCGCTCGCTGTCATGCCAATCGCGCAACAACCAATGCGACAGCGCAGTCAGCAGCAGATGAATTGTGATCCCCGCCACCGAAATCAAGAGCAGCGCCGCAAACATCCGCGGAATATTCAGGCGAAACCCGGACTCGACGATGCGATAAGCAAGCCCGGACCCCTGGCCGGCGGACCCGGCGGCGATCTCAGCGACAATGGCGCCGATGAGCGCCAACCCGCCGCTGATTCGAAGGCCGGCCAGAAAATACGGAAGAGCCGAGGGCAACCTGAGCAGCATGAATTGCTGAATGCGCGAGGCGCGGTACATCTGGAACAGGTCGACCAGATTGTGGTCCGCCGAGGACAGCCCGAGCGTGGTGTTGGCCAGGAGGGGAAAGAAGGCGACCAGAAACGCACAGACCAGGACCGCGACGCCGGGAGACAGGTAGATCAGCAGGAGGGGCGCAATGGCGACGATCGGCGTAACCTGCATGGCGACGGCGAACGGATAGAATGCTCGCTCGACGAGTCGCGACTGTGCGAAAAGAATAGCCAGCCCGACACTTCCGATAACCGCGATCCCAAGAGCTTTGAGCGTAATCGACAGCGTCACCCACAGCGACGCCGACAGCACCGCCCAATCGGTGATGAGGGTGGAGATGATGAGGCTCGGCGCGGGCAAGAGATAAGTTGGGACCGCGAAGTACCGGACCAACCCCTCCCAGGCGATTAGCCCCAGTCCCAAAGTGATGGCAGGCACCGCATAGCCGACAAAGTCGTCCTTGGTCACGCCGCCCCGCTCTTGAGTATCTTGGGCGGCCGATCGCCCATCGCGACATGGAGCGCTTCGGAAGTCTGGACGCAGGTGTCAGCATAGGCCTTGCACAGTCGAAACCCTTCCTGACGCGACTGGGTCGGGGATTCGACGACAATCTCGGCAACCGCCCTACCCGGGCGCGCCGCCATCACCACGATGCGGTCCGAAAGATAGACGCTTTCAAAGACCGAATGGGTCACGAACACCACCGTCGCCCCGAGCGAGGACCTGAGCGCCGCCAAATCGTCATTGAGCTTGAGGCGGGTGATCTCATCCAGGGCCGCGAATGGCTCGTCCATCAAGAGGACCGTCGGCCGCGTCACGAGGGCGCGGGCGATCGATACACGCATCTTCATGCCGCCGGACAGCTGGCGCGGATAGGCCTTGGCAAAACCAGCCAGGCCAACTTGCTCGAGCGCCTCTTCGACTCGCTGCCGAGCTTTTTCTTTCGACACTCCGGCAAGGCGCAACGGCAGCCACACGTTGGTGAAGACGTCGGACCAGGGCGTCAGTGTCGGCTCCTGAAACACGAAGCCCAGTTCCGGGCAGTTCGCGAGCCAAACAATCTCGCCACGTGTCGGCCCCGTGAGGCCCGCCAGCAACCGCAAAACGGTCGACTTGCCGCAGCCTGACGGCCCCAGCAAGGAGAGAAACTCACCCGCTCGGACGTCGAGGTCGAGGCCTTCCAGAGCCGTGACCTGATTGGCGAAGACCTTATGCACGCCCCGCAGAGTCACAAGCGGCGGCGCGGTCACCGGGATCGCTGCTGCTTTCGTCGTCAGAGTTGCTATCTTGTTCATGATGCAAACCCGTCATTCCGTCGCGTCTGTCCAGTCCGCAACATCCCCCCTCGGCAGTGCAAACCGCATGCCGTCGGCATTCCAGGCTGTCGCAAGAACTCGCGCCTTGGTTTCCGCCATTCGGCCGCGTCCTTCAAAGGTCAGCCCTGCGCAGCCACTAATGCGCCTGAATCACGGACATCATAAACCTCGCTTTTCGGGTCGAACAACAGGTAATGCGAGAACAAGTTAAGTACAAGTGCCTTTAATTTGCTGCATTGCGGCGCCTCCCGCTGGCGGCGATCCGCCGTTGTTGACGCCGTATGGCGCAGCGTGCCATTCGCTTCAAACTAGGGCGCGCCGCACCAGAAGCGCCGAGAATCGTATCGAAATTGAACGCAGGCGCGGCCCGTTTCGTTCCTTTGCTTCAGGCGCCCTCAATGGCCAAGGACTACGTCGCCGCGAATCTTGAAGCGCCGATTCTCGACCATCTCTTTCCGAACATGATCGAGGCGGACAAGAGCGCCTCGACCTGGCCCTATTTTCGCAAGCAGATCGACCATCCGTTTCGTGTCGACAGACGCAATCCGACGGTCGGCTTCATCAATCGCGACGAAGCTTCGATCCTCTACGCCAACGCGCGCGCGTTCAAAGGGCGGAGCGGAATCGAGATCGGCGCGTGGCGCGGCTGGTCGACCGCCCACCTCGTCGCCTCTGGCCTTGCGCCCCTCCACGTCGTTGAACCTCTGCTCGCCGATGCGGACTGGCGGCGCGAATTCGAGCAGGCGGTCCGAGGGGCCGGCGGAAGCTCGACGACGATCCTCGTTCCTGAAACAAGCCCCGCCGCTGTCGTCCGTTTGGGCGAAGCTGGCGCCCGATGGTCGTTCGCGTTCATCGACGGCGACCACGACGGGGAGGCTCCGACCCAGGATGCGCTCGCTTGCGCGCCCTACCTCGAAACAACCGCAATGGTCGTCTTTCATGACTTGGTGTCGCCTCATGTGGCGGCGGGCCTGCGTGCATTGGCGGCGAAAGGCTGGAGCGTGATGGCTTACCAGACGGCGCAGATGATGGGCGTCGCATGGCGGGGAACGATTCGGCCCGTTGCGCACAGCCCGGACCCCTCGCAACATTGGGCGGTTCCCCCCCATTTGGAAGGGATTCCCATATCCGGCGCCAGCGCGACCTGAAGCGCTCGTCGAAAGCGGAGAAGGAGAGGACCATGCGCCAAAGCCTTTTTGCCACGACCCTTGGCGTGGCCCTGACCGCATGCGTAGGCCTTGCCCTACCGGCGTCCGCCGACGATGCTCAAGTCGCGCGCGGGCGCTTTCTCGTGACGATCGCCGGCTGCTCGGACTGCCACACGCCCGGCGCCCTGCTCGGCTCGCCCGACATGAAGCGCTATCTCGGCGGATCGGACGTCGGCTTTGCAATTCCGGGCGCGGGCGTTTTCGTGGGAGAGAATCTGACGCCCGACAGGGAGACCGGCCTCGGCCAGTGGACGGACGAGCAGATCATCGCTGCGATCCGCACCGGCAAAACGCCCGAGGGCAGAGAGCTTAGTCCCGTGATGCCCTATCCAGCGCTGTCACACCTCTCCGATGCTGACGCGCAGGCGATCGTCGCATTTCTGAAGAGCCTGCCCTCGGTCAGCAACAAGGTGAAAAATTTCGGCCCCGATGACAAAGTCACGGTCAGCGTCTCCGCGGTCCTGCCGCCCGACGTCTACAATGCGCTGCCAGCGCCGAAGAAGTAGTTTCGAACGAAACTGATCGTCACTTCGGGCGCAAGTCGAGGCCGACACCCTTGTTGACGAACTGCAGCGTATAAGCCTTCTTGTAGTCGATGCCGGGCTCGACCACGCCCGCCTTGACCATCGTTTTGTAGAAATCGCTCCAGCGCCCGTCGGTCATCGCGCCGATACCGAGTTTGAGCGAGTCGCCTGAATCGACGATGCCAAATTCTTTCATTTTTTTGATCGAGAAGGCGATCTCGTCGTCCGTGAGTTCGGGATTCTCTCGTTTGATCGCCTCGTTGGCCTTCGAATTGTCGCCGTAGAGATAGTGGTACCAGCCGATGGTGGAGGCGTCGACGAAGCGCTGGACCATGTCAGGATGCTTCTCCACGATCTCGCGGCGGGTCTCGACGAGAGTCGAATAGGTGTCATAGCCATAGTCGGCGAGGAGGAAGATGTTGGGCTTGAAACCGCCCTGCTTCTCGACCTCGAGCGGCTCCGAGGTCAAATAGCCCTGCTGGATCGAATGCGGCGCAGCGATGAACGGGGCGGAATTGAAATTGTAGGGCTTGGTGTTCTCGTCCCTGAAACCATAAGCCGCGCGCATCCAAGCCCAGAACGTGTTCATCGCGCCGGCGCTGACAAAAGCAGGATTCGCGTTGGGAAGGTCTTGCCATTTGTCGAGGCCCACGCCGGGATGCGACATGAAGATCTGCGGATTCTTCTGGAAGTGGGCGGCCACGATGATGGTTGGAATATTCTTCTGCACGTCAAGAAAATCGCCGATCATGTCGCCGCCCATGAAGAATTCGATCTTGCCGGCGATCAGCAGCATGGCCCCGTTCGACATCGGGCCGCCCTGGAGAATCGTCACGTCGAGCCCGTATTTGGTGTACGTGCCGTCGGCGAGCGCCTGGTAGTAACCGCCGGCCTCCGGATCGGCGACCCAGTTGGTCCCGAAGGTGACCTTATCGAGCGCGGACGCCGGCCCGGCGAACGCCATCGCCCCCGCCAAAGCAGCCAAGATCGCAACGCGCATATGAATCCCTCCCACAGTTAATTTCCACCGGCGGTTCGGCAGCTCCGCCGCCCTCCGCCGTGGATTGGTTTACGCTTGAGCCACGCCACTCGCATGCAACGGTCTCACCCCGGTGGGTGCACCATAAGGGCCGAAATTCCAAGCGTCGAATACAATTTTTCACCGCGCCGCAGAGTGATCCCTGGAGGGCGACGCGCGGCAAAAGGCTTTACCTTTCGCCTGCCCTCGCCTATGCGCCCGCTCTCTTGCCGCGCGGAAACGGAGCCGACCAAACGCATGCGCTTATGGATCAAGGACCCGCTCGCCATCCTCGCCGCCGATTCCGAGCGCGGAATCGTGGTCGAGGGAGCCAGGATTGTCGAATGCATCGCGCGCGGCCAATCGCCGGCGATTCCTCCCGATACGACGTTCAACGCCTCGCGCCATGTCGTGCTGCCGGGGCTCATCAACGCCCATCATCACTTCTACCAGACGCTGACGCGCGCCCACCCCGCAGGCTTCGGCAAGGAGCTCATTCCCTGGCTCGTGACGATGGAGCGCGTCTGGGGCCGCATGAATCCCGAGACTCTGCGCATCGCGATCCGGATGGCGCTGGTCGAACTGATGCTCTCCGGCTGCACGACTGCGGCCGATCACCACAATCTCTTTCCCCCGGCGATCACCAACGCGATCGACATCGAGGTCGAGGAGGCGACGAAGCTTGGGCTTCGCATGACGGTCACGCGCGGATCCATGGGCATTTCCGAGAAGGACGGGGGCTTGCAGCCGGACTCGATCGTGCAGGATTCGGAGACGATCCTCGAGGATAGCGAGCGGGTGCTCAGCCTTTATCACGACGCCAAACCGGGCGCGATGATCCGCGTCGCGCTCGCGCCCTGCTCGCCGCTCGCGGTGCCGAAGCGGGTGATGCTGGGATCGGCCGAACTCGCCGAGCGCTACGATTGCCGGCTGCACACCCATCTCTGCCAGTCGCTCGACGAGGACGTCTATAGCGTCGCGACATTCGGCGTGCGCTCGGTCGACCTCCTGGAGCAGGCCGGATGGCTGAGCCCCCGCGCCTGGGTCGCGCATGGCATCCATTTCAACGCGGGCGAGATCGAACGCCTGGGCAAAGCTGGCGTCAGCGTCTGCCATTGCGCCGCCTCCGACATGGCCTTCGGCATGGGTGTCTGCCCCACACATGAGCTCGAAGCGGCGGGCGTCGCCATTGGGCTTGGCGTCGACGGTTCGGCCTCCAACGACTCGTCCAACATGATGGAGGCCGTGCGCCATTCGCTGATGCTCCAGCGCCTGAGCTACGGGCCCTCGGCGGTGACCCCTTACGACGCGCTCCGCTGGGGGACCCAAGGCTCGGCGCATTGCCTCGGACGCGACGACATCGGCGCGATCATGGCCGGCATGCAGGCGGACCTCGCGCTCTTCACGCTCGACGAGCCGCGCTTCTCGGGCGCCCAGGACGCGATCGCGGCGCTCGCGCTGTGCGGCGCGCATCGGGCCGACCGGGTGATGGTCGCCGGCCAATGGCGGGTCATCGACGGCCAGCCCGAAGGCGTCGACCTGCCCGCCCTCATCGCCAGGCACAAGGCGGCCGCCCGCGCCTTCGCGTGACGGTCGGCGGGAGACGCGCCGGACGATGCAACCGGGGCGCGAGTTTCGTGCAGGTGGAACGCCGCCGTCGGTCATGCCGAGCCGGGAAGCCGCTTCCGCCAGGCGATCCAGCCGACGACTACCGATAGCGTCACCACAACAAGCGGCGCCACGCCGTGCCAATATTCACCGTGGAGTGTGACAGTCGCGAGCGCCGCCGCCATCACCGTGCAACCGAGCGCCGAGCCCCACAGCCGCGTCCGTTCCCGCGCCAGCAGAACGGCGGTCGTGAGTTCCAGCGATCCGGTCACGAAATGGAACCAGTGCGGGTATCCCCACCGCAGATATTCCTCATAGATGGATCCGGGAGCGAAG
>DATDHT010000116.1:0-11462 GCA_036521435.1 Roseiarcus sp.
GCGTAGGGGCTGCGGGCGAATTCGTAGATAATGAGCGGCAGCGCAGACATCGGCCCGCGAGGATCGGCGGTAAACAGCGAATTGCCGAGCGCGGTGAAGATGAGCGGGGCGGTCTCGCCGGTCATGCGCGCGATTGCGAGAAGCACGCCGGTGATCAGGCCTGACATGACCGCCCGGTAGGCGACGCGCCGGATGACAAGCGAACGCGGCATGCCGAGCGCCGACGCCGCCTCGCGCAGCGTGTTCGGCACGAGGTTCAGCATGTCTTCAGTCGTGCGGACCATGATCGGCGCGCCCAGAATCGCGAGCGAGACAGCGCCCGCAAGCGCAGAGAAATGTCCGACCGGCGCCACCAACAGCTGGTAAACGAATAAGCCGACGATGATCGAGGGCGCGCTCAACAAAATGTCATTGATGAAGCGCACGGCCGTGGCGAGCCGGGAGTTCGCGCCATATTCGGCCAGATACGTGCCTGCGAGGATGCCGATCGGCGCGCCGATCGCCAAGCCGATGGCCGTCATGATCAGGCTGCCGACGATCGAGTTGAGCAGACCGCCGACGACTCCCGGCGGCGCGGTATTTTTGGTGAAGACGTCGAGCGACAATCCGCCAACGCCGTTCCACAGCAGCGTACCTAGAATGACCGCAAGCATGCTCAGGCCAAGAGCCGTCGCCGCGTAAGCAAGAACGGTCCAGATGCCGTTGCGCGTCTTGCGCCTGGAATAGGAAGCCGCAATCATCGGCCTTAAGCCTTCAACTGCATGCGGGACAACATTAAGCGCGCCGCTGCGAGAACGATGAACGTGATCACGAACAGGATGAAGCCGAGCGCCAGCAGCGACGAGGTGAACAGGCCCGGATCGGCGTCGGCGAACTGATTTGCGATCATCGCCGAGATGGTCGTGCCCTGGGCGAGAATCGAGGACTGAATCTTGGTGGCGTTGCCGATGACGAAGGTCACCGCCATCGTCTCGCCGAGCGCGCGGCCGAGAGCCAGCATCGCGCCGCCGATCACCCCGACCCGGGTGTAGGGAATAACGATGTTGCCGACGACCTCGAAGGTGGTCGATCCGATGCCATAAGCCGCCTCCTTGAGCACGGTCGGCACCGTCTCGAACACATCTCGCGACACCGCGGTGATAAAGGGCAGGATCATCAGCGCGAGCACCAGCCCCGCGGTCAGCACGCCATAGCCGAAAGGCGGACCCTGGAAGAGAAAGCCAATGCCGGGGACGTTGCCGAGCGTAGAGATGAGGAACGGCTGGATATAGCTCTGCATCACCGGCCGAAAATAATAGACGCCCCAGATGCCGTAGATGATGGACGGAATCCCCGCGAGGAGCTCGATTGCGATCCCGATGGGCCGGCGCAGCGGCAGCCAGCAGAGTTCCGTTAGAAAAACCGCAATGCCGAGTCCGACTGGAACGGCAATCAGCATCGCAATCAAAGATGTGACGAGCGTGCCATAGATCGCGGTCGCAGCGCCGAATCTTTCCTTCGGGGGACTCCAGGCGTCGGAAAACAGGAAGCCGATTCCGAATTCGCGGAACGCCGGCCAGGCGCCGACGAACAAGGACACCAGAACGCCAAGGAGGAGCACAAGAACCAGAACCGCCGCACCGAGCGTCAGCAGGCGGAAGCTGTTGTCCGAGAATTTCAGCCGACCGAGCGCGCGAGAGCGGTCCCTCGGCGAGCTGTGAGCGGCGCTGGAGCTTTGCAATGCGGTTGCAGTCATCGCGGATCTTCAACCTTGCTTTGAAAGCGCGGGGCGGAGGAGCGCGCCATCCCAGACGCGCCCCCGCCGGTCGATCGACGCCTATTGTTTGATGTCCGCCCCCCACATCTTCTCGACCATCGCCACCACGTTATCAGGCATTGGGATGTAGTCGAGGTCCTCGGCCATCTTGTCGCCCTTCGCATAAGCCCATTTGAAGAAGTCCAGCGCGTCTTTCGCAGCGGCCTTATTCGGCGGATCCTTGGGCAGGAGAATGAACGTGGCGGCGGTCATCGGCCACGACTTGTCGCCCGGCTGATTGGCCAGGATCAGGTAGAAACCAGGCGCGTTCGACCAATCGGCGTTGGACGCCGCGGCCTGGAAGGCTTCCATCGTCGGAGCGACCACCTTGCCCGCCTTGTTGGCCATGTTGGCGAAAGTCAGCTTGTTCTGCTCGGCATAGGCGAACTCGACATAGCCGATCGCGCCTTGAGTCGTGGCGACGTTGTTGGCGACGCCGTCATTGCCCTTGGCGCCGATGCCGCCCGGCCAGTCAACCGTCGTCGCGACTCCGACCTTCGATTTCCAGTCCGGCGAGACTTCGCCGAGGTAGTATGTGAAGTTGAAGGTCGTTCCCGAGCCGTCGGCGCGATGGATCGGCACGATCGGCAGATCGGGCAGCGCGAGCTTGGGATTGAGCGTCTTGAGCGTCGGGTCGTTCCATTTGGTGATCGCGCCGAGATAGATCTGCGCCAGGGTCGGGCCGTCGATGACGATGTCGCCCGGTTTCACGCCGGGCAGATTGACGACCGCGACGATGCCGCCCATCACCATCGGCCATTGCGCAAGGCCGGCCTTCTCGAGTTCCTTCGGCTCCAATGGCGCGTCGGTCGCGCCGAAGGTCACGGTTCTCGCCTTGATTTGCTTGATGCCCGCGCCCGATCCAATTGACTGGTAGTTCAGTCCGTTTCCGGTGTCTTTCTTGTAGGAATCAGCCCATTTGGCATAGATCGGAAATGGAAAGGTCGCTCCGGCTCCGGAAATATCGGCAGCTTGCGCAATCGTGACTGTCGCGGCGCCGACGGCGAACGCAACGATGCGAATGAAATTGGTCAGTCTCATTGTACGCCTCTCAAGCGCTGGCAGGGGTCGAGTTCGGGCCGCGCCGATGGAGCGCGACGACCCCGTCTGTAGGCCCGCTCGATATGTCTATTGCGACAGGGAGACGACAGTTTTACGACAGTCGCGTATTGCCTCACCGCTGGCCGCCGTTCCGCTCACTGCGCCTGTCGGCTGACGGTTGGTTTTGGCCAACGCTCCGGTCTTCGCGAGGCGCGCAAGCTCGTGGCGCGTCTCAGCCCCCGGCGCTAGCGCCGCGCGTTATGTCTTCGCCGGCGCTTTTGTGTCTCTAGGATTGGCTTCTCGCCGGCGCTCTCTTCGGGCGGCGAGGCCACGCCCCCCTTATAGTCCTCGACCTCCTTCGCGTATGGCTGTCCGCCTTCGCGATCATGGTCGTGCGGCAGGCTTTGCGGAGGCTGAGCGCCAGGCGGGAGAACTCTCTTGGCCGTCATGGCGGTCCTTCTTCGCAGTCCGCGCGACGCTCACTCCGAGCTCGGCGGGACCCACCGTGGGCCGGAAAAGCTTCATGAATTGCGTCCGAACAAGGCGCGCAATTTTTGTTTCGCCTCCTCGAGAATGTGCTTTCGTTCGGCAGGAAGATTTCGGCCGGCTCGGTTCATGTAAAAGGTTAACATCGACATCGCCGACCGGAACGCACTCGATTTCCGCCGGTCGCTCGACTCAGCCGAGCGCTTGAGCGACTTGGCGATTTGTCCCGCACTTTTCTTTTCGAACACCTTCGGTTCGAGATCGAGCGCATCCGAGTGCGCGGTCACGTCCGCTGACCATCGGCTTTTTCTGTGGATTCCTGGCACGGGTCCGCTCCTTTCTCGCGGCGCTGATCGTCCATAACTCAAATTGCGCAACAGGGTTCCACGCCTCGGTGAGAGCGGCGCCAATCAATCCTTCCGCAAGCGCGCCGGGACTCGCCGTCCGATCGCATTCTCGGTCGCGATCCGATTTGTCTTCTTCTCAAGCCGCTCAGAACTCGGTCAGAAGCGGCGCCGGCGCACAGATGCAGCGCCTCCCCTACGCGAACTCAGCCGATTCGAATGATATCCGCGGCATCTCCCAAGCGGATCCGAGCCTCCTCGATGACATGCAGATGGTGCGTAAACAGGATCGGCTGAATGCGGTCGCCGATCGCCGCAAGCGCTTCGAGACCGTTGCCGGTGCGGAAATCGTCAAAGCTGGCGAAAATGTCGTCGCCGATGAACGGCGGCGCCTCGGCTCGCGCGGAATAGTCCTCGATATAAGCAAACCGTAACGCCAGATAGAGCTGGTCGCGCGCCCCTTCGCTCAAATGCGCGACCGGCGCCCTCTCCCCATTGGCCCGGCAGGCCTCGAGCTTCGCCTCGTCATCGTCGTAGAAACTCTGATCCAGCCCGGAAAAAGCGCCGCCCGTCAACGTTGCGAACGCCTCGCCCGCGCGCACCATCAAGGGGTCGCGTCGGGCAGCCCGGTGGTGCTCGAGCGCGCCGCCGAGGAGAACGGAAGCCGACTTCAGTACCGCCCAACGGCGGGCGGCTTCCACGAGTTCGGCCTCCGCATTGCGGCGCTGCTGCAGCGCGGCCTCGGCTCCGATGCCGCTTTCGAATTCCTCCCGCTTCCGCTGAAACCGGTCGCGTTCCGCGTAGCGATCCTTTTCCTGTTGGCCGAAGTCATCGTCCCGGCGCTCAAGTGCGGCCAAACTCGCCGCAGCGGCATCCGGATCGAACCCGTTCATCTCGTCGATCAGCCGCGTTTCGTCGATCCCCTCGGCGAGATCGGCGAGCCGGAGCCGCTGCTGGCGGAGCGCCTCGGCAAGGCGGGAACGCTCAGCCTCGCGCGCCAGCAAGACCGCCACGTCGCAGCCAGGGGGCAGATGCGCCGCTCGTGTCGCCATTGCCTCCTTGGCCTTGCCAAGGCGATCGCGCGCTTCGTCGAGCGCTCTCCGAGCGGTCTCTTTCAGCTCGGCCCCCGCATGGTGTTTTGTATGAGCTGCCCGCGCCGCAACGAGACGATCGTTCAACAAGCGCGCGGCTGCCTCCGGGGGCAGGTCCGCGGCCGTCGGCGCGCAACGCTGAACGAGCGCGCGGGCTTCGGTCTCGAAGTCGCTCATGTTTCGCTGGATGCCCGCGACGCGCCGCATCCGGTTGCGGTGGTTCTCACCATCGTTGGACGCCTTGTCCCAAACCTCCAGGGCCGTCTCGGCGGCGTCGATTGACGCGCCGGCCTCGAGACCGAGACCGGCGACCGCGACAACCCAGTGACGACGCCAATCCGCCGACTGGGCGGCGGCAGAGGCGTCCTCGGTCTTCGCTTCCTCGAGACGCGAGCCCGCTTCAGCCAACCGGGTCTTGACGTCGCGCGATCTCTCCCAGGCGCGCGTGACATCCTCCAGGCGCCGCTCGAAGCGTTCGGCAAGCCGGATGCAATCGAGACCCGTAATTTCGCCCAATCCAGCCTCAAGGCTGAGGGCGCCCAGTATGGGCTCGAGGCGTGCGAGTTCGGCTTCCTTCGCCTCGAGCTCGGTTCGCCTCGCAGCGAGCTTGTCGCGCGTCTTGATGAATTGCTCGATGCGGCCAGACCATTCCTGCATCCGTGCTGGCGAACGTGGATGGATGCAGAGGTGTTTCCAGAGTTCGCGCCAAGTCCGCTCGGTTTCTGCGAACGACACTGCCGCGCGCGCCTCGGCGGCTTGCGCCAAAGCGTACCGGCGCGTCTGTTCGTCGAGCCGCTGGGTTTCCAGTCGATGCTCAGCCAGACGCGCAGCGTCTTCGATCGCGTCGTTAGTCAGACCATCCGCCTCCCCGTTGAGGCGCTCAAATTCGGCGACGTGAGTGACCAGCGAAGCATGCGGAGGAGCTTCGGACGCTCCGAATATCGCCGCGCGCAAGGGCCGCCACGCCGCCTCGCGGCGCGCGCGCGCCTCCGCGATGCGATCGGCCGTTGCGAGAGGTCGGCCAGCAGCAAGCCGGGCAAGGCGCGCTGTCGCCTCTTCGATCTCCTTTTCCACGGCGCGCTTCGCCTTTGCGGCTTCGTGAGCCTCGCGCGAGGCAGCCTCGAATGCGTCTGCAAATTGAACAATATCCTCGGAGCGCGGTATAGGGAGCCTCGCCAGCGCTTCGAGGTCGGCAACCGGCGGATCTAGCCTCGCGGCGGCGTCCGCGAGCTCGATAATCTCGTTCGTCAGCGCGAGTCGATGATCGGCGAACTGCCGCGCCAACTCAGCGATCTTGCCGAGCGCAGCATATTTTTCGCGCAAGGTCGTCGGATCGAGGTCCGTGCCCTGCCCCGCTCGCGCAATGCGCGCGACCTCATAGGATTTTTGTGCTTGCGAGAGTTGAGCCGCCTTCGCGTTCGCCGATGCTTCTGCGTCTCGCCCCTGTTTGATCAGTTTGCGCGCCTCCGACTTCGCCGCCTCGGTTGGCCGGCGCGTTTCAAGCGAGCCGAGGTCGGGCAAACCGAGTGATCGAGCCTGACGGTGAAGCGCCGCAAGGAAGCCGTCAGCCTCGCGTTGAACGGCCGGAAGATCTCGCTTGGAGTCCTTGTAACCGCCACTCGCCTGAAACAATTCCTCGATCGCCGCGGCGTCGGCAAGCACCGCCTCATCAACCTCGATGCTCGCCAGATCCCGCTTGAGGCGATCGTCCTCGATCCGCGTGCGCTCCGCTCCCTCGCCCGCGACGCGCAGTTCGTCGAGCGCGGCTTGCAGGGCCTCCAGCGCTCCCGGCGCGAAGGCAGGCAGATCGCAGAAAGACGCCAGTTCCGCTTCGGCCTCACGGATCAAGTTCAGGAGCGGCGCTGCACGTTTAAGCCGGCCCAAGCGCGCCCGCTCGATGTCGCCGGCGCTACGCGCGGCGCGAAGGCGGTCCAACTCGTGGCTCAGCTCTTCGATGTCCTTGTTGAGTTTTATCCATGCATCGCTGCGAAGTTCTTTTTCGCGAATTGCGGCGCGTGCAGCGTTGAAGCGCTCCAGCGCCTGGTAGAAGCGACGGTCTTTGCTGGCTCGCGGCGCGAAAACGCCGTCCGCTTCTGCTTCAAGCGATTGGCGCAGTTCGGCAAGCCCGCGCAGGCCGGATGCCGCCGCCAACAGACTGGCCCCCACGTCGCCGTCCGCCCGCAACATCTCGTCCCCTCCGGCGCGCAACCTAGCCGCATCCAGTCCGAACGACCGCTCGAACACGTCCTGACTGAGCCCGCTCAGAAACGGGGCCAGCGCATCGTCGGGCAGAGGGTCGCCAGAGCCATCGAGGAGAGTCGTCCTGCGCCCCTTGCGCCGCCAAAACTTGAGGCGGCGACCGTCAGCCGCCGCGATCTCCGCGCCGACCCGCAACTGGCCGGGGAAGCGAGACGCATAGGCCGTCCGCTCCGGCACGCCGAACAAGAGGGCGCCAACAGCGGCGAGCGCGGTCGATTTGCCCGCCTCGTTCGGCCCGTAGACGACATGCAGCCGGGCGTCCGGACGGAACGCGATCGCCAGCTCCGCGAAGGCGCCGAACTTCTCCAGCTCGAGGCTGAGAAGCCGCACGGCTCGTCAGGCCTCGGCCGAGCGGCCCAGCGCCAGCGCGCGAGCTTCTGTCAGAACCGAGTCGAGGTCCAGCGCCATGCTCGCGTCTTCCGCCATGCCGCCGGGCAGCTTGTCCCTGACCGTCCTGAGGAGATCGGCCACCCGCGCCCGCAGCGCGGCGTCCGCCTCGCATGTCTCCAGCGCCACGGCCAAATCGATTTCGGCTAGCGCGGCGTCGCGCGCCGGCCGCCGCGGCTCCGCCGTATCGATGCGCAGCCGTTCGAGCCAGATATCGTCAGCGCACCGCTGCGCCGCCGCCTCCACCTCGTCGCGCAAGCGGTCCCGATCGGCGATGAACCGCCCATGCAAGTTCGTCGCTCCGGTCAAGATAACCCGCACCGCAAGTAGGCGCCCTTCCGCCATCTCGGCATGCGGGCGCACTTCAGCCTCAACCGCCCGAAGAAGGTCGGTCACATCGCTGTGCTGCGTCGCGTCAACGAAGACCTCCGCCCAGCGCGCGCTGTCCGTCACGACGCGGCGAACCTCCGATACGATCCCGTCCGCAACCTCCACAATGACCGCCCCTCTCGCTCCGCATTCTCTGATGCTGCGGCCCTGGAGATTGCCGGGATAGACGATCCATGGATCGCGCGAGACGATTTCGAAGGCGTGGACGTGACCTAACGCCCAATAGTCATAACCGCGCGCTGCGAGGTCGGCGGCCGTGCAGGGCGCGTAGTTCTCATGGCCAGCGCGGCCGCACGCGGTGTGCAGGGCGCCAATGTTGAACCACCCGGCGACGGGTTCTGGATAGTCGACAGCGTAATTCTCAACCACCTCACGGTGCGGAAAACCGCGTCCGTGCAGCGCGACGCGCAAATCCTTGATGCGGTGGGTTTCCGGACGCCTTGTCGAAAACTCAAAAACGTTCTCCGACCAAGTCAGGGATTTGGTGACCAGGCTCTCAGCGTCATGATTGCCCCGCAGGAGGAAGGTTGGAATGCCGCGATTTGAGAGACGAGCCAATTGCCGGTTCAGGAAAAGGGCAATTGAAGCGTCCTTCCACTCCCCGTCAAAAACGTCACCGGCGATCACGACAAACGAAACGTCCTCCTCCAACGCCTTCGTGATGAGGTCTTCGAATGCGCTCCGGCTCGCCCTGGCGAAACGCGCGGCAACTTCGTTGTCCTTCTGCGCAAGACCGAGGAACGGGCTTCCGAGATGAAGATCGGCGGCGTGCAGGAAGCGAAAATTCATTCGAGAGCCGGGACGAAGGCATTTCGCGTCGCCCCGCCGATCAAGTCGGCGAGCTTCGCATCGCGCAGCGCCAGCGTCGCCAGGGCCGAATCGAGCTGGACGTCGGCTTTGTGAACGAATCGGATGGCCATAGCCTTACCGGAGCTAGACGGCGAAACGGGCAAAGTCACGCGGGCGGCCCCGATCGCGGTGGATAAGGCGGGCTTGCCGCTGCCAGCGCCTTGGGGCATAGACCCGCGGCTGAATCGTGCGGGCGTGAGCCCTCGCCAATGGAGCGGATCGAGACTTGTCGAACACCCAGCGGAGCAGCGTGGCGCGCGACCGAATCGAAAACGAAAAGCTTGTTCGCATCAATCGATCGCTGCATGCGGCCTGGCGAGACGCCGTTCGCACGCCATTGCGGAATTTCCGCCGCCGGGTGCGCGACGCGATGCCCGTGTCCAGCGAGGGAGTGCAAGTCGCCCTCGACGAGGCGACCGATCTGACGGTCGTCCCCTATGAGGGACGCTTGCCACCCGTGCTCTCGCTGTGCGAGGTCGTCGCGCCGGCGCAATACCGGACCCGACTGCATCCGCTCAGCGTCAATTCGAAGAACGAGGAGCGCGTCCACTACATCGATCATATCGTCCATGCGCCGGCGATGACGCTCGAGCATCTCGTCGATCAATATTGGTTTCCGGCGTTTGGTCTCCTCATTTCGCCTGAGGGCCGCGTCTGGCGCCATTCGTTCCTCGTCCCGTTTCGGGAGGGATACCTGTCGTCGGTCAAGGCGATCGTCAGGCGGCCGCAAGCGGACGGAACGCTGGAGCGCCGGCTGCATCTCGAACGGCTCGCCCGTGCGCCGCGTATCGCCGGCGAGCATTTGCTGATCTCAGGCTCGGACAAGCACAATTACGGCCATTATCTGCACGATATCGTTCCACTGATCGACCTCGGCGCGAGAATGAACGTTCCGATGCTGACCTGGACATTGCGGCCGTGGCAGCGCGCTCTGATCGCCCGGCTCGAGGCGCCAAAGGGCCTCATCCGGGAGATCCGGCCGAGGCCGGTCTTTCTCGGTCATGCGATCACCTCGAACAGGTTCACGGGTCTGAACAGCCAGAACGCGCATCCCCAAAACCGCGAAGCGTTCGGGCGGATTCTGGCCAATGTGCGAAAGCATGCGCCTGCAACGAGCACGCCGCCGCGCGTGCTCATCTGCCGCAGCCCGTCGAACAGCCGAAACCTCACCAATCGCGCGGCGATGATCGAGGCGCTCAAAGGCCTTGAGTTCGTCGCGATCCAGCCGGACAAGCTCAAGTTCGACGAACAGGCGCTCCTTTTCGCCCAGGCGAAGATCATCGTGTGCGAGTTCGGCGCCGCCTTGTCGAACGCGTACTTCTGTTCGCCGCAGACAAAGATCGTCGAGATCATCGCCGAGGGCCAGCACGATCCGTGGTCCTCGCATTTGTGCGCCATGCTCGGGCTTGAACACGTTGTTCTGTTCCAGCGCCAGTCCGAAGAGATCCTGGCCAGCATGCCTCGGCATGTGAAGGACTCGACCTTCTCTTACGCGGTCGACATCCCGAAGCTGGTCGAGACGGTCAAGGCATTGGTCTGAGCGAGGCGGATAGAATGCGGTTTCGACGCGGGGCGCGCGCGCGCGCGGACCCGCCCTTCGGAACGAACGTCGCGCCAAATGCATTGAATTGCGCAATGCGGCAGGGTGGTTCGCCTATGCAGGTCAAGTATCGGTCGGCAATGCCGGGGCTCAATCCTCGGCGCACCAAGCTCGAAGTCCCAGGCTGGGGCGGCGAACGCCAGCCCCGAAAAGACGGGTCGATGGAGCAGGCCTGGCATTGCCTTCCATTTTCGGAGGGCGCTCGTTACGGAATCGAGCTCATCTACCCGTATGAAAATGAGCTGCGTGTAAGCACCAGCGGGGGAAGGGTCGCGCTTGACGGGGAGTTCGGCCCCCCGCCTGATGGACCGGGCGGCCAATGGCCGCCATTTCGTTCATTTGGCGACCTTTACTACACCTACCAGCTGTCGCTTGACCTCAAGGTGGAGGAGGGTTGGGCGGTTCGTACCGAGCCGCATCCGCGTTTTTACACCGACCCGACCGACACGACTCCGATCGCCGTCCCGGCGCTCATACGCCGGTGGTGGCCCATGATCTTTTTCCTGGTGTTCAAATCGCCGCCCGAAGGCAAGACTCATATTTTCCGGTCGGGCGAACCGTTCGCGCAGATCCTCATCGTGCCCGAAGAAGCGACGTTCGACCTTGTCCCAATGTCGGACGAGGAAGCCGCCGAGCGTGAATTGCAGTCACGGCGTATCTTTCAGAGCCGCGGCACGCTATCCGCCGAAACGGAATGGACGTCGGCCACGAACACGGTTTTCGACGGCACGTACCGACATATTCTCGGCGCCGCGAGCGAAAAGGCCAAGCGGCAGCGCTAAGTCGAGGCCGCCTTTCCGAACGCCTGCCTCAGTCCGTCGTGCGCTCTCGGCAGCGGCGCGCGCGGCCCTCGACACACCGTTACAGCGAATTGCTTTTGGATTAGGGCCGGCCGAAAGAACAGCGGCTCGGCGACAATTTATTGCAGAAAATTAGAAATAAGGTTAAGCTTGGCCGATGAACAACTCGCGCTTCTCATGGCTCACGACGGGCTGCCGTTCCGGCGCCTCACGGACAAAAGCGCCATGAAAAACTTTCCGCCGTTTTTTCCGCGTAACCCATTGATAAGTCTAGATTCGGACGAGAGAATCCAAGGAAATCCAAGGAAATCCAACCCTCATAATCGGCGGTTTTCGCAGCGAAACAGCCACTGCCCAAGAAAACCCAAACAAGTAGACCGGACCAACGTCGCACCCCCACGGCGAAGAAGGAGCCAAATC
>DATDHT010000117.1:0-6571 GCA_036521435.1 Roseiarcus sp.
GCGCGCGCGGGGAAGCGCGAATCGGTATAGAGGTTGCGGCCGGTTAGACGTAAGAACCGCGAGCCCATGCAAGCCTATCTCGATCTGATGCGCGAGGCGCTCGATAACGGCGCCGTGAAGACGGACCGCACCGGAACCGGAGTGCGCTCGCTGTTTGGACGGCAGCTTCGCTTCGATCTCGCCCAGGGCTTTCCCCTCGTCACCACAAAACGGCTTCATCTCAAATCGATCGTGCGCGAACTGATCTGGTTCCTGCGGGGCGACACCAACATCGCCTACCTCAAGGCGCATGGTGTTTCCATCTGGGACGAATGGGCCGATGCGGACGGAGATCTGGGTCCCGTCTACGGCAAGCAATGGCGCGCCTGGGAGGGGTCGGCCGGGCGGACATACGATCAGATCGCCCGGGTGATCAACGAGATCCGCCGCAACCCTGATTCGCGCCGGCTTGTGGTCTCGGCCTGGAACGTGGCCGAGATCGAGCGCATGAAGCTCGCGCCTTGCCATTGCCTGTTCCAGTTCTATGTGAACGGCGACAGGCTCTCCTGCCAGCTCTACCAGCGCTCGGCCGACATTTTTCTCGGCGTGCCGTTCAACATTGCGAGCTATGCGCTCTTGACTCATCTGATCGCCCACGAATGCGGGCTTCAGGCCGGGGAGTTCGTGCATACGTTCGGCGACGCCCATCTTTACCGCAATCACGAGGACCAGGCGCGCGAGCAACTTGGCCGCACGCCGCGCCCATTGCCGCGGCTCAATCTCGGCGACGTCGGCTCGATCTTCGACCTCAATGCCGATGCGATCACGTTCGAAGGCTACGACCCCTGGCCGGCGATCAAGGCTAAGGTCGCAGTGTGAAGGAGTCGCCCTCATCCGGCGCCCGTAGCTCGTCCGGAGGGACGGGCGTTCTTTCGCACGCCCTACGGCGCCACCTTTTCCCGGAGGGAGAAGGGAGGGTAGTCCTCGTCGCCGCTGTCGCGCGCAACGGAATCATCGGCGCGAGTGGCGGTCTGCCCTGGCGGCTGTCGAGCGACCTGAAACGTTTTAAGGCGCTGACCTGGGGCAAGCCGCTGGTGATAGGGCGGAAGACCTTCGAATCGATCGGCCGGGCGCTTCCGGGCCGTGAAACAATCGTGGTCACTCGTGATCCCGCTTTCGCTCCCTTCGGCGTCCTCGTCGCCCACAATGTCGAGGCTGCGCTCGAGCTGGCCGCCGAGCGCGCTCGCGACATGGGTGCGGACGACATCATCATCGGTGGCGGCGGCGAAATTTTTACGCAGACGATCGCGCGCGCACGCCGCCTTTTCATTACCGAAGTGGCGCTCGATGCCGAAGGCGAGGCGCGCTTCCCACACATCAACCCGCAGGAGTGGCGCGAGATCAGCCGCGCGACCGGCGAACGAGGCGCGCGCGACGATACCGATTTTGCCTTCGTAGAGTACGAGCGGCGGGGGTGACCTTCCTTGGCGGCTCGCGCGCGGGCTAAGCCATTGCGCGGCCCAGCCTCGCGCGGCGATATCCTGCGAAGCCGAGGCTCGCGAAGCCGAGGAGCATCATCACCCAGGTTGAGGGTTCGGGGACCGTCGGGCTATACAGGACCCAGCCGGGCTTCCCATCGAGCACGTTTTGCAATCGCAGCAACGCCTCGGTGAAATAATAGTCTCCGTAGATCAGTGCGGTATTCGTCCCACCGTTGCCCGGGAAGCCATCGAACAGCACGGACTCGCCGGACGGCGGGCCAAGATAGCTCATGCTGAGCGCGCCCAGTATGTTCTCGGCGTCCGTGAGGTAGGACGCGCCTGAGGTTCCCGCAACCGTGCTCAGCATGACGAGTCCATCCGCCGCGATGGCCGCAGCAGATGTGTCCACAGGTTGCGTCCCCGGCGCGTCGAAATCCCATGGGGGGATCCAGGTATTGTCGGCGAGCAACTGACCGACGAAATAATTCGCGACGTCTTCCGCCGTGGTCAGGAATGCCGGGTTGTCAGACGTCTGATACGCCTGCACGAACCCATACAGGGCCCAGGCCTGCCCGCGCGACCAGGTCGAGCTATCGGAAAAGCCGGCAAATGTCCCCTGGCTCAAGAGCGCCCCTGTCGTCGGGTCGAAATCGGCGACCTCAAACGTGCTGCCGTCCGAGCGCACGAGGTTCGTGGTCACCGTCTGGGCGTGCGTCGCCGCTATTCCGGCCCAGGTGGGATTGCCGCCATTGCCGGCGCCCCACTGCAACGGTCCGAGCGTCATCATGCTGTCGATGATCACAGGAAAATGATATTGAGGGAAGGTCCAGGAGCGAAGCGCCCCGACATTTGGATTGTAGAGCGACGCCAACGAGTTGCCTGTGGTGTCAAGCACGCTCTTGTAGCTTGGGTCGCCGGTCAGCCGGTATCCGTTGCCGAAACTCGTCCCGATGATGAAGCCGATGTCCGTGGGGTCTATCGGGCGACCCCCGGCCTGCGACGCCAAGGGAGCGGTCCAAGCCTGGGCCGCAGTGAGCCACTGCTGCGACCCTGTCGCCTGATAGAGGAGCCAAAGCTGGCCGGGGAAAAACCCGGTCGTCCATCCCGTGCTTCCGCTCGAGGGCGTGGTCGTCGTCCATGTTCCGCTGTCGCCTCCGGAGACGGGATATCCCGACGTAGGGGAACCCAGCGAAGTCAGGGTCTTCGTCACCTGAGTCTCGATGAATGACAAATCCGTCGCTATGCCTTGCGAATCCAGCGGCGTCGCGCTGGCCTGACTCATCAGCCATGTGATCGATACGCAGGTGAGCAAAGCTAGACGTTGCATCGTATTCCCCCAACGTCGAAGTATATTGCGAAGCGCTTTCTTATCACATTACAACCGCACACGATGTTATGATTTGACAATCGTCTTCGCAAGGCGCCGGTTTTCCGCCTTGGAACGAGGCCGAGCCCCGGGCGAACGCCTATTCCGCCCGCACCCAGTCGGTGAGAATCAGCCCATCGTCAAGCCCGACCGGCGGCCGAGCTTTGAGGCCGGCGGCCAACAACATCGCGTCGGGGCCGCCGCCAAATCTCTCGCGGCTGAAGACCGGCATACCGCCCGGCAGGCGCACTTTGATCGCCCGGCTCAGATGAAAGCAGTCGTAGCCCAGCTTCAGGAACAGGGTGAAGACCTGCGGGCCGCCGATGACGGCGAGCTTGCCGGAATTTAAGCCCAGTGCGCCGCACGCGACCTCGAGCGAGGCCCCAGCAGGATTCCAAAGCCGCGCCTTTGAATTGTCAGGGTCCGGCGCAAGGTCAGCGACCTGCCGGGTCAGAACCAGCCTGCGCCGGCGCATCGCGTTCGCATCGCCCTCCTGCGAGTGGCGCCCGTTCACGACCACGTCGGCTTGATCAAGGCCTTGCTCGAAATGGCGTTGGTCGGCTTCGAAATGCAGCGACGCCGGCTGAACGCCGCTCGCGTCCGCGAGCATGCCATCGGCGGAGGCGATGACATAGGCTTCGATCCGAAAGGCGCCGATCATGCCGCGCGTTTATTCGTGGCTGTCCGAATTGACGAGCGACAGGAACTCAGCCCGAGTCTGCGGCTGGTCACGGAAAACGCCCAGCATCCGGCTGGTGACGAGATCGGCCCCGCGCTTGCGGACGCCACGATCGATCATGCAATGATGCGCCGCCTTGACCACCACAGCCACGCCGCAAGGCTTCAGCACCTCTTCGACCGCGTTGGCGATCTGCGCCGTGAGCCGCTCCTGAATCTGCAGCCGCTTGGAGAAAATCTCGACCACGCGGGCGAGCTTGGAAATGCCCACCACCCTCTTGTCCGGGATGTAGCCAACCCACACGCGGCCGATGATCGGCGCGATATGGTGCTCGCAATGGCTCTCGAAGGTGACGCCGCGCAACACGATCATCTCGTCATAGCCATCGACCTCGCTGAAGGTCTTGTGCAGAACCTCGTGCGGGTCTTCGTCATAGCCGGCAAAATATTCACGGTAGGCGCGCACCATACGATTGGGCGTCTCGATCAGGCCGTCACGATTGGCGTCCTCGCCAACCCATTTCAGGATGGTGCGAAACGCGTCTTCGGCCTGGGCGTCGCTAACCGCCGGCTTCCCGCCGCCGGAGGCCCCGTCGAGATTCTCTTCTCTCAGCGCCATGGCTCAATCTTCCTTATCCGCGCCCCAAAAAAGCGCCCCGCCGCCATTTATGCGCTGCGGGCGGATTCTTAAAGGAGCGGCTTATCCCGCAACCTTGGAGAAGTCGGCCACGGCGTGCATCGCCTCGCGCAATTCATTGAGCAATCTCAAACGGTTCACGCGCGTCTGCGGGTCGGGATCGTTGACCGTCACGTCGAGGAAGAAGCGGTCGACGGGCGCGCGTAAAGCGGCGAGCGCCCGCATCGCGCCCTCGAAATCCTCGGAAGCCGCGCGCTCGCGGGCGGCCGCGCCGGCGGTGGCGACGACGTCTGCAAGATACCTCTCCGCTGGCGGAGCGAGCGTCGTCTGAACATGCTTGCCGGCGAAAGCCTTGGCGCCATCCTTCTTTTCCTCGGCGCGCAGGATGTTGGCGGCGCGGCGATAGCCGGCGAGCAGGTTCTTGCCGTCCTCGGTTTCGAGCAGTTTCCCGAGCGCCTCGACCCGACGGACGATCATGAGAAGATCGTCCTGGCCCGGCAGGGCGAACACCGCGTCGATGAGGTCGTGCCGCGCGCCCTTTTCGCGCAGATAAACTTTCAGGCGATCCGCGAAGAAGGCAAGGAGGTCGGCGGCCTCAGCTTCTCCGTCATCGCGAGCGGAGCGAAGCGATCCAGAGGCCGTAGGGCGCTCTGCGTCCCCCTGGATCACCACGTCGCCCCTGCGGGGCTCCTCGCGATGACAAAAGTGACGCGACATCGCGCTCGGAAGGACGAGCGTCAGCGGCAGCCTCAGCCCATTTTCCAGCACAATACGAATCACGCCAAGCGCCGCGCGCCGCAGCGCATAAGGGTCCTTGCTGCCGGTCGGCTTCTCGTCGATCGCCCAAAAGCCGACAAGTGTGTCGAGTTTGTCGGCGAGCGCGACCGCGATCGGGACGGGCGAAGTGGGAATACGATCGTTCGGTCCTTGCGGCTTGTAGTGGTCTTCAATCGCCGCAGCGACGCTCGGGTCCTCGCCTTGCGCGGTTGCGTAGTAGCGGCCCATGAGTCCCTGCAACTCAGGAAACTCACCGACCATCTCGGTCGCGAGGTCGGCCTTAGCGAGATGAGCCGCGCGGGCTGAAAGATCAGGGTCGGCCTGAACCTTCGGCGCAAGCTCACGCGCCAACGCTTCGATGCGCGCGATCCGCTCGCCTTGCGTCCCGAGCTTCTCGTGAAAGACCACGCGCTCAAGTTTCTCCAGGCGCTGGTCGAGTGGCTTCGCCGCCGTATCCTTGGCGCCGGTCAGCTGCGCGAGATCGGTCCGCCAGAAATGGCGTGCGTCGGAGAGGCGTGCGCGCACGACGCGCCCGTTGCCGGCCGCAATCGCTGCGCCGTCATCAGGGGCGACGAGGTTCGACACGAGGACAAACTTGTTGGCGAGCTTGCCGGCGCTTTCTCCCGCGTCATGGCCGGCCTTGAGCCGGCCATCCACGCCGTTCCGCGTCGCGGCTTCTTCCGATTTCGCGCCTGACGGCGCCTCGTGGATGGCCGGGTCGATCCCCGGATCAAGTCCGGGGACGGCCATGACGGAAGAGGATGCGGGCGCCTTCCGGAGCACGAAGCATTTCTGATTGGCGCGGATGGTTGCGCGGATCACTTCGGGCGGCAGATCTAGGAACGCCGCCTCGAACTCACCCGTCAGCACAACGGGCCACTCGACCAGGCCCGCGACTTCCTCGAGCAGGCCTTCGTCCTCGACCAGCGTCAGCCCTTGCGCGAAGGCGAGGTTCTTGGCATCGGCGAGGATGATCGCTTTGCGTCGGTCGGCGTCGAGCACGACCTTCGCCTTCTGCAGCGCGTCGACATAGTCGTCGAAGCGGCGGACATGAATTGGCGCTGGCGCCATGAAGCGGTGGCCCCAGGTCACGTCGCCGGCGGCAATCCCGTCGATCTCGAACGAGACGATTTCCGCCGTCTCGTGTTGGGTCGCAAATGTGCACACGATGCCGCGCAACGGGCGCACCCAGCGCAAGGCCTCGGGCTTCGCCGAGACCGCGCCCCAGCGCATCGATTTCGGCCAAGGGAACGAGCGGATGATCGCAGGAATGATCTCGGCAATCGCGTCCTTCGTCTCGCGGCCCGGCTTCTCGATCACTGCGACATAAAACTGGCCCTTCTTCGGGTCGGTCTCGACGCGCGCGTCCTCAAGACGAGTGAGCCCTGCGCTCTTCAAAAAGCCCTGGATCGCGGCTTCCGGCGCGCCGACGCGCGGGCCCCTGCGTTCCTCGCGCGAGTGAGCTTGAGCAGCCGGCAGGCCGACGACATGCAACGTCAGGCGCCGAGGGGTGACAAAACTCTGCGCGCCTTCGTAAAGCAAATTGCGCTCGACCAACGCGCCGGTGACGAGCCGCTTCAGATCCTCCGCCGCCTGTCGCTGCATGCGGGCGGGGATTTCTTCGCTGAACAGTTCGAGCAGAAGGTCGGGCAT
>DATDHT010000118.1:0-10485 GCA_036521435.1 Roseiarcus sp.
GTCGAGGCCGCGAACGGCGACACCGCCGAAACGCTCGCCGCGCGGATGGGCTTCCTGCCGCAATGGCTCGACCAGTTCTTGATTCTCAATGGCCTCGAGCGCGACGCCGCTCTCGTTCCCGGCCAGCGCTACAAGGTCGTCGTCCGTTGAGCGGCGCGGTCGGAAGCGCGGCCAAACGTGGGCGCCTTAGAGGTCGCCTCGTCATCGCCACTCACAATTCCGGCAAGCTGCGGGAGTTTGACGAACTGCTTCAGCCCTTCGACGTCGCGTCGCTCGGCGCGGCCGCGATGGGCCTCGAGGAGCCCGAGGAGACGGGATCGACGTTCCAGGACAACGCGCTTCTGAAGGCGCGCGCCGCCGCGCGGGCTTCGGGGCTCGTCGCGCTCTCCGACGATTCAGGGCTCTGCGTCGAGGCGCTTGACGGAGCGCCTGGCATTTATTCGGCCAGATGGGCGGGGCCGGAGAAAGACTTTGGCGCCGCCATGGCCCGCGTCGAGCGCGAACTTAAAGCGCGCGCGGCTCCGCCGCCGTGGCGGGCGGCCTTCGTCAGCGTGCTCGCGCTCGCATGGGCCGATGGCGCGGAGGAAGCTTTCGAGGGCCGGGTGGATGGGACCCTTGTCTTCCCGCCGCGAGGAACGGCCGGATTCGGCTACGATCCGATCTTTTTGCCGGACGGCCATGAGCGCACCTTCGGCGAGATGAGCGCGCAGGAAAAGCATGGGCTGCCGGCCGACGGTTCGCTCGCGCTCTCGCATCGCGCCCGGGCGTTCCAGAAGTTTGCCCGCGCGCGGCTGTGAGCGGCGCCCGAAGGCGGGCTCCGGGAGAGCGGGCTGGCCGCCCGTTTGGGCCTAACCGCCATTTTACCGGCGCCCCTTAATGTTTTCAGTGTGTTAGGACCCCGTTTAGTTCCGAGCTCAAAATCGGTCGCCTGGATTGGTATATAACAGATTGAATATGCTATACGAACGCATCGAAATCGGGCCTCAACGAAAATCCGTTGAACGCGCGCCGTGATGGCCTCAAGGCGGCGCCGCGTTTTGCGGCCAGCCAATTGCTCCCAATGCAAGGAAGACAATTTGAGGTGGCCCGTCGCAGCGCCTTCTGGCAGAAGGGCTTTGGCTCGGTCGGGTGGAAGCGCGGGATGCATTATGCTTGTGGAAGAAACCGCCATTTCCGCCGTGAAAATCATAACGCCGAAGAAACACGGCGACGCCAGGGGGTTTTTCTCCGAGGTTTACAATCGCTCGGACTGGGACAAGTCGGGTCTTCACTTCACCTTTGTACAGGACAACCATTCGTTTTCGGCGACAGTCGGCACCTTGCGCGGCCTGCACTTCCAGACACCCCCATTTGCGCAGGATAAGCTCGTGCGCTGCCCGCGCGGCCGGATCCTCGACGTGGCCGTCGATATTCGCCGCTCGTCGCCGACCTTCGGCCGCCATGTCGCAGTCGAATTGTCGGCTGAAAACTGGCGCCAATTGCTGGTTCCGATCGGATTTGCGCACGCCTTCCTCACTTTGGAGCCCGACGTCGAGGTTCTTTACAAAACAACCGCGCCCTATTCGGCCGCAAACGACCGGGGCGTCGCCTGGGACGATCCCGACATCGGCGTTGCCTGGCCCTCCCTTGCCGCAGGCCCGGTTCTCTCCGACAAGGACCGCCGATTGCCACGGCTCAAGGACGCGCCGGACCTGTTCGAATGATGAGGATCGCGGTCACCGGATCGAAGGGCCAGGTGGCGACATCGCTGCTTGAGCGTGCCGGCGCTAACGCGGAGGTCGTCGCGCTCGGCCGGCCAGCCTTCGACCTTGTCGACCGCGCGGCGGTCCTCGCCGGGCTGGAAGCGGCGCGCCCGCAGGTCATCGTCAGCGCCGCCGCTTATACGGCTGTCGACAAAGCGGAGGCGGAAGAGGCCGACGCTGTTCGGGTCAATGGCGAGGGGGCGGGGCATGTCGCGGAAGCCGCGGCGCGGCTCGGCGTTCCACTCGTGCATCTTTCGACCGACTACGTCTTCGACGGCGCGCTCGACCGCCCTTATCGGGAAGACGATCCGACCGCGCCCACAGGCGCTTACGGGCGCTCCAAGCTTGCCGGCGAAAAGGCGGTCACTGAGCGTTGCCAAAACAGCGTCATTTTGCGCACCGCCTGGGTCTATAGCCCGTTCGGGGCGAATTTCGTCCGCACGATGCTGAGACTCAACGAAACGCGCGACGAAGTCGGCGTCGTGGCTGATCAGCGCGGCAATCCGACCTCGGCGCTCGACATCGCGGACGCGTTGATCGCTATTGCCGCAAGAATGAAGGAGGACGGGTCGCCGACGTTGCGGGGCGTCTTTCACATGACCGGCTCAGGCGAGGCGACCTGGGCCGATCTGGCTGAAACCATCTTCCATGTGGCTGCGGCGCGAGGCCGGCGCTTGACGCGCGTCAAGCGCATTGCGACCGCGGACTACCCGACGCCTGCCAGAAGGCCGGCGAATTCCCGCCTCGACAACGAAAAGCTTGCTCGCGTATACGGCGTCAGGCTGCCGGAATGGCGCCAGTCGGTCACGGCGTGCTGCGAGCGACTTCTTTATCCACTATCCTCGTCCTGAGGAGCGCCTAAGGCGCGTCCCGAAGGACGATCCAGCTTCTGGCGTCCGCGCGTGCTGGAGCGTCCTTCGAGGCCTCTCTCGCTCGTGCGAGAGAGGCGCCTCAGGACGAGGAAAGGTGGCGGCTTCAGGGGTGCTCATGCAGCGAAAAGTGCTTGTGACTGGCGGCGCGGGATTCATCGGCTCGGCCGTATGCCGGCGCCTGGTGGCCGACGGCGCCTCCGTGCTCAATCTCGACGCGCTCACCTACGCCGGCAACCTGCAATCCCTGGCCATGATCGACAATGCGCCGAACTATCGCTTCGCCAAGGTCGACATTTGCAATCCGAGCGCGGTCGCCGAGGCGTTCGAAACGTTCGCTCCCGATCAGGTCATCCATCTCGCGGCCGAGAGTCACGTCGATCGCTCGATCACGGGCAGCGATGCGTTCATCCAGACCAACATCGTCGGCACGTTCTCGATGCTGGAGGCGGCGCGAGCCTATTGGCAGGCGCTGCCGCCCGGGCGGCGGGACGCGTTCCGATTTCTGCACGTGTCGACCGACGAAGTTTACGGATCCCTGGAAGACGAGGGCGCGTTCGTCGAAGAGACACGTTACGATCCGAGTTCGCCCTATTCCGCCTCCAAGGCGGCGGCCGACCATTTGGTCTCCGCCTGGGCTCGAACTTACGGCTTTCCGGCTGTGATCTCGAACTGCTCGAACAATTACGGCCCCTATCATTTCCCCGAAAAACTCATTCCGCTCATCATTCTCAACGCCATCCACGGCAAGCCGCTGCCGGTCTATGGCGCAGGCGCCAACGTACGCGACTGGCTCTATGTCGATGATCACGCGCGCGCGCTCGACGTCATCGTGACCCGCGGGCGGATCGGCGAAAAATACAATGTCGGCGGCCGCAACGAGCGCCGCAACATTGATGTGGTGCGACGCATTTGCGCAATACTCGACGAGCTTCGGCCGACGGCGCGTCCACACGACTCCCTCATCGCCTACGTCACCGATCGGCCCGGGCACGATCTCCGCTATGCGATCGACGCCGCCAAGCTCGAGCGCGAGCTTGGCTGGCATGCGCATGAGACGTTCGAGAGCGGCATCGAGAAGACGGTGCGCTGGTATCTCGACAACGAGTGGTGGTGGCGCCCGCTCAGGGAAAAGGTGTACGCGGGCGAGCGTCTCGGCGTGATCGCCGAGGCCGGAATTGTGGCTTAGGGCAAGGTGACTTTCGAGCGCTCCAAAGCCGTCATTGCGAGGAGCGCAGCGACGAAGCAATCCAGGGGAACGTAAGGCGCGCGGCAACTCTGGATCGCCGCGTCGCTTCGCTCCTCGCGATGACGGGTTTCGTTGAGAGCGACCAAGGACGGGTTTGGCGATGAAGGGCATCATTCTGGCGGGCGGCGCAGGCACCCGGCTGCATCCGATCACACTTGCGGTCTCGAAGCAGCTCGTCCCCGTCTACGACAAGCCGATGATCTATTATCCGCTGTCGGTCGTCATGCTCGCCGGGATCCGCGAGACGCTGATCATTTCGACTCCCCATGATTTGCCGATGTTTCGCCGCCTCCTTGGCGACGGCTCGGACTGGGGCATCCGCATAGACTATGCGGAGCAACCCGAGCCCAACGGGCTGGCGCAAGCTTTCGTTATCGGCGAGAACTTCGTCGCCGGCGAGCCGGCGATGCTCGTCCTGGGCGACAACATTTTCTACGGCGCAGGCTTAAGCGAGCAGCTTCGTCGGGCGTCGCGACGCGAACAAGGCGCGAGTGTGTTCGCCTATCATGTGCCCGATCCAGAGCGCTACGGGGTGGTTGAGTTCGATTCCGCCGGCCGCGCCATATCGATCGAAGAGAAACCCGCTCATCCCAAGTCGCACTGGGCGGTGACCGGCCTCTATTTTTATGATTCTCGCGTCGTCGAGATCGCCAAGCGGCTCAAGCCGTCAGCGCGCGGCGAGTACGAGATCACCGACGTCAATCGCGTTTATCTCGAAGCCGGAGAACTGAGCGTCGAACGGATGGGACGCGGTTACGCATGGCTCGACACCGGAACGCCGGACTCGCTGATCGACGCCGCAAGCTTCGTCAGGACGCTCGAGCAGCGACAGGGGACCAAGATCAGCTGCCCGGAGGAAATCGCCCTCGACCTCGGCCTCATCGACGCTGCCCAGTTCAAGCGCCTCATTGCCCGCTTCGGCAAAAGCTCGTACGGGCAGTATCTTCAGTCCGTGCTCGACGAGCGCAGCCAGGGTTCCGGCACGGCGCTGATTTAGAATCAATCCCCCAGATGGCGCGAACGGAACGAACTGCGCCACAATTATGGGTCAGTTATGCCGACCAGCGGAAGGAAAAGGGATAGGCCGATGACCGAGAAGCGGCGGCGCGACGAACCGCAATCCGGCTTGCCGAACGGCAGCCCCGCCTCCAACCTGAAGCGCGCGCTCAAATCGATCGTTACCGTGCAATCCCAGATTCCGGAGGACGCCTTCACCGCTCAAACCCTGGGCGAGCAACGCTCGGGCAGCGGCGTTGTCATCCGCGCGAGCGGCCTGGTGCTGACAATCGGGTACCTCATCACCGAGGCCGAGCATGTCTGGCTCGCCGACGCTGAGGGCCGGGTCACGCCCGCTCACGCGCTTGCCATCGACGCGGAGACAGGCTTCGGACTTGTCCAGGCGCTGGGCGACCTCAATTGCCCGGCGCTCGAGCTCGGCCGCTCGAGCGAGGTCAAGCTCGGCGACCCGGTGACCGTCGCCGCCGGGGCGGGCACAAAACCGGTGCGCGCGATGGTTGTCGGCAGGCAGGAATTCGCCGGCTATTGGGAATATTTTCTCGACGAGGCGATCTTCACCTCGCCCGCCCATCCGTTCTGGGGCGGCGCGGGCGCGATCGACGCGGAGGGCAGGCTGGTTGGCGTCGGCTCATTGCATGTCGAGCAGCTCAGCGAGAAGGGCGGCCCGCGCGACATCAATATGATCGTGCCGATCGACCTTCTGCCGCCGATCCTCGACGATCTGCTCACCTATGGCCGGGTCAACAAGCCAGCGCGGCCTTGGCTTGGCGTTTTTTCAGCCGAAAATGGCGATGAAATCATCGTCGCGAGCGTCGCTGAAAACGGCCCGGCCGCCGAAGCGGGAATTCGTCGCGGCGATGTTCTTGCCGGCGTCGGCGGGTCGGAGATCGAAAGCCTTGGCGACTTCTATCACAAGATCTGGAGCCGTGGTCCGGCGGGGGTCGAGATTCCACTCGAAATCATCCGCGATGGCCGGGCGATCGGCTTGCGCCTGCGTTCGGCCGACCGCGCGACCTTCCTGAAGCGGCCCCGCCTGCAGTGAAGGCGATCGGAAGCTTCGATCCGATCAACGATCACCGCTCCGGATCGCTCTTCAAGAATCGACCGCTCTCCAACTCGACCCGGTATTGGGGCTGAGCGCCCCACGGTCGATCAAGGTATTCCCGTTCATTTCCCAGATCGAGGCCTGGCCGCTGGTCGTGTTCTGCCACAGGATGTCGGAAAGGCCGTCGCCGTTGAAATCCTCCGCTCCGACCGCTTTCCAGTTCGGCCCGGGAATGGGGCTCACGGCGCCGCCGCCGATGCGACTGTTCCCATTCATCTCCCAGATCGAGACCTGGCTGGTGCTCGTGTTCTGAAAAAGGATGTCGGAAAGGCCGTCGCCGTTGAAGTCCCCCGTTCCAATCGCTTTCCAGTTCGGTCCGGGAACGGTGCTGACGGCGCTGCCGCCGATGCGGGTGTTCCCGTTCATCTCCCAGATCGAGACCTGGCTGGTGCTCGTGTTCTGAAAAAGGATGTCGGAATCGCCGTCGCCGTTGAAGTCCCCCGTTCCGATCGCTTTCCAGTTCGGCCCGGGAACGGTGCTCACGGCGCCGCCGCCGGTGCGCGTGTTCCCGTTCATCTCCCAGATCGAGACTTGGCTGGTGCTCGTGTTCTGCCACAGGATGTCCGAAAGGCCGTCCCCGTTGAAGTCGCCGGCCCCGACGGCGCCCCAGCTCGGCCCGGGATTGGCGCTGACGGCCCCGCCGCCGATCTTGGTGTTCCCGTCCATCTCCCAGATCGAGGCCTGACCATCGGCGTTCTGCCATAGGATGTCGGCATGGCCGTCGCCACTGAAGTCGCCCGCCCCGATCGCCTTCCAACTTGGCCCCGGACTGGAGCTCACCGCCCCGCCGCCTGTCCGGGTGTTCCCGTTCATGTCCCAGATCGAGGCTTGGCCGGTGCTCGCATTCTGCCACAGGATGTTGGACTTGCCGTCCTCGTCGAAGTCCGAGGGAACCAAGGCGCTGACGGTGGTGACGCCGCCACTCTGCGTGACGCGACCATGGATCACGCCATGGTTGGTGAAGCCGCCGGTGAACTGCACGCTGCCGCTCAGCACATTCAGCGTGCCGTTATTGACAAAGTTCGAGGTGACGAGGCTGACGCCGCCGCCACCCGTCTTTTCAAATATGTGGTCGTTGACGAAGGAGGAGCCGGCTGCGCCATTGATGTTTGTGTTGGCGAGCACGTCGTATGTGCCGGCGTTGGTGAGCGTGAACGCCCCGTTGAACGTCGCGCCGCCCGTGGTGTCTTCAAGGCCGCTCAAGGTTGCGGCGCTGTTGAAGGTGAGCGCCACGGCGCCGGAGATCGTTCCTGAGAAATTTGCTGTGTAGAGAGTCAAAGTCGCCGCGGCGCCGCTGTTGGTGATCGAGCCGCCGCCCGTCAGTTGCGCGAACACACTGCTGTTACCCGCGAGATCGAGGCTCGCGCCGGCGGCGACGCTGATCGGCGAACCGGCGATAAAATCGCCGAAGTGGTTATTTCCGCCCTTGAGCGTCCCAGCCTGAACATCGATCGCCGGGTATGGCGTAGTTATCGAGCCGCTTGTCGGGTCCCAGAGGACTGTTCCGTCCTGCCCGGCCGCGCCGAAATTCAACGTTGAGTTTGCAAGGACGTTGTAACTCGGCGCCTTTATGGTGAGCGTCTTCCCGTGCGCGGCGGCGAAGGTCGCTCCAGACAACACGAGAGGATTCGTCAGGGTTTCGTTCGCGGTCGCGAGCAGTTCGCCGCCGCTTTGCGACAGAGCGCCGGCTCCCAACGCGCCGCCATTGCCGATCGCGAGCGTTCCAGCCGCGAGTTTCGTGCCGCCGGTGTAGGTGTTGGCTTTGTTGATCGAGGTGACGCCCGACCCGGTTTGCCACAGGACGCCGCTGCCGGAAATGGCGTTGGTGAGCGTGATCGCATTGCTGCGGAAGATGAAAAGAGCGCCGTTGTCGACGATGGCGCCGCCGCCGATCGACCCGGTCGTCCCGTTATCGCCAAGCTCGAAATTAGCGCCCGGATCGATCGTCGTGGTTCCGGCGTAGGTATTGTTTCCGCTTAGGAACACGGCGCCCTGGGCCTCAAGCGACAGGGGGCCCGAGATCGTTCCCGAGAAATTCGCCGCGTCGAGAGTCAAAGTCGCCGCGGCGCCGCTATCGATGATCGACCCGCTGCCCGTCAGATCCTTGAGCTGCGCGCTATTCCCCGCGAGATCGAGGGTCGCGCCTCCGGCGACCGTGACTGGCTTGCCCTCAAGGAAGGCGCCGAGCTCGCCATTCGCGCTGCCCTTAAGCGTGCCAGCCTCAACGTTGATGGCTGGGACTGGCAAAACTGTTGTGCTGTTGCCGGCGGCCCAGACAACGGTTCCGTCCTGCCCGGGCGCGCCGAAATTCAACGTTGAGCTTCCAGCGATGATATAGCTCGACGCTTTTTCGGTGAGCGTCGTCCCATGCGCGGCGGCGATGGTCACGCTTCCAGACAAATTGAGAGCGTTCGTCAGCGTTTCGTTCGCGGTTCCGAGCAGTTCGCCGCCGCTTTGCGTCACCGTCGCGGTTCCCAACGCGCCAGCATTGCCGACCGTGAGCGCGCCGCCGGTAAGAGTCACGCTGCCCATCGAATTGGCCTTGTTGAGCTGCACCAGGCCGGAGTGGACGTAGAGTCCGCCCGTTATTGTCAGCGAGCCCGAGTTTTCCAGGAGCGTGGCCGAGTCTGCATTGACGGCCAGGGAATTGGCGAAATCCGCGCTGCTGACCGTGACGGTGTACGGTTCTCCCGTCGCCGATATGATGGCGGCGTCTCCTGGGAGCGGGACGGCGCCGGTCGACCAGTCCGCGGCGGCGCTCCAATCGCCGTTGACGGGATCGTCCCAACCGGTAATGGCCATGTCTTCGCTCCCTCGCATTCCAACAGTTTTCCGCTCTCGAAGCGGACCCGTGGAATGGTTCAGAACCAGTCGGAAACAGACGGAATCAATCAATATCTCTTCATTCGCGGCGAGCTTCGTTAGACGCCGATCGCCGGATTAGAAATCGACCCGCTGGCGAATGAGACGACGGGATAAGCGACGTCTGAATTGTGACCTGGCGCACTGATGACTAACTCACCGCCCACACATGGAAGTAGGTAAAACTACTCAACATGCGCGCAATGGTCAATGTGCTTCGCCAACGCGCCAGTCGAGGCCGTGACGGGAAGGCCGATCCGTTCTGGCCGAATCCGAAGGGGAAGCCCTTTCGGGGCGTGGGTCCAGTTTGCCTAATCGCCGAGCCGGGAGGCGACAAAAGTCATACAATTGCTCAGCGCCCGGCTAGCGCGCGTCCGAAATCTCCTCGACCAGCTTGCGCATCATCGCGTCGCCAAAACTTCTGAAATCGTCGATCTGGGCCACGAACGCGCCGGGGCCGCCGATCACGTTCTCGCGGTAATATTGGGCGAGGCCGCCGGGCGGGTTGGTGTGCATGGCCAGATAGCCGCCCGCCGCCGCCGCCTTGCGGTTGAAGATGGCGAGGCCGTTGATCACCGCGCCCGCTCCCACCGCCGCGTCACGCGCTTCGGTCACGAGGCGGCCCTGGTTGCTGGTGCCGTCGCCCGAGACGTCGATCACCCGCCGGCTGGTCTCGATGGCGCTTTCGGCAAACAGGGCGAAGGAAAAATCGATCGCCGCGCCGATCGCGGTGCGGCCGATAAACGAGCGCGGCGCCGCATTCATCGCGGCGACGAAGGCGCGGGCGTCGTTCTGGTTACGAATCACCGCCCAGTCGACCACCACCCGCTCCTCGCCGTCGCCCGCCCATTCGACATAGGAAAGGGCGATTGCGCCGTGCGGGCCGGTGGAGATCGCGTCAAGGAGTTGCTGGCTCCGGAGAGCGTCCCCATAGCCGCGCCGCTCAAGCGCGAACTCCTCGTCGTCGATGCTGCGGGAGACGTCCGCGGCGAGCACGATCGCGGCGTCGACGGCGACCGGCGCGCTCGCCCCGCCCGCCCGGGGCGCTGGTGTAACGGCGAGCCCAAGCACGACCGCGGCGCAAAGCGCCAGGTTGATCCGCAAGCCGCTGCGCATCAAATCCTCCTCCGCCCCGCGGGCAGGATCATACGGCGGTGGAGGGCAAGCCGGAAGAGACGCGCTCGCTCTGATGGGTGGGACGGCGCCCGTGTCCGCCTGGGGCCCCTCGTCCCCGGTCAGGACGAAAGCGGCGCCGCGCGGCTTCCTCAGTTTGCTGGAAGAAAACGCGAGAGGAGAGCCAAATCAAGGACGATCCGAAAAAGACCGCCGCGAGCGGTGCGTCTGCTGCCCATTAAACGGGATCTTACGCCTTATGACGCATCCTTGATTTAGACCTCCTCTCGCGCCTGAGTTTCGCGACGCACGAACGGCAATCGTTTGCGCTAGTTCGCCGCGAGCAGGCCGCGCAGGGTATGGCTTTGGCCATCCAGCGTGGCGTAAACGATATCGTCGATGCGCCATTCGCCGCGTTCGAACAGCATGGCGTAGGTCAACCGCTCGCGCGCGCCGTCGCCGCGGGCGAACTCGGCGCGCACGCTGGCGGCGTCGCGAGTTTCCGAAATCGGGGCCACGCGGAGGGCG
>DATDHT010000119.1:0-4556 GCA_036521435.1 Roseiarcus sp.
CCACGGCGCGAAGACGATTGAAAAGGAGAGCCGCCGCATTCTTCGCTGAACCTCCCGGCTTTTCTTTCGCCATCGTTGGGTGGCATCATAGGCTGGCGCCAGTGCAGGGAGTAGATCATGAGGAGGAGGATGGCCGTCACGCTCGCGGCGGCGCTGTTCGGCGTTGTCGCGCCGCCGGTGCTCGCACAGAACTTGGAGTCGGCGCCAGCCGCAGCCGCGCCCGCGAAGTCCAAGCTTAAGACGCCGGCGGATGGAACGATCACGGTGAAGGTGATGAACTGGCGCAACGCCGATCTCGTCGAGCTGCAGGCTGCCGTGAGCGGCTCGACTAAGTGGAAAAAAGTGCTAGGCGCGCTGAAAGCCGGCCAATGGGCGGCGGTTAGAGTACCGCAGGGCAACAATTGTCGCTTGGATCTGCGCGGGAAATACGCCGACGGTCAGTCGGCGGATGCGTCCAATGTCGAGGTCTGCGCGGACAAGACAGTCAACCTGACCAACTGACGCGCCTGATCGTTCGCCTGTCGCGGTGTCAGCTCGCGCGCGAGGAGTCTGCGCGCCTCACTTATAGCCGCGGAGACGCCGCTCTCTTCGACGCGCAAGACGACGGCGAAGCCGACCTACGGCCCGGACAATGGGACCTGCCACCCAGCCAGACCCTAAGGCTGAGGCCCATACCGAGACACGTGGCTCTCGTAACTCGCCCCGGCTTGAAATGCGGCGCCCCTCGTCCATTTCTGGGTTAAGCATTCGGATCGGATATAACGGTCTGCCGACGTTGTCCAATCACGAAATGCCAATGGAGTTCTGACGTGATCCTTTGAGGCGCCCCCCCAGCCGCTCCTCCACTCAAAGAAAGCCCATCTGACTGCCTCGCCGGGTCCGGCGACATCGGAAGTCAGTCCTCATTGAAAGCGCCGCTATGGGGCGGCCGTGTTGCCTTGAAGGCTGGAAGTTGCGCGATCCTCTCGATGTCCCGCGCATCTAAAATCGATGGGTTCTTTCCTTCGCGGAACACGGCGATCCCTATCCGTCTCACGGCCGGTTGGCCCATGATGTCATGCACCGCCGTCCGAAGGCTCACGTCCTTGTTGTCAAATTTCACCCACTCTTGCGGCGCGACAATCAGGATGAGAATCGCCCGACAATCAGGATGAGAATACGGCGCCGCGGGGATATCGAAGGAAGGGCGTAGCCCGACCGTAGAAATCCCCGCGGCGGCGGCGAGCGCCCAAGTGGCCTCGTCTGGCGGTCACGGCGGCTGGGTTAGGGATCGGCCTTCTCTTGTCGAGGGGACCGACTTCTTGCCCGGCCGACACGTCACCGATCGTCAGATGAGGCTATTCATGAACTTGCGTCGCTACCATTCGCCGGCGATTGCCGGCGCGAAAGCCGGATTCAGCACGGCCGCCGCCTACCGTATTGAAAAGGATCCTCGGCTTCCCAGCCAAAAGAAGGCGCGTCGAGAACGACGTCGAGCCGATCCCTTCGCCGATGTCTGGGACAATGAGGTCGTCCCGATGTTGAAGGCCGCGCCCGGACTGAGACCGATTGCCGTCTTCGGAGAACTCTGCCGTCGGCACCCAGACCTGGGCGACGGAACGCGGCGGACCCTCGAGCGCCGCATCCGGGCTTGGCGGGCGGTGAACGGTCCGGATCGGGAGGTCATCTTTCGCCAGGAGCATCCGCCGGGCCGGATGGGACTGTCGGACTTCACGGAAGTGGCCGATCTCGGCGTCACCATTGCCGGCGAGCTTCTCGACTGCCGACTTTATCACTTCCGCTTGCCCTTTTCCGGCTTCGAGCACGCCCATGTCGTGCTCGGCGGTGAAAGTTTCGTCGCGCTGGCGGAAGGGCTACAGAACGCCCTCTGGGCGCTGGGCGGCGTTCCCGAGCAACATCGCAGCGACAGTCTCTCGGCGGCCTTCCGTAATCTGGGCGCCGACGCCAAGGAGGATTTGACGAAGCGCTACGAAGCGTTCTGCGCCCATTACGGCATGACGCCGACCCGCAACAATCCAGGCGTCAGCCACGAGAACGGCTCGATCGAGAGCGCCCACGGCCATCTGAAGAGAGCGCTCGCCGACGCTCTGTTGCTGCGCGCCTCGCGAGACTTTGACGACCTCACCGCATGGCGGGGCTTCGTCGACGACGTCGTTGGCCGCGGCAACCTCCGCAACGCCAAGCGCATCGATCAAGAGCGAATGGCGTTGAACAAGCTGCCGGTCCGCAAGACCGCCGACTACGAGGAGGTCAACGTCGACGTCACCAGCTCCAGCGCCTTCACGCTGCGCAAGGTGTTCTACTCGGTTCCCTCGCGACTGATCGGCCATCGGCTGCGGGTGCGCCTTTATGACGATCGGCTCGAATGTTTCCAGGGCTCGACGCCCATCGTCGTCTTGCGACGCGGTCGGCCCCGGCCGAACGGCAAACATGGCCATGTCGTCGACTACCGTCACGTCATCCATTCCCTGCGCCGCAAGCCCATGGCGCTGCTCAATCTGGTCTATCGCGATCAACTCTTCCCCCGCCGAGCCTTCGCCCTGGCGTTCGACGCCTTGCTCGCCGGTCTCGGTGAGAGACCAGCTTGCCGCGCCATGGTCGGGATTCTCGCGCTCGCGTTCGAGCGCTCCTGCGAGGCCGAACTCGCCCTCGCGTTGCAAGTGGCTCTCGATGACGGCGTCCTTCCCGATCTCGCTGCGCTGATCGAACGCTTCCGGCCAAAGGACGCCGCATTACCCGTCGTCGTCGTCACGCTGCCATCCCTCGCCATCTACGATCAGATCGCGACAAGCGTTGGAGAAGCGGCATGAAGACGACCGACAAGATCGACGCCGCCCGCATCGACCTGCTGCTTGGCGAGTTGCGACTGCCCGGCATCAAGCTGATCTGGGCCGCCCTGGCGGCGACCGCTGACAAGGAAGGCTGGCCCGCCGCCCGCTTCCTGGCGGCCCTCGCCGAACAGGAGATGGTGGAGCGGAGCCGCCGTCGCTTCGAACGGCATCTGGAGGAAGCGCGATTGCCGCCGGGAAAGACCCTCGACACGTTCGACTTCACCGCAGTGCCTATGATCTCGAAGGCGCAGGTGCAGGCGCTCGCCGCCGGCGACGCCTGGCTCGAAAAGGGAGCCAATCTTTTGTGCTTCGGGCCGCCCGGCGCCGGGAAATCCCATCTCGCGGCGGCGCTCGGTTTGGCGTTGATCGAAAGGGCTTGGCGCGTTCTGTTCACACGGACCACCGACCTTGTGCAAAAGCTTCAGATCGCACGCCGCGATCTTGCCCTCGAAGCCGCGATCGCCAAACTCGACAAATATCATCTGCTGGTCCTTGACGATCTCGCCTATGTCACCAAGGACCAGGCGGAGACGAGCGTTCTGTTCGAACTGATCAGCGCGCGATACGAGCGCCGATCCATGCTCATCACCGCCAACCAGCCCTTCGGCGAATGGGGAAAAATCTTCTCCGATCAAGCCATGACGCTCGCCGCCATCGATCGTATCGTGCATCACGCCACGATCCTCGAAATGAACGTCGACAGCTATCGGCGAAAGGAAGCCGTCGACAACGCCCGTGGACCCGGACGCCCGCCGACGCGCGCGACAATCAAGGGATCATCCTGATCGTCGCTCCGCGACAATCAAATCATCTCTCGACAAAATAGCGCTTGCGTTATCGTCGCTCCGCGACAATCATCACCTCGCCGCGACCGCCAAATGGCCATCCTGATTGTCGCTGCCTTCCCATCCAGATTGTCGCGCTACAGCGGTCGGCCCGGCGAACGTCCCCGAAAGCTCCGCGAGGGCCGAAAGCAGCTTCCTCCGATGTCCGACGGACACCACGCCGAGGTCCTTCAGGTCGTCCCCTGTCAGCTTGGGAAGGACCTTGCTGTCGATTGCGTTCTCGCGAAACGCGGCTTCGTATTCGCTAAGCTCAAGGCTTCGTAGCCACTCGCCCACGTGCATCGCCGTGGCCCTGATGTTTCGGAATACGATGATCGCCTAGACAGGACATAATGTCCAGGGCGAACGCTGCAAAATTACCCTGAGCCAATGTCTGCTCACCGCCCAATTGAGGCGTCCAAGGCCGTGGTCTGCTATGTCCGCTTCACGTGGACTCCGGACGGATACGGGCGTCGCGTTTGCGCACATAGCGGTCATGTCTGGACGGCGCCCCGTGGTCAAGGGTTGCTTTGAAGCTGCAGTGAACGTCTCGGGCGCGGTCATGTCTACGGCCTGTTGATGCGGAAGGGATGTCTCCACTGGCCCTGATGATTCGTCCGCATGGCTCTTCGCCTCATCATTCGCTCGCGCTCGTATTGGCGCTGACCGCTATTCGGGCTTCCAAGCCTTTTCCGTTGGTTCACATCACTTCGTCGGCGCCCTCGATGTTGATCGCCTCGGCGGCGAAAACTCCCTATCGAATAGCCTCGTTCGTTCAGGCGGCGACCGGCCGGTCGTCGTACTGGCCGCCCCTTGTCATCAGCACGAAGACGATGCGCGCGACCTTGTTGGCGAGCGCCACCGCAGTCAGATTGAACTTGTATTTGACCGTCTTGCGCTC
>DATDHT010000120.1:0-12192 GCA_036521435.1 Roseiarcus sp.
ATTCGCCTCGGTTGACCCTTTAATTGCGCTGGGATGGGGGTTGGTGATAACCTGTGGCCCGTATACGCCCGGGCCGACGGGTAGGGAAGCTTGGAAACGCGTTTGTCTGGCGGTGGCCCGGGACTTTCGCCAGCTCGTCTCACCTGACTTTAATTTAATTTTTGCCGCTCTAGAACGCACAGGACGGTTGCGGTAGATATCTCCAGCTAGTCGGCTTGAGCGTCCCTGCTGGGACGCCAGCGTTCAATTCAATTGGGGGGAACATGAAGCGGCTTCTGCTGACGAGCGCCTCGCTGCTGGCCCTTGTGGCCGCAGCTCCAACAGCCTCGGCGACCACCTTTGGTTTCACCGGCGAGATTGTCAATTTTCCAGTGCTGGCCACCGGGACGTACGCAATCCTCGCCTTTGGCGCTCAGGGTGGCGACGGCAACCTCAACGACCACACCGGCGCAGTGGGCGGCAAAGGCGCCAAGGTTCAGGGCGATTTCGAGCTCACGGCAGGCGAGGTCTTGCAGATTGTGGTCGGGGGCTCCGGCCAGACAAGCAACACCTACGCCGGCGGAGGGGGCGGGGGCAGCTTTGTCATCGGCCCCCTCAGCACACCTCTCGTGGTCGCAGGCGGTGGCGGCGGCGCGGGGGCCGGGGTGACTAAGGACGGGCCGTCTGAAGAGTCCGGCTACGGCGGCAAGACCAGCAAGGATGGCGGCGACGGCCACGGCAGTTTCGTGAGCCGGGGAGTGGGCGGCAGCGGCGGCAGCGGCGGCAGCGGCGGCGGCTACTACAACGGCGGCGGCGGAGGCGGCGGTTTCGCAGGCGCCGGGAGCGACGGAACGGGCGCCGGTGGCGGACACCGGGGCGGTCTCGGTGGGTTCGGCGGCGGCACGGGTACTTATGGCGGGGGCGACGGCGGATTTGGTGGTGGTGGCGGCGGCGGCGGCGCTAAACAAACCTCGGGCGGCTACGCCTTTACGGGCGGAGGCGGGGGCGGCGGATATAGCGGCGGCGGCGGCGGCGAGGGGCACGCCTACCAATTCAGCGGAAGCGGCGGCGGTGGCGGCGGCTCGTTCGACGGCGGGGCGAAACCGCTTCTAGTGGGCGACTACCGACTCGGGAATGGCGAAGTGCAGATCATCGAAATATCGGGGGTGGGGGCGCCAGTTCCCGAGCCCTCGACCTGGGTAGCGATGGCGACCGGCTTCACCGCCATGGGCCTCATCGGCCTGCGCCGGCGTCGGAAGGCTTGACCATGTCCTTGCCGATCGCCTCGAAATCGCGCCGTCAGGGATCAAACGGGGAGAGCATAAAGGGGCTTTTGCTGATGAGCGCATCCCTGCTGGCGCTTATGGCCGCAACTCCGACGGCCGCCGCCACAACCTTTCTTTTTAGCGGCGCGATCGTCGACTATACGATCCCGGCGACCGGCGCCTACCAGATTGTCGCGTTTGGCGCACAAGGTGGGAGCAGCACTGGCGGCGGTCTTCGTAGCGAGGCTTCGGGCGGCAAAGGAGCCGGGGCGCAAGGCAATTTCGAGCTCACGGCAGGCGAGGTCTTGCAAATTGTGGTCGGGGGCGCCGGGAAGACCAATGGCTACGCGGGCGGAGGCGGCGGGGGCAGTTTTGTTATCGGCCCCAAGAACAAGCCGCTGGTGATCGCTGGCGGGGGCGGAGGCGCCGGCGCTGGCGGCCATACCAACACACCCATCTTCGGGCAGAACGGCGTCGGCGGCGGCTATTATCAAGGCGGTGGCGGCGACGGCGTCGGTTCGGTTTTCGAGAAAGGAATAGGCGGCAACGGCGGCAGCGGCGGCAGTGGCGGCGGCTTCGGCGGCGGCGGCGGCGGCGGCTTCGCTGGCGCCGGCAGCGCCGGGACCGACGCGGGCGCCGGCGGAGCGGGTGGACTTCTGGGCTTTAACGGCGGCGCGGGCAGCGGCACCGGCGGCGCTGGCGGCTTTGGCGGCGGAGGCGGCGGCGGCAGTGGCGGCGGTTACGGTGGGGGCGGCGGCGGGGGCGGCTATAGCGGCGGGGGCGGCGGCGAAGGAAGCAACCGCAGTGATGAGGTGTCCTATGGCGGCGGCGGCGGCGGAGGCGGCTCTTTCGACGCCGGCGCGCAGCCGAATTTGATCGCGAACATCGAGCCGGGGGACGGTGAGATCGAAATCAACGCGCTGTTCAGTGCGCCCGCCGTTCCCGAGCCCTCGACCTGGGTGACGATGGCGACCGGCTTCGCCGCCCTCGGCCTCGTCGGCCTGCGCCGACGTCGGAAGGCTTGATACTCGAGAGCCGAGCGGCGCGGGCAGTCGGACGCCCGGCTGTATTGCTCACACCAACTTCACACTCGGCGGAAGCAGCTTCAGGTCTTCCCAGAATGCGTCCTTCTGGTAGCGGGTGAAAAGGTCGGGCGGCAGGATGGGCTTGCGCTCCCGCGCCTCGACCGAGCGCCCGACGTCATGCAGGCCGGGCGTGCCGAGCCGCAGATCGAACTCGATCATGTCGTAGCAGGGCTCGATGTTGCGCGGATCATGCGGGTGAAGGTCCTCGCTGATAAAGCCATAGATCGCGGCAAGGACGCCAAGCGGGTTGGCGGCCAGGCTTTCGTAGCGCACGATGAGCAGGCGGTCCGATTGCTCGCCATAAACCGCCTCACGCAGCGCATTGTAGGCGAAGCCGAACATGCCGGCGGCCGAAGCGAGACCCTCGACGCGCGAATAGACCGTGCCGCCCGAATCGTAGCTGAAGATGCCCGAAAGCTCGAAGGCGTTGCGGCGAATGAGGCTCTCAACGCTGTTCAGGATCCAGGCCGGATTGCGCACGCAGCAGATCACTTTCGCGTCGGGGAACAACTCGACCAGCGCCGGCAATTTGGTCGTCCAGCCACGGTTGGTGTCGAGGATCACAGTCTCGGGCGTCGCCTCCGCATAATAAGCATCGAACACGCCGGTCAGGAGCCGCTTGCGGATCGCGTCGTCGATGAACACGGAGCCTTCATTGCGCGAGCTGGTCTCGTGCAGCAGCGAGCGGAAAAGCGCGTAGACCGGGCTGCTCATGCCGGCGGAGAAGCGCGGGTTCTGTCGCAACAGCGCCGCGAGCAAGGTCGAGCCGGAGCGAGGCAGGCCAGAGATGAAATGGAGGCGGTTGCGCATTACGTGGATCGTCTAACACGGAAAAGACGCGACGTGCGTTGTTTGGACGTTATGATTTATGGTGAAATCCGCTCTCGTGCAGTGCCGCCGAACGCGTCGACGCATTCGAGCAAAACCATTGGATCGCATGTCGCACGCCGCCGTTTCGATCATGCCCGGGGTTGATTATTTCCCCGCCTTTCTCGACCGCGCCGCTCAAGAAGCGCTGCGGGATGAGGTGCTGGCGATCCTCGCGGCCGCCCCGCCGTTCCGTCCGCGGATGCCCCGCACCGGCAAGCCGTTTTCGGTCATGATGAGCAATTGTGGCTCGCTGGGCTGGGTGTCCGACGAACGCGGCTATCGCTATCAGGCGACCCATCCCGAAACCGGACGCGCGTGGCCGGCTATTCCGTCGCGGCTCGTCGCCGCCTTCGCCGAGCTCGCCCCGGACGCGCCGCCGCCGGAGGCCTGCCTGATCAACCTGTACGACCCCGCGGCGCGGATGGGCCTGCATCAGGATCGCGACGAGGAGGAGCCTGCGGCTCCCGTAGTCTCGTTCTCGCTTGGGGACACGGCGCTCTTTCGCGTCGGCGGGCTTCAACGCAACGCGCCGACCCGCTCCTTCCGCCTCGCTTCGGGCGACGCGATGTCGCTTTCGGGCGAGGGCCGTCTCGCGTTCCACGGCGTCGACCGCATCATCGCCGGCTCTTCCACTCTTCTTCCCGCGGGCGGCAGGATCAATCTGACCCTTCGGCGGGTGACCAAGGTGGGCGTCTAGCGGCGGCTACTCGCCGCCCGACGCCTGCTCCTGCCTTGGCGCGGCCTTCGGCCCACCCTTGGAGACGCCAACCATCGCCGGGCGCAGGACCCGATCGCCAATCGTCCAGCCGCTCTGGACCACCTGCGAGACTGTGCCGGAAGGAACGGTCTCGTCAGGCGCCTCGAAAATCGCCTGGTGAAAGTTGGGATCGAACCTCTGGCCCTTGGGGTCGAGCTTCTTGACTCCGTGGCGACCGAGCGCCGCCTCCAGATCCCGGGCGGTCAGCTCAACACCCTCGATCAGAGAGCGGGTAGAAGGATCGGCGCTCGCACGCGCTTCCGGCGGCAAATGCTCGAGCGCGCGCGAAAGGTTGTCGACCACCGTCAACATGTCGCGCGCAAAGCTCGTCGCGCCATAAGTCTTCGCGTCCGACACCTCCCGTTCGGTCCGCCGGCGCAGATTTTCCATCTCCGCCAGAGTGCGCAGAACGCGATCCTTCAGCTGACTGTTTTCGGCGTTGAGCGCCTCCACGACGGCGAGAACGTTCGGTTCGCCAGTCTCGGTCTGAGCGCCATCGGCCGAAGAAGCCCCGGCCTGTGCGGACGTATCTGCGCCCCATTCGGCATTGTTATTACTCATCGTTTCATGAGCCCCATTGGATTAGCCACGGATATCAGGGCTGACGGGCCAAAAATCAAGCGCGCCGGGAACTGTAAATCTGGCCTTAGATGGAGGCGGCGCGGTCTTGATTACCAAGCACCGTGACATTTTGCCCTACGCGCCGTTTGGCGGCGCCAGGAGCTCGGGCGGGAGAGAGCCTCGCGGAATTCACGCACCGCAGGTGATCAATACCGCCGACTGAACGATGCCGCATGGCCTGAACCGCACCTTGTGCGCTCGCGCGATCGGGGCGCAAACCGTCAGGCGCCTGCCGTCCTCAGGTGTGACTAGGTCAAGTCGATCGCTCGCCAATCGGGCCGGGATTGGCGCTGAGGGACACGCCGATCCGCTGGGTTCCGTACATTTCCCAGATCGAGGCCTGCCCGGTGCTCGCGTTCTGAAAAAGGATGTCGGAAAAGCTGTCGCCGTTGAAGTCGCCGTCCGGGGTCGCCGTCACGCCAAGCGGTGTCTCGGAGGACATGTTCATGGCGAGTTCGATCGTTCCAGCGGGAGTGCCGTCAGACCGGAACAGACCCTCGCTGAAGCCGTCAGAGGCGTCGAATTCAACAGCGCCGTTGACGGCCGTCAGGTCGACGACAGGGACCGCGCGTTCCTCAAGGCGGCCGAGGTGTTCAACGACGAACCATGCGCCCCGCGTCAAAACGCGCTTCGACTTCCTGGACGACCGCGCCGAGGATGGTGTTGATCTCAAAATCCTTGGGCGTGTAAACCGCCGCGACGCCGGCACCCTTCAGTCGCCCGACGTCCGCGGCCGGAACGATGCCCCCGACGATGAGCGGCACGTGCTCGAGGCCGGCCGCGCGCAGGAGCTTCAGCACCTCCTCGGTGAGCGCGATATGGGAGCCCGACAGGATCGACAGGCCGATGCAGTGGACCCCCGACTTGGCCGCCTCGACGATTTCGGCCGGGGTGAGCCGAATGCCGTCGTAGACGACGTCCATGCCGGCGTCCGTGGCGCGCGCCGCGATCTGCTCAGCGCCGTTGGAATGACCGTCGAGGCCGGGTTTGCCGACGAGGAACCGGAGCCGGCGGCCGAGCTTCAGGGAGACGCGTTCAACCTCGCTGCGAAGCGGGTCGAGGTCGCCTGCTTCCTGACGCGCGCGCGGCGAGACGCCGGTCGGCGCGCGAAAAATTCCGAACTCCGCCCGCAGCGCGTCGCCCCATTCGCCCGTCGTGGCCCCAGCTTTGGCCGCCTCGATCGAGGCGGGCATGATGTTGGCGCCGCTCACCGCCGCCTTGCGTAGCGCCAAGAGCGCTTCCCCCACGCGAGCCTCATCCCGCTGCGCCCGCCACGCCACGAGCCGGGACACCTGCTCGGACTCCGCCACCGCGGATGGGACGTGGATCGAATTCTCGCCCGCGGCAAACGGCGAGGGCTCGGAATTGGTGAAGGCGTTCACGCCGACGACGATCTGCTCGCCGCGCTCGATCGCCTCGAGTCTGCGCGTGTTGGATTCGACGAGCTTCGCCTTGAGCGCGCCCGTCTCAACCGCCTTGACGGCGCCACCCATCGCGTCGATGGCGGCGATTTCCGCCATCGCCTCACTCTTCAGCTTGGCGACCAGCACTTCGAGCGCCTTGCTGCCGTCAAAAATGTCGCCAAACTCGAGCAGGTCGGTTTCATAGGCCATGATCTGCTGCAGGCGCAGCGACCATTGCTGGTCGAACGGCCTCGGCAGACCGAGCGCCTCATTCCAGGCCGGCAGCTGCACAGCGCGGGCGCGGGCGTCCTTCGACAGGACCACCGACAACATCTCGATAAGGATGCGATAGACGTTGTTCTCAGGCTGCTGCTCGGTCAGTCCGAGCGAATTGACCTGGACGCCATAGCGGAAGCGACGCTTGGCAGAATCCTTTACGCCGAAGCGATCGTGCGTGATCTCGTCCCACAATTCGACGAAGGCGCGCATTTTCGCGAGCTCGGTCACGAAGCGCATGCCAGCGTTGACGAAGAACGAAATCCGGCCGACGACCTCCGCGAACCCCGCTTCGTCGACCTCGCCCGATTGGCGGACCCGGTCGAGCACGGCGATCGCGGTGGCGAGTGCGTAGGAAAGCTCCTGGACCGGCGTCGCGCCCGCCTCTTGCAGGTGGTAGGAGCACACGTTCATCGGGTTCCACTTCGGCGTCTCGCGGGCCCCGAACACGATCATGTCCTTGGTCAGCCTGAGCGAGGCGTCGGGCGGGAAGACATAAGCTCCGCGTGCGAGGTATTCCTTGATGATGTCGTTCTGGGTCGTGCCCTGGAGTTGCGAGCGGGGCACCCCCTGCTCGTCCGCAATCGCGATATAGAGAGCCATCAGCCATGGCGCGGTGGCGTTGATGGTCATCGATGTGTTCATGGACGCAAGCGGGATCCCCTCGAAGAGGGTTCGCATGTCGCCGATGTGAGAGATCGCGACACCGACCTTGCCCACCTCGCCGCGCGCGAGCAGGTGGTCGCTGTCCAATCCGGTCTGGGTCGGCAGATCGAAGGCGATCGACAGCCCTGTCTGCCCCTTGGCCAGGTTCTGGCGATAGAGCGTGTTCGACTCGCGCGCAGTCGAATGGCCGGCGTAGGTGCGAAAGATCCAGGGTGGGTCGCGGCGGCCCGCCGTCGTTCGTCCGATCGCCTGCGCCATGATTCGCTCGCTCTCGGCGCCCGCGGCCGGCCTCGCGCCTCGCGCACTCTCATCCATAATTGTGCAGAGCACAATTATGGAAAATATTATGGGAGGCCGCGGCTTTGGTCGAGGCCGCGCCGCCGCGGGCGGACGGAAACTTCGCCGCGCCTGGTCGTCGATTCGCCAGCTCCGCGGTTCAATCGGACAGGAGAATTGCTTGTCTTATGACTTCTATCAGCCGAAGAGAAGCGACCCCATGACAAACGACGTCCCCAGCGAGTCGAACCGCGTCCGCCGCCTGTTTCGCGAGCAGGTTACGTTCCAGATTTCGGTCGATACTCCCCATGTGCCACAGGGGCTCGCGGTGGCAGAAGCGGCGCTCGCCGCCGGCGTGACCATTCTCGAGCTCGGGACGCCGCTCCTGAAATACGAGGGCGTCCGCAACGTCGTGCCGATCTTCCGGCAACGTTTCCCCAAGGCGCTGCTGCTTGCGGACATGAAGACCATGGACGGCGGCGAGGGGGAGGCGAACGCGGTCTACAGCGGCGGCGGCAACGTCATCGACTTCCTCGCTCTTGCTGGCGAGGCGACGGCCAAAGCGGCGTGCGCCGTGCGCGACGCGTTCCGGCAGGCCGATCCGGCGATCCCGAGGCTTGCCTTCGCAGACGTCCTCGTGCCCATGCAGGGACCGGCCGGGCCGGCGGTTGAGACGGCGCAGCGCATGCTCGCCGCCGGCGTGGATGGCGTCGGCATTCACCTGCAATACGACGCGCGGCGAGCCGACCCCGCCCTGTTTCAAGGCAGCTATTTGCACGATGTGGCGTGCGCGGTTTTCGAGAGCGTGGGCAACAGGGCGTCCGTGCAGGTGGTCGGCGGCCTCAGCGCGGAGCAAGCAGTCGCCTTGGCCAGCAAAGGGCTGCGCGCCTTTGTCATCAGCGGTAATCTCGGCATGGCCGACGCCAAGTCGCGCTACGGTCTGCCGGGCCAGGAAATCGAACGGCACATCCGCGATTTCATCGACCAGGTCTCCGCCGCCGGTTGAACGGGCCGCTCGGCGTCAGGCTCGGGGCGCGGCTCACCAGGTCGAAAACTTCCGTTCGACCGCCTTGAGGAAACGGATGCGTCGCTCAGGCGTCGTGTGATCCATGTCATAACAGGCGAGGTAGTCGCAGCGCGCGCCCGGCGCGCAATTGAGCCGCATCGAGCGTTTGAGGAATCGGCGCGGCGGGTCGCCCATCAGGAAGGTTGTCCAGCGGGCGCCGCCATAGGTGCAAACGGCGCCGAGCCTTTTGATGTTGTGCAGGGAAGGCACATACGCACCGTCATCCTTCAAGTTGAAGCTGACGCCGGGCAGGAACACTTTGTCGACGAAGCCCTTGAGGATCGCGGGGAAGCCCATGTTCCAGACCGGAAAGGAAAAGACGAGCGCGTCGGCTTTGAGCAGGCGGTCGACATAAGAACTGACGCGGCCTCGGTTGCCCGGGATCTGGTAATAGTCGAGGCGGTCCTCTCGGGTCATCACCGGATCGAACCCTTCAGCATTGAGGTTGCAATCGTCAACCTCGTGGCCGCGGGCACGCAAGGTCTCAACCACCTTCGCGTGTAGGCTGGCGCCGAAACTCGTCTCGACCGGGTGAGCGAATAGGACCAGCACGCGCACTAAGGTCTCTCCGTTTTGCAATGGGCCCAGCGTATCGGTTTCGTCACGCCGGATTCTGAGTGGAACACGCCGCGGACTCGACGCGGCCAGTGTGATCCGCGAAGTGCTTTAAACATCGCCTTGATTCCGGCAATCAACAGTAACGCACGACCGATTTATGGAGCAACCGAGGTTGCACCAAGTTACGCCAAACAAATGCCTAGAACGATTGTGACGGGGTGAGAACAAAAGTCCAATTCACGCTGCGGCGCACACGATAATTTGTGACAAATCGTTGACATTACACCGTCTAAACGTTGACCTTCGCAACCGTAAAAGTTTTTTTGGAGCAATGACACGTTGAGAACAAATTCGATTGGCATAAGATGGGCCACGGCGACGCGAGAAAGGAGCCTGCTAATGATCGTTCGCGAGATCCTTCGGACCTGCTCGAATCCGCACGTCGCCCATGCGGCTGTCGCCTCCATTGGCGGTGATTTCGCGCGACGCATCACGCATGACGCTGCGAAGCGGAACCTCACGAGCGGCCTATTTGCTGCCGGCCTCGTTCGCCACTTCTCGCGTCACGCCGGCGAACGCGATTGGGAGGGCGTCGGGGAAGCGACCCGCGGCGCCGACCAGCCGATCCTTTCCGGCCTGAGGTACATTCTCGAACACGGCGTCGAATTGGGCGAGAGTGACGCCGACACCGAGATGGGCTGGCTTGCCGCGGCGCCGTTGGCCTCCTGCTGCCAGGCTTGGCGGCACTGATAGACGGGATCGCCGCCCCTAAGACTTCGCGTCTGATCGCTTGCTCACGCTTGTGAGCGCTACCGCCGCAGAGCACAATGCCAGCCCATGTATCTCGGGCTTGACTGCGGAACCTCCGGGCTCAAGGCCCTTCTGACCGACGAAGGCGGCGAGCCTGTCGCGAGCGCCGCCAGGGGCTATTCTCCGGACCGTCCGCGCGCCGGCTGGTCGGAACAGAACCCCGACGACTGGGCGAATGCGATGGCCGGCGCGATCGCCGACCTGAGAAAGAGCGCGGGCAAGGCGCTGGGCGCGGTGAAAGCGGTCGGCTTCTCGGGGCAGATGCATGGCGCGGTGCTCCTTGATCGCGCCGACAAGCCGATCCGCCCGGCGATCCTGCACAATGACGGACGCGCTTTTCTCGAGGCGGACGAACTGGCGCGCGAATATCCCGACCTGGCCCGGGTCGTCGGCGTGAAGCCAATGCCGGGTTTCACGGGGCCGAAGCTCAAATGGATCGCGAGGAACGAGCCCGGCGCCCGCCGTCTCGTCGACGTGCTTCTGTCGCCGAAGGATTATTTGCGGCTCAAGCTCAGCGGCGAACGGGCCTCGGACATGAGCGACGCGGCGGGGACGTGGCTTCTCGACGAAGCCCGGCGGGCCTGGTCGACCGAAGCCTTCGCCGCATGCGATGCGGATCCCGCTTGGGCGCCGCCTTTGTTCGAAGGATCGGCGCCAGTCGGGCAAATCCGGCCCGAGGTCGTGGACGCGCTTGGCCTGCCGCGCGGCGTTCTGCTCGCTGCCGGCGGCGGCGACGCCGCGGTAGGGGCCATAGGCTTGGGCGCCATCGCGCCGGGCGAAGCCTTCATTTCGCTCGGAACCGCGACGCAGCTCATCGTCGCGACCGACCGATACATGAGCGCGCCGGAGAAGCTCGTGCATTCTTTCGCTCACGCGCTGCCAAACCGCTGGTACGCGATGGCGGCGATGCTCAACGGCGCCGGCGCGCTCGCTTTCGCCGGGCGGCTTCTCGGCGCGTCTCCGGACGGGCTCGAGCGCGAGGCGGCGGCGGACTATCCCGGTCCCGGCGCGCTTCTTTTCCTGCCCTATCTCAGCGGTGAGCGCACGCCGCTCGACGATCCTTACGCGCGTGGCGTTCTGTTCGGCATGAGCGAGGCGACGTCGCGCGCCGACGTCGCCCGTGCGGTAATGGAGGGGGTCGCGCTCACGCTTGCGGACGCGCGCGATTGTCTCGCGGCCGCGGGCGCTCGTATTGAGCGCGTCGGGCTGATCGGCGGCGGCGCGAAGAGCACTTCATGGACCCGCATGATCGCCGCCGCGACCGGCTTTACTGTCGTACGCATGAAGGGCGGTGAAACCGGCCCGGCATACGGCGCCGCGCGTCTGGCGCGGATGGCCGCAACGGGCGAGTCGGCCGAGACCGTCTGCGTCAAGGCGGAGATCGCTGACGTCACGGAGCCGGACCCTATGCTCGCCGACCTCTTCGCGCGACAGCGCGAGCGCTTCACCGCGCTTTATGCCGCCGTAAAGCCGGAGTTCCGGAAGTAGCGCCGCTAGGCGTTAGGCGCGCCGCGGATCCCGCTCACGCCGTCGACGCCTCCATCATCAGAACGTCGAGGAAAAACGAGCCGTCGGGCTCGATCGCGAAATGCGCCTTCGTCTCCGCGGAAGCCGCGTTCTGGAGCGCGCGGATTGCTTTCACATTCGCTTCGGGCGTTTGCATGCGCGCCGTCCAGACCGGAAAATCCATCCTGAGGCGCCAGGTCCGGCAAGCCTCGATCGCGAAGCGCGCGCGGGCGAGCGCCTCCAGCCATTGCCCGCAAGTGTAATCGCGAACATGAGAATGGTCGCGCAGCAATTCGATCGCCTGCAGATGCGTGTCGAACAGCGCCTGGCCCGGAGCATAGACGTCGACGAACGCCGCCCGGCCGCCGCGTTTCAATGTGCGGCGCGCCTCCCGAAGCCCGGCGTCGAAGTCGCGCCAGTGATGCGTGGAGAATCGGCTGGCGACAAGATCGAACGTCTCGTCCTCGAAGGGGAGCCGCTCGGCTGGGGCCTCGGCAGTCTCGATGTTGCGCAACCCCTTCTCGGCCGCCGTCCGCGCGACCGCGGCCAGCATCTCGGACGACAGATCCGTCGCGATGACCCGTCGCGCATGGCGCGCGAGCGCATAGGAGACATGGCCGCCGCCGGCGCCGAGATCGAGCGCCAGTTCCGGGCGCAGATTGTGCGCGAGCGCTCCGATCGCCTCGAGGTCGGCTCCCTGACTGTGAACCGCGCTTTCGACATAGGCTTTCGCCCGAGGGCCGAACTGCGCCTCGACGACTCGCTCATGGGCCTTGCTCATCAATCGCTCCTCTCCGTTCAGGGGCTTTTGCGTTTTGAATTACACTGTTACAAGCTTGAATTTTATCCTATTACAAGGACCGCCATGCTTGAAGCGGATCAGAGGCGTCTCCTCGGCGAGTTCGTTCGCGCTCATCGCGAGCGCGCGCGGCCAATGGCCCGAACCGGACGGCGGCGGACGTCGGGCCTCCGGCGCGAGGAACTCGCCGCGTTGGCCGGCATCAGCGTGACCTGGTGCACGTGGATCGAGCAAGGGCGCGCGGTGCAGGCTTCC
>DATDHT010000121.1:0-3155 GCA_036521435.1 Roseiarcus sp.
TCGTGGGCATGCTAAGAGGCGAGATCGTCGAGGTCGGCGGACATGAAGAGCTCGTCCATCGGGAGGACGGACTCTATGCGCGTCTTTGGGCGCTGCAGTCTGACCATGTAAGGGCGCCAGCATGAATGAACGTGCTGCGCCGCCGGCGGCTCCCCCGTCTCAGCCCCAGCCTTCACGGCCGCCTCCGATCGTGGTGACGGGGCGCGATCGCGAGTTCCTCCCGGCCGCGCTCGAAATCCTCGAAACTCCGCCCCCTCCGCTGCCGCTCGCGCTGATGGCGACGATTAGCGCCTGCGCGCTGGCGGCGCTGGTGTGGTCGTATTTCGGCCGGCTGGACGTCCATGCGACAGCTTCGGGAAAGATCGAGACAGCTGGCTACGCCAAGGTGATCGAACCGCTTGATCCGGGCAAGATTGCTGCGATTCACGTTGAGAAAGGCCAAACAGTCAAGGAGGGCGATCTGCTCTTGGAGCTCGATCCCGCCGACGCCGAAGCCGACGCGCTGAGCGCCCATAATGACCTTAACGCGAGTCTGGCCGAGATCGCGCGGCGCCGTTACGCCATCAACGCCGTGCGAGCCGCTGAGACTGAGGTTGAGAGCGCACAGGACCGGCTCGACGCGCGCAGCAAGGATGATGCGGCGCCGGGGGCGGACTCTGGCTCGGTCGAAAGCCTGGCCGGACGGGCCGAATTGAAGATCGCCTGGGACCCGGCTCTGCCCGAACAGTTCCAGTTACGGGAAGAAGCTGTTTTGCGTGCGGATCTCGCTCAGCTCTCCGACGCCCTCAAAGCGCTCGACAGGCAGATGGCCGAAAAGCTGGCGACGCAAAAGCGCCTCGACATGAGCATCGCGTTCCAAAACAAGCTGATGGAGACCTTAAATCAACGCGTTGCGACCAGACAGCAGGCTATTGATCTCAACGTCGGCACCAAGATCGATCTTTTTAACGCCAAGGAAGAGCTGGAAAAGTCTGAGGCGGCGCTGGCGTCCGACCAAGGCCAGCTGATTGAAACCGACGCGGCGATCAGATCGGTGCGCAGCGAAAAGGCCAAGACGGTCTCCCAGTTCATCGCCGACAACGAGAACAAGCTCGCCGACGCAGCGCGCAAGGCGGACGAGGCGCGTCAGGCGCTCGCCAAAGCGGACGCGCGCCTCGCTCGCACTCGGCTTTATGCGCCCACGGACGGCGTCGTTCAGCAGATGGCGGTCACCACTGTGGGCCAGGTTGTCACCACCGGCCAGCAGCTCGTCGTGCTCACGCCGATCGGCGGCAAGCTTCAGGTCGAAGCGCTGGTGGCGAATCTCGATATCGGCTTCATCAAGCCCGGCCAGGACGCGGTGATCAAGGTTGACGCCTTCCCGTTCACGCGTTTCGGCGCGCTGCATGGCAAGGTCGTCAACATCGCCTCCGCAGCCATCTCCGAGCAGGACGCCAAACGCGGGCTCGCCAATGCCACCGCAACGGCGAACGTGGCGCCGGAGGCGCCCACCGCCCCCGGTCAACCCGAAAGCTTCGTTTTTCCGGTGACCGTGTCGCTCGACGAAAGCGCGATGAAAATCAACAACGCGATCATCCCCTTAAGTCCGGGTATGACGGCAACCGTCGAAATCCGCACCGACTCCCGCCGCGTGATCGACTATTTGCTCTCGCCCTTGGCCAAAATTGGATCTGAGGCGTTGAGGGAGAGGTAAGGGGCCATCTCGCGGGCCTTGCAGAGTTCCTGCTCGACCGATCGAATCAAATCAGGCTCTTAGCCTCACCCGCGCCGAACGGCATGCGCCGCCCGCGCCTCGCGAAACGACATCAGCCGCCGCGTCTCCTCGTCCCATAGCGTAAGACGGACGCAAATGAGGCTTTGCCACAACGTCAGCCGACCGACTTCGCGAAGCTCGGGATAGGTCCGCAAGACGTCGGGAAGCCTATAAAAGGGAACGCCGCTCGAAAGGTGATGCACATGATGCACGCCGATATTGGCGCTGAACCAGCGTAGCACGAGCGGTAAATCGTAATGCGAGCTGCCGTGGAGCGCTGCTTCAGGCTGGCGCCAATCCGTTGTCTCGTCCCAGGTCGTCGTCTCGAATTGATGCTGGACGTAGAACAGCCAGACGCCCATCGTCGCGGCGAGCACGACGATCGGCAAATGGACGATGAGCAATGTCGTGAAGCCCACGAATATAATCAGGAGACCGGACACAAGCAGGATTCCCGCGTTGGTGGTCATCGTGCTGAGCCAAGGCATGGACCCTTTGCGCATGAAGCCGATCGGCAGCCGGTTCTCCAACAGGAACACATAAGCTGGGCCCAGCCCGAACATCACGAGCGGATGGCGATAGAGCCGGTAGCGCAAACGGTCGGGCCACTTGCGCGCGAAATATTCGCGCACCGTCAGCGTCTTGATGTCGCCGATGCCGCGCCGGTCGAGATTGCCCGATGTCGCGTGATGGATCGCGTGGCTGCGCCGCCAGTGATCGTAGGGCGTCATCGTCAGGACGCCGATCGCGCGGCCCACCCAGTCATTGGCGAGTTTGCTCGGAAGGAACGAACCGTGGCCGCAATCGTGCTGGATCAGGAACAGGCGAATGAGCAGCCCAGCGGCGAGCGGCGCCAGCGCGAACGAAAGCCAGAATTGGCCGTGACTCGATGCGATCATCATCGCGGTCCATATCGCGGCGAACGGCGGGAAGGTCACAATGAGCTCGAAGGCGCCGCGAGCCGCGCTCGCGCGGCGGTAGGGGACGAGCGCCTGGGCCCAGTCACGCGCCGACCAGACTGCGCTTTTCGTTTCCGTCACCGACATCCAGCACCTCGCCCGATATGCGCTTTGGAGAAAAGCGTCGTCGAGCGGGGGATCGACTGCGCCGAAAGGAAGGATCAATCGATCCTCAATGAGCTTCATAGACAGGCAGGCGTGAAAAAGCGATGACAATTCGCGCCTCGGGGTCGCGAAACTGACCGGCCCCCCGCGACGTTTTTGCGCGCCGCAGGCAGCGAGTCCGCTCGGCTTGACCGGCTATTTTCTCAAGCAAAGGCAAATAAAAGAAAGCAAAATTCCTGTCGTTTGCTTTTATCTCCGCACGGCGGACCACCGTGGGTCCGATCCCCCCAGTGAGTAGACGTATAACACATGTTTCTGCTTTTGGAAAGTAAAGAGCG
>DATDHT010000122.1:0-15610 GCA_036521435.1 Roseiarcus sp.
CGGATCAAGGTGCCGGGTTGATATGACCGCTCCGCTGATCTCGGTACAGCATATTCACAAATGGTACGCGGGTGTCCATGCGCTGAAGGACATCACTCTCGACGTACAGGCGCGCGAGGTGGTCGGGCTCGTCGGCGACAACGGCGCCGGAAAATCGACTCTGATCAAAATACTCTCCGGCGTTCTGCAGCCGGACAAGGGTGAGATTCGCATGGAGGGACAGAGGGTCGAGATTACTTCGCCCAAGGTCGCGATGCGTTTCGGCGTCGAAACGATCTATCAGGACGCCTCGATGGTGCCGACAATGTCGATTGCCCGAAACCTCTTCGTCGGCCGCGAGCCGTTGCGCTTGGGTATCGGCGCCATCGGCCTGATCGACCATGAGCGCATGCGCCGGGAAGCGATAAAGGCGATCGCAGACGTCGATCTGCATCTGCGCTCGCCTGACGCATTGCTTGGAGAGCTGTCAGGCGGACAGCGTCAGGGCGTGGCGATCGCGCGCGCGATGCATTTCAAGTCGCGAATTCTCATCCTCGACGAACCAACCAATCACCTGTCGGTCAAGGAGACGGCGAAAGTGCTGGGCTTCGTGCGCGGCCTGCCAGCGCAAGGGGTCACGGGCATTCTCATCAGCCATAACCTCCACCACGTCTTGCAATCTTGCGATCGGGTTGTCGCCATGGCGCGCGGAGAGATCGTGTTCCACAAGCAGGTCGCCGAGACCTCTGTGGAGGAGGTCTCGGATGTCCTGTAGCGGCGGCATGATCGCCAAGAAATACGGCAAGATCGTCAATTTCTGCTCGGTGACGCTGAACGGGGTTATCGAAGGCTATGTCCCCTATGTCGCGTCGAAAGGCGCGCTCTACGGATTGACCAAGACGCTGGCGCGGGAACTCGGCGGCCATGGAATACGCGTCAATGCGGTGAGCCCCGGAGCCGTGCGATCAGAAGCGGAAGACCGCGTCTTCGGCGATCGGCTTCAGCAATACAACGCCTGGGTGCTCGATCGGCAGTCAGTCAAAGAACGCATGCAACCCGAGCATGTGGCCGACCTGATGCTGTTTCTTTGCGCCGGCGCGTCCGACATGATCACCGGGCAAAATATCGCGATCGACGGCGGCTGGTAGCGCGAGGATGGCGGGGCCACGCCTTGTTACGCTCTCCGACGGCGTCGCCGAGGCGACAGTCGCTCCGGACCTCGGCGGCGGCCTTGCCTCCTATGATCTCGTCGGGGCGGCCGGGCGCGCGGCTTTGTTCCGACCATGCCGCGATCTGTCGCGGGCCGGCCCGCTTGACCTCGCCAACAACCTGCTTGTTCCCTGGTCGAACCGGATTTCCGGCGGCGGCTTCCATTTTGGTGGACGATTTCATCGGCTCGAAGCGAACCTGCCGGGTGAGCCCTATCCGATTCACGGCAACGGCTTTTCGAGCGCGTGGTCGGTTAAGAACGCGTTCGCTGAAAAGGTCGAGCTCTCCCTTAGGTCGAGTGGTCCGGGTCCATTCTCTTACGAGGCGCAGGCGACATACGCGCTCGACGCTGGCGCGCTGAGCATGCGGCTTTCGGTGCGTAATCTTGGGCCTGAGCCGCTGCCGTTCGGCCTCGGCTTTCACCCCTGGCTCGTTCGGACCCCAGGCACGCTTCTGCAGGCGAAAGCGAAACAGGTGGTGTTGGAGAACTGCGACCATTTGCCGGACGGTGAAGCGCCTGTCGCTTGGCGCGTCGAATGGGACTTCGCTGCGCCCCGCGCCCTTCCCGTGGACTGGATCAATAACGCCTTTTTAGGCTGGGACGGACGCGCCACCGTAATCTGGTCCGATCGTAAGCTCGCCCTGGAACTGGAGGCCGATGGGCCGCTCTTGACTTACATCGTCTATTCGCCCGCCGCAGGAGCCGGTTTCTTCTGTTTCGAGCCAGTCACGCATCCCGTTGATGCGCATAATCTGGCCGGCGGCCCGGCGGCCAACGGTTTGACTATTCTTGCACCGCAGGAAACCGTATCCGCGACCTGTCGGTTTTGCCCACGACGCCTACACTGACTCGGGAATGCTCACTCGGCAGCGCCGGCGCGACGGGCCTCGGTCGTCATCATCCGGTTGGCCCGAACCTTTCGCTGCTTCATGAGACCTGGCGCGCCGGCAACTCCGGCCCGTTTGCTATCGAGATCGCGCGCGGCGATTTCGAGCAATTCGACGGTCGCGAGGCGCGCTCCCTCGGCGTCGCGCATGCGGACGCATTCGAACACCACGCGGTGCGCGGACAACGCGCGCGATTGGGCGGAGGCTAGCCGGTTGGTGATGGCGAAGGTTGTGCGCAACGCAGCCTCGATCGTCCCGGTCAGGCCTTTGAGGACGATATTGTGACTGGCGGCGATCACGCTGACATGGAACTTGAGATCGGCCTCGCAGCACGCTTCCAGGTTGGTTCGAAGATTCCGCTCCATTCCCAAGTAGGCCTGCTCGATTCGGGCGAGGTCAGCAGCGGTCGCGCGTTTGGCCGCGAGCGCTGCGGCCGCAGGTTCGATGATCCGCCGCGCCTCGATCAGACTTGTTATCAAGGCTTCGTCGCCTCCGACGTCGGGATGCCAGGACAGAACCTGCGGATCGAGGAGATTCCAATCGTCGCGATCGCGGACCCGCACGCCGACGCGTCGCCTCGCTTGCAATAACCCCTTCGCCGACAGAACCTTGACGGCTTCCCGAATGGATGTGCGGCTGACACCAAGCTGTTTGGCGAGATCGTCCTCGCGGGGCAGCAGGTCGTCGGGAGCATAGGTCCCACCAAGAACCCAGCGTCCGATGGCGTCCACGACGGAGCCATGGATCTTGCCCTCGTGCGGTCTCGTGGCGTCGCCCATGACGCGAAGCTTGGACGCGAGCGCTTTCCTTTGGGACGCGCGATTGGCCCTCGACGCCGCCGCCGACATGGCCTCACCAGTCCGCGATCGTGCCGTCATCGAGGACGGCGTTGACGGTATGGGGCGCCTCCGGCTCAAAGGGATGGCGCGCGCATTCCGCCATGTCCACTTCAACCCCAAGCCCCGGCGCGGTCGGAACCTGCCAAAAGCCTTCGACCATCTCGATGGGTCCGTCCACGACGTCAAAATACCAGGGGACGGCCCCGACCATTTCTTCCTGGATCACATGGTTTGACGTCGACACGGCGAAGTGCAGCGCGGCGACACCGGCGATCGGGCCGATCGGATTGTGTGGGGCGACGCCGATGCCGGCAGCTTCAGCCATGGCGGCGATTTTTTTCGTCTCCCATAAACCCCCGCAATGGCAGATATCAGGCTGTGCAATGCTGATTGCGCGATGACGAAACAAGTCGTCGAATTCGGCCAGATCGATCAGGCGCTCGCCGGTGGCGATGGGAACGGTAGTTTTGGACGCGACTTCGCGCAAACCCAGAGAATCGCCAGGCGGCAAGACCTCCTCGACGAACATCGGCCGCGCCGGCTCGATCGCGTTGATATAAGCGAGCGCCGCGCTTGCGGAGGCGGGTCGTCCATGGAAGTCGACCATGATCTCAATGTCCGGCCCAACCGCGTCGCGCAACGCCCCCATCATGCGCGCCGTCCGATCCACCTGAGGTAAAAGCGCAGTGTAGTGTGTGTACGGGATGATGACGACTTTCATTGCGCGGTAGCCGCGCGCAAGAACTTGATGCGCGCGCTCGACCAGTTGGTTCGCCGATTCGGTTTCATAAACTGCGCGCATGTCGCCGAGGCCGAGGTGCGTATAGACGCGCACACGGTCGCGCACGCGCCCGCCGAGCAGCATCCACACCGGGACCGAGAGAGACTTGCCCAAAATATCCCAAAGCGCGATTTCGATTCCCGAAACGGCGCTCATGCCGATGACCCCGAGGCGCCAGAAGCTGTGCTTCTTCATGATCCGCACGAGCTTCTCGATGTCGCGCGGATCGCGTCCGATCACCAGCGGAGCGAGATCGTCGATCGCCCCCGCGACCGAGCGCGTTTTCCACTCGAGCGTCGCCTCGCCCCATCCGAACAAGCCGTCCTGATCGGTCTCGACGCGCACGAAAATCCAGTTGCGCATCTCCGCATGCACGATGACCGAGCGAATGTTGGTGATCTTCACCCCGAAATTCTCCCCGCCGCGACCGCGCCGCCGCTCAACCTTCAACCGCGCGCCTTACCCGTATCTTCGCGCCTGCTGCTCGGCGATGATCACCGCCGCGATCAACAGGACGCCTTTCGCCACCATCTGGAAAAACGTCGGCACGCTGGTCAGGATCAAGCCGTTGTCCAAGACGCCGATGATGAGGACGCCGAGCAGCCCGCCGATGATCGTTCCCTTGCCGCCGGTCAGCGCGCATCCGCCGAGGACCGCCGCCGTGATGGCCTCCAGTTCAAGACCCTCGGATCCGGAGATCGGCTGTCCTGATCCGGTTCGAGCGGCAAGCAACATTCCCCCGAGACCCGCGGCCGCACCGCTCAATGTGTAGATCCCGATCTGATAGGCGCGAACGTTGAGACCCGCGAGACGGGCGACGACCGGATTGCCGCCGATGGCGTAAATGTTTCGGCCGGTGATGGTGTAGCGCATCAGCACGAGGAAGATCACGACGACGATGACGAGCACCAGAATCGTGACGGGGACGCCAAGAATCTTGCCGTCGCCGATGAATCGGAACGCGGGATCGAAAATGCTGATCGACTGACCGTTTGAGATGATGAAAGCGACGCCGCGGAATACGGCCATCGTGCCGAGCGTGGCGATGACGGCGTTAATGCGTCCGACCGTAATGATCAGTCCGTTGACGAGCCCGGCGATTGCGCCGACCGCCACGCCGAACAGGATGCTCAGAGCAGGGGAGTTGGTCCATCCGACCGCGAGGGCGATGCAGACGGTCGACAAGCCGACCATGGCGCCGACCGAAATATCGAGTCCGCCGGAAATGATTACGATCGTCTGGGCGGTCGCCAGAATTCCGAGGATCGCGATCGCCTGACCGATATTGAGAATATTGCGCAGCAGGAAGAACACGTCGGGGCGCAAGCTGCCGAAGATCGCGATCAGCGCGGCAAGAGCGATCAGCAGACTGAAATTATGCGTTCCGACGCGCTCAATCAGGCTACCAAGACCTGAGCGCCGGACGGGGCGATCCGCGACGTTGGCCACGTTCTCCATCTTCACGTCCGTCATTGCGCCGTCGCCGCCGCAGTCAAATTGTCCGCCATCGCCCGGCTCAAGATGCGTTCCTCGCTCGCCTCGTCGCGGGGCATTTCAGCGACAACGCGGCCGCCGGCCATCACCAGGATCCGATCGGCAACACCGAGCAGCTCCGGCATCTCCGAGGAAATCACGAGCAAGGCGATCCCTTCCCGCGCAAGCTCGGCGATGAGGCGATAGATCTCGGCCTTGGCGCCGACGTCGACGCCGCGCGTGGGTTCATCGAGGATCAGCACTTTCGGACGGCGCGCGAGCCAACGCCCAAGCACGACCTTCTGTTGATTGCCCCCGGACAGTTTGGACACCGATGCGTCGAGGCTTGGCGTCCTAATGCGAAGCCGGTCGACGAGTGCGCCTGCGACCCGCCGCTCGGCGCCGTCATTGATGAAGTCAAATCGGCTGATGAGGTCGGGAATCGCCAGTGAAATGTTGTCCTTGACGCTCCGCAGCAGGAGCAGCGCCTGAGACCTGCGATCCTCCGGCGCAAACCCGATTCCGGCGGCAATGGCGTCGGCGGGACTCCGCAACCGAACCGGTCGGCCGTCTACCGCGACAGAGCCGGCAAGCGCTCGATCGTAGCCAAATATCGCCTCGGCCAATTCCGAACGGCCTGCGCCCACCAGCCCCGCGAGGCCGACGACTTCACCCGACCGGACATCGAAACTGACATCGTGGACTCGCTTCGTCGTGAGGCCCTGCACCGAAAGGGTGATCTCGCCGCGGCGGCGCGGTCCGCGTTCATACAGGTCCGATATTGGCCGTCCGACCATAGCCTGAACGATCTGAGCTTCGGGAAACCCGTGGGTTGGACGCTCATCAACAAGCCGCCCGTCGCGCAGCACCGCGATGCGGTCCGCCAAATCCCGGATCTCCCGCATGCGGTGCGAGATGTAGATGATCCCCACGCCGTCGTCTCTCAGGCGCCGGACCACGCGGAACAGGCGCTGGGCCTCGTCCTCTGTCAACGAAGAGGTTGGTTCATCGAGCGCCAGCACCTTCAGGCCCCGGCGAAGAGCGCGCATGATCTCCATGAGCTGACGCTGAGCCGGACTGAGATCGCCCGCTCGCGTCCACGGACTCAAGTCGTTCTCGAGGCCAAATTCGGCGAGCAGGCTCCGCGTGCGGCGTGCGAGATCAGCGCGATCGAGGAACACGCCACGGATGCGGCGAAAATCACCGAGAAACAGATTCTCGGCGATCGACAGATCGGGAATGATGTCCGGTTCCTGATGGATGACCCGGATTCCAATGGCGTGGGCGTCGGCGGGCGACCGGAGCGTTTGTTGAACGCCCGCCGCCATCAAGGCGCCCTGGTCGGGTCGATAGACACCCTCAAAGATACGAACGAGCGTTGACTTGCCGGCCCCGTTCTCGCCCACGAGCGCGAGGATTTCGCCCGCGCGCACCGTGAGCGTCACGTCATCGAGCGCGCGGACCACCCCGAAACGCTTCGAGACGCCCAAGGCGGCCAGAGCGGGCGCCGCTTCCCGCCCGCCACTCTCGCCTCGATCGCCGGGATTGCGGCGAGGCGCTTCGCCACGGCGCCCCGTCGAGTCTATTTGTGACACAGCTTGTCCTTATAGGACCCAAAGGTGTCGGCCGTGATCAAGTCAGCGTTCACATAGGTCGTCCCGGGCAGCGGCGTATCGTTCTTGACCGAAGCGTACAGGAGCTGAATCGCCTGCGCGCCCTCCTTGGCCGAGTCGATGTACATCGTCCCGCGGAATCCGGTCGGCTTGCCCGCACCAAATGCGTCACAGGCGCGGCTGCCATCGATGCCTATGCCAATCACGTCGCTCGGGGCGAGCCCCTGGTTCTCGGTCGCGCGCACCCCGCCCAACACGCCATCGTCATTGCACGAGTAGAAGATCCAGCGCTTGGCTTCGGGATGGGCGGTTAAAGTTGTCGTGACCGCGGTGACGGCGCTCTCCATGTGATTGTCATAGGGAATGCGAACGATGTTGCTCTTGTCGAACGATGGCACAGCCTCGAGGAACGCTGCTTCGGCGCCCCGGTTGCGGCGCATGCAGGTGTCTGCCTTCTGATCCTCGATGCTGCCGATTCTGACGTCCGAGAATTTGTCCCAGCCCTGGGCTTTGTAGAGCTTGGCCAGTTCGGCGCCCACTTGACGGCCGATCGTCTCGGCGTTCATTCCAACATACGGCACCATTTTTTTGTCGCTGGTGTAGATGTCGTCGTCGACGGCGATTAGCCGGATGCCGGCCTTCTGCGCCTTTTCTGCGACGACCGGGCCCAATGCCTTGTCCGGGACGACGATGGCGATCGCTTTGACGCCATCGCCGACCATCGTATCGAAGGTTGTGAGCGCGAGGTTGGCGTCGAACTGAACATCCTGAGTCATGAGGTTCACGCCAAGCTTTCCGGCTTCGGCCTTTGCTCCGGCAACTTCGGCGACAAACCAGGGGTGCTCTCCCATCTTGTTGATGTAACCCATCTTGACGTCGTCAGCCTTCGCGGCCGTCGACGCGGCGATCGCTGCGGCGAGTCCGACGAACGAGAGCGTCGCGACGCGCGCGGGTGATTTCTGCCTCATCATTTTTCCTCCCTGCTTGAACGGCCATTCCGGCCGGACGAGTTCATGTCATTCGTGATAGAGGACGGACCGGCCGCCGTCGATGACGATGGTTGCGGCATTAATGAAGGGCGCCTCGTCGGAGGCCAGAAAAACGGCGGTCCATCCCACTTCCTCAGGACGCCCGATACGCTTCGGCGGATGCAGTTCGTAGGCGCGTTTCCTTTCCAATTCCGGGTCCGGAAACGTGTTCCAATATTCGGTCGCAATCGGCGTCTCGATATAGCCCGGCGCAATCGCATTAACGCGAATGCCGCGCGCCGCGTATTCGATGGCGAGCGCGCGTGTGAGTCCCACGACCGCATGCTTCGCGACGGGGTAGGGGAAGCATCCCGGAATGATCTGGAAAGCGTGGGCCGAGGCGATATTCACGATCGATCCTCGGCCAGCCTCGATCATTCCCGGCAGAAATGCGCGGGTGCAGCGCCAGACGCCTTCGAGATCAACGGACATACACCGATCCCAATCGTGATCGCTCATTGCGAGAGGATCGCGAAACACATTGATGCCTGCGTTATTGACAAGGATGTCTGGCGCGCCAAACGCGGCCCGGGTCACGTCATGCATCGCGGCCACCGAAGCCGGATCGGCGACGTCCGTCGGCACGAAGAGCACGCTCGCCCCCTCGGCTTCGAGCTCCGCCGCCACAGCCGCGCCTGTCTCGGGATTGACCTCCGCGACCACGACCCGGGCCCGTTCCGCGGCGAAGCAACGCGCGATCGCCGCTCCGATGCCCTGACCGGCACCAGTGACAACCGCCGTCTTCCCGTCCAACCGTCCTGTCATGCCGCTCCACTTGATTCAAGGATCGGCGTTGCGAGGCGGCGCATTCATGCGCGAACGCGGATTCCCTAAGCGTGCCTATCACCGCCGATCGCGCGAAGCCTAGGAGGCCGTATCCATTCCTCCCATGAACTCTAAAGAAAGATCATATGTTTTGCTATTTGGAGCATAGCCTGGACGGCCGGTCAACAGCGCCTCGCGGCAGCGTGAGACCTAACTTCATGAAATCCGTTCCGCTATTTCAACAGCTCGCCGTTTCGTGCACTACGCCGCTGTCGTTGCGCAACGTCGAGGATCCCTTTGGGGCGCACCGGGTCGACATCAGCCACGAGACAATCCCATTGTTGTGGAACCGATTGGTGGTCATTGCGCGCTGGGCTTGCCGGAAGGGGTGCAGGAAGGAACTTGGCTGCATCGCATGCTCGGACGCAAACCGCGCATGCTTGTGGCGATCGCACTTGCTGACAAAGGGGGAAGATTATCGAGGTGCTGTAGCTGCGACCCTCTGATCCGCGATCAGGTTGAGCGGTCAAGGGAATGTCGGGCGTGTCTCAGACGATTCAATCATTTGCGGGGATATTGCGCCTGGCGCTAACAGTTATCTGTCGCCGGGATATGTCGGCTTGTTATTGCGAGGATTTGCGTTCGGCGCTCAGTCCGACAATCAGCGACCAGTTGGTTGTCAAGCGACGATGCTAACGTCACCGCCGTAAAGCTGTGATCTGCCAGTCGAGCTGCGGGCCTCTCCGCCGCGTGGACAACCTGCTAGGTCGAAAGTCGCCTGAAAACGCGCGGCGTCAATGCACCGCCGCGTACATGATCTTGGCCTCTGTCGCCTCTGATATATCCATCTCCTCGACGATGCGGCCTTGGCGAGCAACGAGGATGCGATCAGAGAGCGCTAAGACTTCGGGCAGGTAAGACGAGATCACGACGACCGCGATTCCGTCGTCAGCGAGTTCGTTGATGAACCGGTGGATCTCGACGATAGCGCCGACGTCCACCCCTCGCGTCGGCTCGTCGAAAATCACCAGTTTCGGTTTCTGTACGAGCGATTTGGCGATCACGACTTTCTGCTGGTTTCCTCCCGAGAGTTCGATGACCCGGGCGCCCGGATCAATCGCACGGACGCCAAGGCGCTTCGTCCATTCGGCCGCCATCCGACGTGCTTGCGCCAACCTCACTAGCTCCAGCGGGTTGCCCCCGGTCGTCAGCTCACCGACTTGAATATTCTGCGCGATCGACATGGTCTCGAAGAAACCTTCGACCTTACGGTCTTCCGTCACATACACGATGCCGTCGACAACCGCGGGCCTCGGGGTTCGGTAACGAACATGCCGCCCCTTCAGGCGCACCTCGCCGCCATGAAAGAAGTCGCGCTTGAGCACGCCTGCGATAATCTTCATCGTCTCTGTTCGTCCTGCGCCGACAAGGCCGAACACGCCGGTGATCTGTCCCGAAAAGACCGAGAACGAGGTGTTGCGGACGATGCTGCCCATGGAGAGATTGCGGACGCTGAGGATCTCTTCGCCATACAGGCGCGTCTTGCGGTCCTGCGCAGACCCGTAGAGCTCGCTCGAAAGATTCCGACCGACCATCGCGTGAACAAGTCGCGACCGATCGAAATTGCTGGTCGCATCGGTCGCCACGACCTCGCCGTCGCGCAGCACCGTGATCCGGTCCGAAAGGTTGAGCGCCTCTTCAAGCGCGTGACTGATGAAAATGATCGACATTCCATCGCGCTGAAGCCGGCGGACGAGATTGAAGAAATGAAACTTCTCTTCGGGCGTGAGACTTGCCGTCGGTTCGTCGAAAATCAGGACTCGCGCATGGTGATGAACCGCGCGTGCGATCTCCACCATCTGCTTTTTGCCGGCGCCGAGAGTGGAGACGAGCGCCATCGGGTCCACGTAGAAGTTCAGCGAAAGCAGGAAGCGCTGCGCCTGGATATAGAGACCCCTAAGCCGGTTAAAAAGCTGTTCCTCGCCGAGGTAGATGTTCTGCGCCACGGTCATCGATGGGACAAGATTGGTCTCTTGAAAGACCATCGCGATTCCTTGAGCCAGCCCTTCGGCTGGAGATTTGAGGTGGAGCGGCTTTCTGTCGAAAATCAGTTCGCCGGACGTCAGTTCATAGACGCCGGCCAGCACCTTCATCAGCGTGGACTTGCCCGCGCCATTTTCTCCGACGATTGCATGGATCTCGCCGGCACTGAGGGCAAAGTCGATATTCTTGATTGCGGGAATGCCACGAAACGATTTGGTCGCCCGGCGGAACTCGAGGATTGCGCTCATGGATCGTGCGCTTCCGCGCCCCCAAGATCGACGGCGACGATCCGGCCGGCGCCTTTGGCGGCGACGTATAGCGTGTTATTGAACTCACAGCACGAGGTGACGCCATGGATTGCGCCATCCGCCCGGCTATGAAAGCTCCGGAGGGGCTGCATCGTCGGACTGCACCTCGCGACGAGCCCGTATGACCAGCTCGGCGACCATGGCTTCAACATGTTGAGCTTTTTGCGAGCGCCCCCTTGGATCGGTTCAAGAAAGCTCGCGCCGCTCGAGAGAGCGGGCGCAATCCAGAAGTTCGGATCCACGGAGTCGATCATTCTGCGACGATAATCGTCTTCGCGCAGAATGAACTCCACGAGCTGGTTCCGAGGAGCGAAGAGAGCGAGCCAGAACCCACCGCCCCGCGCGGGCGCGATGCGTCCCGGATAGGCTGGAAGGTCGGAGAGCGCGGCTTGTGGCGCGCTCATCGCCCTTGTCTCGAAGATAAGGACGCGATGCCGCCAAGCCTCCGACACATGCACTCGGCTGCCGGCTGCGCGGGCGAGGCCCGTGGGAAAAGCGAGGTCCTTGGCCATCCGCGTCGCGGTCGCGTCGGGCGTGGACAGATCGATCAGCCACAGGCTTCCGGTCGCGCCGCGTTCCATGAGGTCGCGCTTCCAATCGGCGGCTCTCCGGCTTTCGGCGCCGTTGGCCACGACGAGCCTGTTCGCATTAATAAAAAGGCCCGCAGTTGGGGAGCAAAAAGGCTGTCCGCCGACGTCAGTGATCGTTTTGCCCGCGTGCGGTCCTTCGAGGATCAGGACGCCCCGCCCATCGAGACCAATTGCGAGGCCATCCGAAGGGCCAGCGGCGACAAAGCTCACATCTTGTTCGAAGGCGCGGCCGTCGCTCGCCAGGAGAGAGCTTCGCTGCGGCGTGAGTCGTAGGACTTGAGAGCCGCTCGAACAAAGGAGCGCGCCTCGGTGCTCAGTGAGGTTATCGACGCCCTCGAGCGACAAGGCGACAGGCGCAGCGTCGAGCAGCGCGTTTGGCCGAAGCGGGCCGTCCATCATAGGCGCCGATCCGGTTTCGTCGTCGAATCCACGAAAAGCCGCATAGGCGCGCTTGAGGGCGGCGATCATCGCGCCTCACCCCAATAGTCGTCCTGCCCGGTCCAGTTCGGATCAGCGCCCGGGATCCTGTAGCGGCCGATCCGGTTATTGGAGACGCCGCCGAGATAGAGGTGGCCCTTGTGCTCGCGCATCGAGGTGATCATCGGGTGGTTGACGCCGCCGAGGTCCCAGAGGCTGTCCACGATCCGGCCATCATCGTCGAACTTGATGACACAGCCGGTATTGATGTTGGGATAAAGCCACAGCTCTGGCGCTACGCGCTTGGCCATGCGTCGGCGAAAGTCCGGCATGGTGAGCGCGAGATCGAGCGCGGGGGTGCGCATGCCCAGAAGCGCCGCCCAATAACAGCCGCCCGAAGCGCGGTTGATGTTGTCGGGATAGCCGGGCAGGTTGTCGATCAACGTCTTGAGCTGGCCCGCTTTTGGACCATCGAAATAGTAACGCTTGATCGAGCAAGTCCAGCTTTCCGCGAAGAAAAACGATTGCCGATCTCGCGACATGCAGACGCCATTCGCGAACACGATCTTGTGGACGATCGTTCGTGTGACGCTCGTGCGCGGATCGTAGCAGACGATGCGGCCGTTGCCCCTGCTCTCAAGAGCGTCGGTAGCCCAGTCCTCCTGTTCATAGCGAACGGTCGCTTCGCTGAAATAGACACGCCCGTCGGGTGCGACGTCGACATCGTCGGCGAGTCGGAGACGAGAATCGTCGACCACCGAGAGCCAGCTTCTGTTTGTCTCGTCCGTCAGCTTCGTCACAGTCTTGTCGGGCGAGACCGCATAGAGACCCATGCCGCCGATGCAGACGAGCAGGTCGCCCTTGCGGTCGAAGGCCATGCCAAGCGGATGACCACCGATATGGGCAAAGACCTCATGGCGCGAATGATCGGGGCCGAAGAAGCGGACAATGTCGCCGTGGCGGGTGCCGCAATAAAGGTTGTCGTCGCGGTCCAGAATGACGTCCTCGGGCCCTTCGATCTGGCCAAGTCCAATCACCTCGACGGACCTCAGCTTGTCGTTCAGCGCGTAAGGCGAGGTCGGATCGAGGGCGGATGGAGGGGGAGGAAGCGAGAGATAGGCGGGGGACACATAGACCTTCGACAACCACCTGTCCCTATTACGCAGGAAGCGCATGTCGACAAAGACGGCGGCGATCAGCACGCAACCCAGCACCGTCGAGTTCACCGGCCCGGACACCCCGAAACTTGTAAGGCTGTCCGTCACGATGAGCACCAACAGGGCGCCCATGACTGCCTTGGCGACAGACCCTCGGCCCCCGCCGAGCGAATTGCCGCCCAGCACCGCGGCGGTAAGAGCGGACACTTCCAGCCCTACACCCGTGTCGGCGCCTGTGCTGCCGATGCGTGCAGCGAAGAGGAAGCCTGCGAGCGCGCTCAACACCGATGACCAGATATAGGCCGCGCATACGGTACGCCGCACCTTGATGCCCGCGTTGTAGGCCGAGCGCCTGGCGCCGCCGACCGCGGTCAACCGCCATCCGGGCCGGGTCCGCGACAGGACAATATGCCACGCGATTGCGATCACGGCGGTTACGACAAGCGTGAAGGGGACGCCAAGGACAGTTCCCTCGCCGATGAAAGTCCAGAGGTCGGAATCGGAGAGGCTCGAAATGATAGCGGTCGATGTTCGCAAGAAAACAATGTCGTAGATCGATCGGAAGATGATGAGGGTGACAAGCGTCGTCAGGAAGGCGCGAAGTCGCAGATAGCCGATCAGATAACCGTTGATCGAACCGCAAACGACGCCAAGCGCCATAACCGCGAGGAAACTCAGGCCGACTGGCCAGCCCTCCACATTCACGCAAATAAGCGAAAGAAGAACGGCGAGCGTGTAGACCGATGCGACGGACAGATCGATCCCGCCCGAGATCATCACAATCGTCAGCCCGAGCACGATCAGGCCGAACTCCGCGAACTGCCTTCCAAGATCGCTGAGGCCGTTGATCGTCAAGAAGCCCGGGAGCAAAATCCCGAAAACAACAATTGCGACGAGAAGAACGAGGAAAGGGATCGCGTTGTCGATCCAGCGCTTGGTCAATATTTCCCCGATCAGGTGATCGGGGAAATATCGATAACGCAGTTGAGTCAGCACGTTCCCGACGCGTTGCGTCAATGGATCGACCCATGCTGGCGTCCAGGATGAAATCCCTTATTTGAGATCATCGAGGGTCCAGCACTGGCGAGGGGAGATCGTGTCCTTCGTCTGCAGCGTAAGCGGCGTGAAATACGTCGTCTGGACCGCCCCTGCTTTCGCCGGAGAGAGTAGCAGCTCGACGATCGCCTGATTGAGCGCATCGCCTTGCAGCGGCACGTCGTAGCTGACGATCTCGCTGAGCAAGCCTTTGCTGATGTTATCGCAGCCAGTTTTGCTTCCGCCGCCCGATGTCACGATGAACACCTGTCCGGATTTGCCAGCTGCCTCAACCGCCGCGCCCGCGCCCACATCCTGGTTGTCCCAATTGCCGACGATGCCGCAGAGGTCAGGGTGCTGTTGCAGCACGGTTTCGGTGATCGCCCGGGCCTTCGCGGGATCATAGGTGGCGGCCTGATCGGCGACGACCTGGATCTCTGGGTGGTCGGCGAAGACGTGGTAGTAGGCGTAGAGTTCATAGAGGTTGGAGGCCGCTGTAGGCTGGCCCTCGAGAATAGCGACCTTCCCCGACTTGCCAGACGCCTTGCCGCAATGGTCGACGAGCGCCTGCGCCTCGATCAGGCCAACCTTCACCCAGTCCGCGCCGACGTAAGTGTCCGTTGGATTGACCGTCTCGAGGTTAACCTGCAGCACCTTGATGCCCGCTTGGACCGCGCGCTGCTCAAGCTTCGCGTAGGATTGGAGGTCCGGATTGTGAACAATAAGGAGATCCGGCTTCTGCGCAATCGCGTCGGTTATGGCGCGCGTCCCGGCGTCCGTGCTCCAGTTCGGATCTCGAATCTCAAATGTATAGCCAAGATCCTTGGCCTGCCGCCGCATGATCGCGGCCCAGCCCTCCGTAAGGTCAAAGCCCATCGCCAGGGGAACGAACAGAACCTTCTTGCCCTTGAGCTTCTCGTAATAGGGGTCCCGTTTGGCGTGGTTGTCGAGACCTTTTTCTTCCGCCTGCGCGCCGCCGGCAAACACGAGGCCAAGCGCGAGGGCAAGCACCATTCCCAGTTTCATCTGATCCTCCCTTTCTAACCACTTCGGTCTTTTACGCTAGATGTCCCCCTGTTCCTGCTGAGCGGTCTGCTCGTCGCGAGGGTTCACGAAACTGTCGATCACAATGGCGGCCAACAGGATCACGCTCTTGATCAGGTTCTGCTCGACATAGGGAATGTCCAGGATCGTCATGCCGTCGAGGAGCACGCCGATGAGCAGCGTGCCGACGAGCACATTGCGCACGCTCCCGCGCCCGCCGCTGAGGCCGATGCCGCCGAGCACCACGACGAGCAGCACGTCGTAGATCATGGTCGAGTTATAGACCCGGGTGCTCATGCCGTCCGACGTCGCCGCCATGACGAGGCCGGCCGCATAGGCGATGAGCGCCGTGATCACATATTGGGAGACGATGAGCGGGCGCAGAGGGACGCCCGCATTGCGCGCCGCAGAGGGATTGTCGCCGCTTGCATAAATGTAGCG